>JALFAW010000317.1 GCA_022773305.1 Spirochaetia bacterium
AATCCTGACCGTCTTATCGTAAAATGCTACGGTGCTGATGATGTTCGCGAAGGTGTTGCAATTATGTGGCACGAAGATGTTGATGTTTCAATCACTGGTAACTCAACAAACCCAACTCGTTTCCAGCATCCTGTTGCAGGAACTTACAAAAAAGAACGCCTTTTGGCTGGTAAAAAATACTTCTCTGTAGCATCAGGCGGTGGTACAGGTCGTACTCTTCACCCAGATAATATGGCTGCAGGTCCTGCTTCTTATGGATTTACAGATACTTTGGGACGTATGCACTCAGACGCACAGTTTGCAGGTTCTTCATCAGTTCCAGCTCACGTAGAAATGATGGGCTTTATGGGAATGGGAAACAACCCAATGGTAGGCTGCACAGTAGCCTGCGCGGTAGCTGTTGCTGGTAGTTTTTAGAAAGAAATTATAAATTGGTAATACAACTTAGGCTACTGGGCAGCCGTGCGAGTTTTTACGGTTTTGCGCTAGCAAAATGCGAGCCTTTTGGCGAGCAAGTGGAAACTCGTGAAGCAACCGAAGGTTGCGACCTGCACAGTGGTTGGAGCTGACAATTCCTAAAAAACAGGTAGATTTTGTAAGAATAAAAATTCTACAAACTGCCTGTTTTTTTTGTAGCATTATAACATTTTAAGAATTACATCTTTTGGCATGTAACCTACTGTACTTCTGTCTAATTTTCCATTTTTGAAAACTGCAAGAAACGGAATGCTCATAACATTGTATTGCATTGCAAGTTCCTGCTGTTCATCGACATTTATTTTGCCAACTTTTATCTGTGGGTTTTCTTGAGCAATTTCATTTATTATGGGTGAAAGCATTTGACATGGTCCACACCAATCAGCAAAAAAATCTAGTAAAACTGTTTTGTCTGATTCCAATACTTCTTTTTGAAAATTTTCTTTCGTTATGACGATTTCTGCCATTTGATTTCTCCAATTATTAATATTTAAAGTTGTTAATATTTTATTTTACTTGTTTTATTTAGCTTGAATTTCGAGTTTAAAATTTTACAAGTTGGGTAGGCTTTTGCTTACTTTGACTTAACTTGGCTCTGCTCAGTAAGTAACACTCAGTAATCAAAAATAGCTTTCAAAAGGTGTATGTGTTTTTTGATACCTTCATATGTTTGCAACGCTTTGGAACTGGCTTCACCAGTACTTTCAATTTTTGCCACTAGTTAAAATAGAAAACTTGAAATTTAATCTAAAAAAAATAGATAACAATTTAAAGGTATTTGATATACTGTGAAAAATCAAGAAAAAAGATTAAGTTAATTTAAAATAATTTTAAAAGTTTTTACAAATAAAATCACAAAATGAACATATATCTCGACATTTTCCCGGTATTTTTTTACCTTGCTTTTGAAGTCTTTGTTTTATTTCTTTTTTACAGTTTGAAAGACCTTTTTCATAACAAAGTTTAATCATTTTATTATTTTGCGCATTTTTTATTATTGTTTGAAAACTGTCATTAATTGTACCAATAATAAGTTGTTCATTTTCATTTGCAAAACCGCAGCATGGTGCAATTTTTCCATTTGCATGAACGTATAAAACTTGACCTGGACCTTCGCAATAGTCTTCTTTGAACCAAAAAAGATTTTTCCAGGCCCTTTTGTCTTCTGAAACAAAAGTTTGTGGAAGTATGTAAACTGGAATTTCGGGATGTTTTTTAATAAAAGTGTTAAATGTGAATTTCCATTTTTTTAAAGCTTTCTGGAATGTTTTATGGGCAGACTTTATGTCTGGGGGCGTTGCGGGGGTGTCCCCCGCTGAGAGGGGTATGGAGGCAACGAAGTGCCGACTAGGGGGGAGACTTCCCTCCATATAAGATTTTACGCTCTGAATAGTAATGCTTTGTTTTCCAAAATAATTTTGTACGGTTTGTATGAAATATTCAATTTTTTGTGGATTTTGATTGTGAAAAATATCCCAACTCAAACCAATTTTGCCATCGAATCCGGCTTGTTGAATTTTCGTGAGAGTGGAATGGAGTTCTTGTGTAGTTTTCCACCAAGTTCCGTTTGTCATAATTTGATCGAACAGAAGGTCGAGTTGAACTGTTTTTTTTATTAAAGAAAGCATAAAATCAAGATTTAAAAATGGTTCACCGCCTGAAAATCCAACTTTTTTAATGTTTGACGCTGATGAAACTAAAAAATCTATGGATTTTTTTTGGTCGAGTGTGATTTTATCTTGTTTTACAAAACAGTGAGGACAACGTAGATTGCATTCTGCTGTGGGGCAAAAAATGATTTCTTCGGGATTAAACATTCTTTGATTATATCATTTTTTTGTTGAAGTTTAAACTCTAAGTCGGGGTAGTTTTTGGTCTGTTGGTATTGGTAAAAGAAACAAGTGTGATTTAATTTTCATTTTTTAATGTGAGAGAAAAAATTGTTACAAAATCTGATTTATGTCGCTACTATTTAAAATCATAACTTAAATCACAATTTTAATACTAGATTTTCTACTATAAAAATATTATTATATAAAATGAATAATTTTGGCTACAGTTGGAGCTTGAGTTCTGTCTCTGTGGCACATTTTTTTAATTTCAGAGGTTTTTAAAATGATTAAAACTGTAAAAGATGTTGATCTTAAAGGCAAACGCATTATTATGCGTGTTGATTTTAACGTTCCTATGAAGGGCGGAGTTGTTCAGGATGATACTCGTATCATGGCTGCACTTCCTACTATTAAATATATTCTTGAACAGAATCCTCGTTCTCTTGTTCTTATGAGTCATCTTGGTGACCCTAAAAAGGATGTTAAGAAAGCTCAGGAAAAAGCTGAAAAAGCTGGTAAAACTTGGACAGATGCTGATGCTGAAAAATTCATTAATGGCAAAAACCGCATGGCTCCAGTTGTAAAATATTTTGCAGAAAAACTTGGAAAAGACGTAACTTTCCTTCCTGATGCTCTTGGTCAGAAAGCTGCAATTGATGCTCTTCCTGAAGGTGCGGTTGCAATGCTTGAGAATGTTCGTTTCCATAAAGAAGAAACTTCTAAAGATCCTGCTGAACGTGATGTTATGGCAAAAGAACTTGCATCTTATGGTGATATTTTTGTAAACGATGCATTTGGAACTGCTCACCGCGACCAGGCTTCTACTGCTTCTATTGCAAAATTTATGGGTTGTGAATCTGTTGGTGGATTCCTGATGGAAAAAGAAGTTAAATATATTCAGCCAATGGTAGAAAATCCTCCAAAACCACAGGTTGCAATTATTGGTGGTGCAAAAGTTTCTTCTAAGATTGCCGTTTTGGAATCTCTTTTAAAGAATGCTTCTGCACTTGTAATTGGCGGTGGTATGGCTTACACATTCTTGAAAGCTCAAGGTCATAAAGTGGGAATTTCTCTTGTAGAAGATGATTTTATTGATACTGCTAAAAAACTTCTTTCTGATGCAGAGGCTAAAGGTGTAAAAATCGTTCTTCCTGTTGACCATGTTGCAGCTGATAAATTTGATGCAAATGCAACTGCTGTTGCCGTTGACGGTGTTGACATTCCTGACAATCTTATGGCTATGGATGTTGGTCCAAAAACAATTGAACTTTACAAAGAAGTGCTTTCTACTGCAAAATCAATTGTTTGGAATGGTCCTGTTGGTGTATTTGAATTTGAAGCATTTGCAAAAGGAACAGCTACTGTTGCTCAGCTTGTTGCAGAAGCTACAGGACGTGGAGCAATGACTGTTGTCGGTGGAGGTGATTCTGTTGCAGCTGTAAATAAATTCAACCTGGCTGACAAAATGAGTCACGTTTCAACTGGTGGTGGAGCTTCTTTGGAATTCCTGGAAGGAAAAACACTTCCTGGTATTGCAATTCTTGCAACAAAATAAATTTGGGGCGTTGCGGGGCAACCTTGGAATGAAATCTGCCCCGCTAGAAAGGGTAGGTCGCAACGAAGTGCGGCCGTAGGGGAAGGCTTTCCCCTCCTTTAATATTTTTTTATAGAAGGAAAATAATATGGCTAGAACTCATTATATTGCCGGAAACTGGAAAATGAATACTACTAAAGCTGAAGCTGTTGCATTGGCTAAAGATTTGGTTGAACAGTTGAAGGGTAAAACTAATAAATTTATGATTGGTGTTCCTTTTGTTTATCTTGATGCTGTTGCTCAGGTTGTAAAAGGTTCAAATATTATTCTGGCTGCTCAGGATTGTGCTGCAACTGATAATGGCGCTCACACTGGTGAAGTTTCTTGTGAAATGCTTAAAGATATTGGTTGTTCTTGTGTAATTCTTGGCCATTCTGAACGCCGTCACGAAATTGGCGAATCTGATGAACTTATCAATAAAAAAGTGCGCAAGGCTTTGGCAAGTGGGCTTGAAGTTGATCTTTGTATTGGTGAACTTTTGGCTGAACGTGAAGCTGGAGAAGCTGAACAGGTTTGTGCATTCCAGCTTTCTGCAGGTCTTGCAGGTGTTACTGCTGAACAGATGAAAAACGTAACAATAGCTTACGAACCTGTTTGGGCAATTGGTACAGGTAAAACTGCTACTCCAGAAGATGCTCAGGCTATTCATAAGTTTATTCGTGATTATATTGCAAAACTTTATGACCAGAAAGTTGCTGATGAAGTTATTATTCAGTACGGTGGTTCTATGAAAGCTTCTAATGCTCCTGAACTTCTGGCTCAGCCTGATATTGACGGCGGTTTGATTGGTGGCGCTTCTTTGAAGGCTGAAACTTTTGTTCCAATTTGTGTTTTGTAATTTTTACGGTTTTGTTTAGTAAAACTTAGTTTGGAAAGGTTAAAAAAAGAGTCAAGGCAGTGATTTCTTGCTTTGGCTCTTTTTTTTATACAATTTTTTTTCAGTCAGATTGATTTATTTTATTCTGATGAAATTTGTTGTGTGGATTCTGATAGTGCAGGTTTTGGCTGTCGTTTTTTCTTGAGTGTTGTTAATAATTTTTCTATTATTGCTGTGAGGGATGAAAACAGAACAAAAATAGTAATCCATTCAAACAGATAAATTGTTAGGACAAATGTCGAGTTTTAAATTTTTATTCTTTGGGTGGCTTTTTGCTTCGCAAAAATCAGGCTTTTCAGGGTTACGCTATCGCTTCATTCCTTCGCTCCGCTTCGGAACTGGCTTCGCCAGCCCTTACAATCCTTGCCACTGTTTAAAATTAAAAAACTCGAAATTGAACCTAATAATGTTAGTGTGAGTGGTATGATTGTTTTCAATTTAAAATTTTTAGAGATATTTGTTTAGGCAAAAAAAGTTTTGAGTTGATTACTTTGTTATTGATTTATAAGTGTGTAATTGAATAAATCTAGCTAAAATACCAAAAAATAGAGTTTATAATTAATGATATCATTGACGAAAAAATTGTTTTGCATTAAAATTGATAGCACTTTATATTAAATAGAAAAAAAATATTGGAGAAATATATCATGGGTGTTATTGGTACAGTTCTTTTAGTTTGTTTTGTAATTGTTTGTCTTTTTCTCGTTCTTCTCGTTTCTATTCAAGATGATGGAGAAAACGGAATGGGGGGACTTATGGGTGGTCGTGGAACTGCTGCATTTGGTTCACATTCTGCAAGCGTTTTGACAAAAACTACAATGGTTTTCGTTATTCTGTTTTTTGCTTTGACAGTTGGTCTTGCTTTGGTAAATAAAACTCCAAAAGTGAAAGGTGACCTTGTTCCTGTTACAGAAACTCAGACTGAAACTGAAACTACTTCTGAATCTAGTACTGATTGGTGGTCATCAACAGAAAGTAACTCAGAAACTGTAACTGAATAATTAGTAAAAAAGAAAATCAACTTTTGAAGGTGAAATATAGAAGTTGATTTAAAAATATTATAGATAACTGGTGATATAAATGCTTGGCAGTTTGATTACTCCGTCTAGAGTTAAGCTGAATCTTGAAAGTACAGAATGGGATGAATGTTTTTCAGAACTCATGGAAGTTATGATTGAAAATAATCCAAAAATTGTTCGTACACAGGCAATTTCTGCTTTAGTTCAGCGTGAAGAGAAGATGAGTACTGCTGTTTTTCCAAGTGTTGCGGTTCCTCATGCTACCTGTAATTCGGTAAAAGAAACTCAGATTGTTCTTGGCATTAGTTCCAAAGGAATTGATTTTGAAGATTTAAGCAATTCTGGAAAAAGTGTAAAAGTTAATCTTGTTTTTCAAATACTTTTTGATGAAAATAATTCTGCTGAACATCTTCATGTTTTAAAAGATATTTTAGAACTGGTAAAAAATCCAAAATTTTTGGATAAGGTGCTCAAATCGAAAAACGAAGAAGAAGTTTGTAAAATAATTCAGGGAAAATAATTATTTATGAATTATTTCGTTTAAAATTATGTCCCTGAAAAAGTGATGATTTTTTTTGAATTTACAAACTGATTCTAAAAACTTTGAGATTTATTTTATAGGTGGTTTTTTATGATAACTGAAAATCCTGAACTTGACGCAATAAATCATCTTCTTGAAATTGAAAAAAATGCTTCTATATTAGTAAACGAGGCTCATGTTGAAGCTGATAAACGCATTTCATTAGCTCGGGCACAATTTTCCGCAAAATATAAAGATAATCTTGAAAAAATCTCTGAAGAGTTAGAAATTGAATATCAAAATAAGATAGACTCTATTTCAAAAAAATATGCTGATGAATTTAATGAATATAAATTATCTTTAGAAAAAAAAGTATTGAATAAAAAAGACTTTTCTGAATTGTTAGAAAAACTCCTATTGAATTAATTATCAGGAATAGCAAAATGGATAAGAAAAGTGCTGATGGATTTATTTTTGCTAAGTTAAGCGGTAAGTTGAGAAAAAGTTTTGTTGGTGAACGTACAAAACTTCTTTTTGAACCAAAAAGTCTTTCTGAATTGTGGACTTTGCTTTTTAATACTCCTGCTCCTGTTATTCCAGAAATTATGCTTGCACATAAAATTGAAATTGAAGCATATAATCGTTTTTTTTCTGACTATACTGATTTTGTTAGTCTTTATGATAAACCAAATCCAGTGATTATCGATTTGCTTTGTGAATATGAAGTTGAGAATTTGAAACTTGTTCTTGCCGCTCTTTGTAATGAAGAACAAAAAATCCCTCCTATTGCTGATTTACGTGATTTTTCACAGTGTAATTTTGCGAATTGGCCAAACATAGAAAAAATTACACAAAACACTCAGTTTGAATGGTTGAACAATGTTCCTGATATACATCATATTAATCAGATTGATTTTAAACTTGACATTCAAGTGATAAAGCATTTGTGGAAGTCTTTAGAGCATGAATCTGGTGAGATAAAAACAGTTATGGAAGATTTATTTTATACTGAATTTGTCACCAAAAATCTTGTCTGGATGCTGCGTCTGAAAATTTTTTATAAAATGAACAATGAGCAGATTATTAATAGATTGATTTACGTAACTGACTGTGCTGATGAAAAAGATCCTGTTGCAGGACCAATAATTCATCTTTTGAATGTTCCTCTTGATGAATATGATGCCTGGAGTCATTCAAAATATCATGATTTGCTCAATCCTTTTGAACCAGGAGTTCCATGGAAAATAAATCCTCTTTGGATAGAAAAAAAGAATAGAGTCAAACTTACTCATAAAGCAATTTCATATTTTCATCAATATCCTATGTCAGTTTGTACTCTCGTCACATGGAATAAAATAAAAGATTATGAACTTTCGTGCATCAGAGCTGCAGTTGAAAGAATAAGATTAAATATTGAGCCTTCTGAGGCAATGAAAACAGTTGGCATACCACAAGATGGAGGTGCAAATGGCTAAAACTACTAAAATGAAACTTTTGGAGTTGATGGTTTTAAAAGAAGATGTATCAGCTGTGATTGAATATATTGGAAAAAGAGAGTCATTCCAGTTTCAATCTAAAGAAAATCAAAAGAAAAAATCTGATGGAGAACTTGCTCACAATATTTCAAATGTTGATAGTCAACTTTATAATGAGTTGTGTAATATCTACAGAGATTTGGGATTTGAAGGAATCGATTTTGATTTAAAAAATAGTTCTGTACCTTCTGATGAAGAAAGAAGTCAGATTACAAAGATGATTTCGGCATATCGTGATTTGCAACAGAAAATCCAGGAAGAAAATGAAAATTTTACAAAAGTGGATGCTGCATATACAGAAGCAATGGCTTTTTCAAACCTTCAGGTTTCTTTTTCAGAACTTGACCATCTTTCTTTTCTTTCTTTAAAAATTGGTAAGATTTCTGAGAATGATTTTGATAGTCTTAAAGATTCGCTTGAAGGAACTGCTGTTGTAATTCCACTTGGTAATGTAAAATCTCATATTCTGGTTGCTTCATCAAAGAAAAATAGATTTGCACTTGATGCTGAACTTAAAAAAGTGCATTTTGTGGAAATGTCTATTCCTCAGGATTTTAAAGGCGTACCTGAATCTGTTTTGGATGGTTTAAAAAATCAAAAGTTTGAAGCTGAACAAATGCTTGAAGAATTGAAAACTGAAAAAGAGAATTTTGCTCAAACACACAAAGAAAAACTTATTAAACTTATATGTTCTTTGTCTATTGCTGTTCAAATTGAAAATGTTAAACAAAATCTTGAATCAACTGAACTTGTTTACAGAATTACTGGCTGGATTCCTGCAAAAGAATGTGAGTCATATATGAAGGATTTGGATAATTTGACAGAAAGTAGAATTGCAATCAGAGCTTATGAACCTTTTGAAGTTCCCGCAATTCTCTCAGGTAAAGAAGAAGTTCCTGTAAAACTGACTCACGGAAAATTTGTTCACAGTTTTGAAAGAATGATTTTTTCTTATGGTTCTCCTGTTTATGGCACGATTGATCCGACACCTTGGGTAGCACTTTTTTTCACTCTGCTTTTTGGAATTATGTTTGGCGACTGTGGACAAGGACTTGTTTTGCTTCTAATGGGAATTTTGATGTCAAAAAAAGTGCTGAACATGGGAAAATGGAATCAGTTTTCTCCTATTTTTATGGCTGTGGGAATTTCAAGTTCGATTATGGGTATTTTAACAGGTGAGTTTTTTGGAACGGAAGAACTTTTGGAACCTTTTGCTCACTGGGTGACTGGACTTTTTGGAAATCCTCATGCTCCAATTGTAAAACTTATGCCTTCTAGTGATCCTAAATCTATTTATGTAATGTTTGGGGTATTTGGTGTGGCAGTTGCAATTGGTTTTGTTATAAATACTTGTGGGTTAATCATAAATATTGTTAACAATTTTATTAGAAAAAGATATGGCGAGGCTTTGTTCGGTAAAAATGGACTTGCTGGTGCTGTTTTCTTCTGGTATATTATTGCACTTGTTCTGAGAATTGTTCTTTTGCATCATTCTCCTCAAATTTATGATTGGGTGATTATTGGGGTTTCTTTATTTTTTGCAGCATTTGCATCTCCTTTTGAACGTCTTCTTGCTGGAGAAAAATCTTTACTTGAAAATGGTTTTGGAACTTATTTGATTTCAAGTATTGTAGAAGTAATCGAAGTTATTTCAGGTTATCTTTCAAATACTGTAAGTTTTGTGCGTGTTGGTGCTTTTGCCCTTTCTCATGCAGTTTTGAACTTTACGATTATGACTTTAACATCTCTTTGTGGTGGAAAAGGAACTGTTGGTGGTATTATAGTTTTAATTGTGGGAAATGCATTAATCGTTGTACTTGAAGGTATGATTGTTGCAATTCAGGTTGTGCGACTTCAATATTATGAATTTTTCAGTAAATTCTTTCATGAAACAGGAAAAGAATTTATTCCGTTTAAGTTTGAAATTGTGACGTAATTATTAAAAAATTTGAAACTTGAAAGAAGTTTTAGTTTAAATGGTTACAATTAATATGCGAGGAGCAGAGTTTTAAGTTAATTTGTTAATTAATATTGTAAATAAAATAAAGAGGTTTGATATGAAAAAGAAGATTCTTAGTTTTTTAGTTTGTTTTGCAGGTTGTGCAAGTATTTTTGCTCAGGAAGCTGAAGCTGCAGCTCAATCATCTAGCGGTGCCGTAAAATATCTTGCAGCTGCAATTGCTGTAGGACTTGCCTGTATTTCAGGCGGTATGGCTGTTGGAAAAATTGGTGCGGCAGCAATGGGTGCTATGAGTGAAAATGCTGAACTTTCTGGAAAGGCACTTCCTTTTGTTGGTCTTGCTGAAGGTATTTGTCTTTGGGGAATGCTTGTAGCAGTTCTTATTCTGTTCATTTAATTTGTGTAAAAAGTGAAATTTTATATTATTGGTGAACGGGAAATTGTCCTTGCTTTTAAACTGACTGGCATTGACGGCACAATTGCAGAATCACGAAATGAAGTTTTGGATGCTTTTAACAGAGTTACTGGGAAAGGTGGAATTGCAAATGTGCCTTCTGGAGAAATTCCAAGAATTTTGATTTTGACAGAACATGCTGCCAGTCAGATTGAAGCTGAGGAAATTAATTGGCAGAAAACAGGAAATTATCCTCTTATAGTTGAAGTTCCAGGTCTTGATGGTCATCTGAAAGGAAAAAAATCTTTGTCAGATGCAATAAAAGAAGCTATCGGCGTGGAAGTTTAGTTTTATTATCTTTTTTTTCGGAGGTTTAGAATGCAGGAATTGCGCTCGACTGATATTTTAGATAAAGAAATCCTGTCTGATTCTAGAAGAAAAGCTGAAAAGATTTTGAAAAATTCGGATTCAGAATGTAAGGAACTTTTGGATTCTTTAGACAGTGAAATACAGAAAGCAAAATTAGAAAAGCAGGAAATTTATAATAGAAAAATTGAACTATTTGAAAAAAATAAAAAAGTTTCTATTCCTCTTGAAAAGCAGCGTTTTAAGATTACTTTCATAGAGAATACACTATTGCAAAATATTAATGAATACTTAAAATCTGTTGATGATAGTAAAAAAATCACAATGCTGATTTCACATCTTCAAGATTTTGAAGATTTACAAAAATCATTGTGTGGTCAAAAACTTACAGCATTTTTCTATGGTTTTGATAAAACTGAAGTAGAAACTCAACTTTCGAAAAAAATTGGAAAACTGCTTGATAAATGTGAAAAAACTGAATTTGGAAAAGTTGCTTACGAAAAAGACTTTGGCTTTGAAAATCCTCAGGGAATTATTTTAGAAACAGAAAATAAATCTATTCGTGTACGTTTGACTTTTTCGCAAGTGCTTGAACAGATTCTTGATAAAAATAGAGAAGAGTTGACATCAACTTTGTTTGGAGGAGACTTATGATTGAAGGTAAAATTACACGAATCTCAGGACCTATTGTTTATGCAGAAGGACTGGATGGTTGTGGTCTTTACGATGTAGTTGATGTTGGAAATAAAAAATTGATTGGTGAAATTATCCGCCAGAATAAAGGAAACGCTACAATTCAGGTTTACGAGGAAGATACTGGAATGAGCATTGGTGAACCTGTCGTTTCAACTCAAAGGCCTCTTTCTTTGCGTCTTGGACCAGGAGTTGTGGGAAATATTTACGATGGTATTCAGCGTCCTTTGCAGGCTATGTATGAAAATTCGGGTTCATTTTTGCTTCCTGGCGAAAGAACTAAACCTTTAGATGAAGAAAAAATCTGGCATTTTGAAGCTTTGAATGATGTGCAAAAAGGAATTCCTATAAAACCAGGTTTTGTTTTGGGAACTGTAAAGGAAACCGAATCTATCACTGAAAAAATTATGGTTCCCCCTTATGTTCGTGGACGAGTATTAAAAGAATTTAGGGGAACTGGTGATTATACTGTTAATGATGTGATAGCCGTGACAGAACTTGATGAAGAAATTCAGCTTGCACAATATTGGCCTGTTCGAAAACCTCGTCCTTATGCTCAAAAACTTGGCGTTACAGAACCTTTGATTACAGGTCAGCGTGTTATTGACGTGTTCTTTCCACTTTCAAAAGGAGGAACTGCAGCAATTCCTGGTGGTTTTGGAACAGGAAAAACAATGACTCAGCATGCGATTGCAAAATGGTGTGATGCGGATTTGATTGTTTACATTGGTTGTGGTGAACGTGGAAATGAAATGACTGAAGTTTTGACAGAGTTTCCTGAGTTGATTGACCCGAGAACTGGGCGTTCTATTATGGAACGAACTATTTTAATTGCAAATACTTCAAATATGCCAGTTGCAGCACGTGAAGTTTCCCTTTATTCTGGAATTACTTTAGCTGAATATTTTCGTGATATGGGTATGCATGTTGCAATTATGGCAGATTCTACATCGCGTTGGGCAGAAGCATTGCGCGAACTTTCTGGCCGTATGGAAGAAATGCCGGCAGAAGAAGGTTTTCCGGCTTATCTGCCAACAAGACTTGCTTCATTTTATGAAAGGGCTGGTCGTGTTATTTCTCTTGAAGGGCAGGAAGGTTCAGTTTCTGTAATCGGTGCTGTTTCTCCTCCAGGCGGTGACTTTTCAGAACCGGTAACTCAGCATACAAAACGATTTATCAGATGTTTCTGGGCTTTGGATAGGGAACTTGCAAATGCACGACATTATCCTGCAATTGGATGGATTGATTCATATTCTGAATATGCTGATGAAGTTAAAGACTGGTGGACGCTACATAATCCTTTATGGGAAACTCTTCGACTGGATGCAATTAATCTTTTGAAAAATGAGAATAGATTGCAACAAATTGTTCGTTTGATTGGGCCTGATGCATTGCCTGATAGCGAAAGACTTGTCTTGAAAGTTGCAGAGATGATAAAAAATGGATTTTTGCAACAGAATGCTTTTGATGATATCGATATGTATTGTTCTTCTGCCAAACAGATTGCTATTTTGGAATTGATGATGGAATTTTATAAACGTGCGCTTGCTGTTATAAAAGCAGGTGCGCCGATAGGTCAGGTTACAAAAATTTCTGCTTGTGATGAAATTGTCAGAATCAAAATGGTTTATAAAAATGAAGAACTGGATAAAATACAGGAAGTAAAAAACAGACTTGATATGCAGATGAGTGAAATTGAACATATGTATTCAGGAAGGTAATTGTTTATGAAAGGAACAGAATATAGAGGTGTGACTTCGGTTGATGGACCAATCGTTATTTTAAAAAGAACAGAAAACGTTTTTTACAATGAAACTGTCTGCGTTCGAGACCGTTTTGGCGAGAAAAGAATTGGAAAAATTGTTGACATTTCTCAGGATGCAGTTGTTGTACAGATTTTTGGTTCAACAATCGGACTTGATCTTGATGAAGTTACCTTTGAATTTCTTGACCAACCGTTGGAATTGAGAGTTGGAGAAGGTCTTTTGGGACGTGTTTTCAATGGACTTGGTGAACCAATTGATGGTTATCCTCAGATTATCAGTTCTGAAAAGAGAAACGTTAACGGAAATCCAATGAATCCTTATGCGAGAA
>JALFAW010000017.1 GCA_022773305.1 Spirochaetia bacterium
TTGGGGCTGCCGCGAGAGCGGCATTATAATAGTTTCTATACCCCAAAAAACGTCTAGCGCATTATTGCGCGTTTTTGACCTGTGAATCACGACCGGGAGCCAGATATTACAACTAATCATTTTATAATGCGTTTGCCCTGAGTGTTTATTATATATAAAACTTAACCCTGTGAAAAACACAGTACGTTTTATTTATTGTATTCTCTCCTCATTTTTCAGTTTTTTTTTGACAAAAAAAAACCAGTTGAAGTTTTCTCCAACTGGATTCCAAAAAGCATTTTCTAAATGTTATTTTGCTTCGAAAGTAACATTGAAAAGTTTCATCATTCTTGACTTTTTGCGTGATACAGCATTGCGAGTCAAAACTCCTTTGCTACGAGCACTGTCAAGTTCTTTCTGAAGTGTTTTATATTTTTCTTCAGCAAGTTTCTGATCTTTTGCATGAACAGCTTCTATGAACTGTTTTGCGTAAGTTTTACATGTGCTTTTAATAGCTTTATTATGAAGTCTGCGAACTTCGCTTTGAGCGTATCTTTTCTCTGCAGATGTCTGTTTTCCTGCCAATTGGAGACCCCCAAAAAAATTAGTTAACTTTTGTTATGTTATCAAATTTAAGACTTTGTGTCAATTATTGAAATCTGCAAATGTATACAATATTAATTACTTTTTTTTCAACATACCATAAACTTCGAGGTTAAACTATGCAAGGATTGTAATATCGATGAAAGGGGGTTCTAGATTGAGCTAAGTAGAAGCAAGCAAAGTAATCAAAAACCCTATAATATAAATCAAATATTTGACATTCTAACTATATATATTAGGACAAAAGTCGAGTTTTAAATTTTTATTCTTTGGGTGGCTTTTTGCTTCGCAAAAAACAGGCTTTTCAGGGTTCCGCTATCGCTTCATTCCTTCGCTACGCTTCGGAACTGGCTACGCCAGCCCTTACAATCCTTGCCACTGTTTAAAATTAAAACTCGAAATTGAACCTAATAGTTATTTTTACACTTATTAATTGAAAATCAATTTCTATTTTGGAAGGATTTTTAGTTTATCCTTTGTCTATTCTTTCCACGCCAGGCGCATTTTAAGAAAGTCCTTCATGTCCTTGTAAAAGTCCATTGGTGGCGGAGTAATGTTAATCTGTTTGAGAGCTTCCTGTACCAGAGGATTTTTGTAGCAGCAGACTGCATTTGCCGACCCATAAAAAAGTACATCCAGTTGGATTTTATAGGCCTTATCTTCTGTGGTATTCAGCATTTTTGCAAGCCTGTCCCGGAAGGCGTTTGCCAGGTCGTAATATTTCTTTTTGAAAATGGCAAGACGTTCCACAGTAACATTTGTTTCTATCACCGGGTTAAGATAGGAAACATAGCGCATGTAATCCTGATTTGCGTTGACGATTCCAGCCCAGACTTCTGCAATTACTTCTGTCGTAAAATTGTTGCCCTCTGGAAAAGCCGAAAGCAGGGCACCGTAATAAGCTGCCATTTTTTCTGCGGAAATTTCCAAAAAGATTTCTTCTTTGGTCGTAACGTATTTATAAAGGTTGGCACGAGACCAGCCAAGTTTCTCTGCAATAGTGGTAAGAGTAATCTCTGAATAGGGAAAGGCTGAAAAAAGTTCTGCCGTTGCTTCTTTTATTTGAGAAAGTCGCTCTTCTTTATGCTCATCGCTTCTTGCGCGGATATAATCTGCCATACAAAAATGATAGCACAAAAAGGGAATTTTCACAATAAGCAACTTTTTGTCACTAAAGCCGCATTTTAGTATTGACAAGTTACTTTTTATATCATATTCTTTAGATAAGTAACATAATGTTACTAAAAAGCGCTAGGGATTGTAGCCACGCCGAAGGCGGCCACTGGACTGAGCGACAGCGCAATGGCGAAAAGCCCGACGGCGCGAGTTTTCTTGTTTTTGCGTAGCAAAATGCTCACCCTTTGGTGAGCAAAAGAAAACTCGTGAAGTGAGCGCAGCGAACGACGAGCGCCCAAAAAAAGAACAAAAGTGGAGGCAGGAAATATTTAGGATTTAAGAGGGAAGTGCCCCTCCCTGCGGCCGCACTTCGTTGCGTCCTACCCACCCAGCGGGGGACACCCCCGCAACGCCCCCAACGGAGGTTTTTATGAAAAAATCACTTTTTCTTCTATTAATAAGCATCTTTATTTCGTCTTCTGCTTGTGCCTTAAACACGGCCAATGCAAATGCAGACAAAGGAGAAACTTCGGATATGAAAATCGGGATTCAAATTACAAGTGACTCAGGAAGCCACAAACTTACTGCAACACTGGTAGACAATTCTTCGGCCACCGCTTTTTACGAACTTTTGAAAAGGGCTCCTGTCACAATCAAAATGAGCGACTACTGCAATTTTGAAAAATACGGGCCAATTGGCACTTCTCTTCCTCGAAATGATACACAGATTACCACCACAGCAGGCGACATCATTTTGTATCAGGGAAACCAGATTGCAATTTACTACGACACTAACAGCTGGAACTTTACCCGACTTGGTAAGGTGGATGGAGTAACAGAAGCCGAATTCAAGAAAATTCTTGGAAAAAGCGATGTGACAGCGGTATTTGAAATATTGCGTTAGCGCTGGGAGCCCCGAAGTTGCCGAAGGCAATGAGCGTTAGCGAAGGGCGGACATAGCGACCCGAAGTGAATGAGCATAGCGAATGAACTGAGGGGAACGCCCAGACCTGAGAGGAGAAAACTTTTGAAAAAACTTGCCGCGCTAGATATAGGGCGACGATACGAAAATAGGAGACTATTATGATTTTAGACAAGATTAATTCACCAAAAGATTTAAAGAAGTATTCTGTTTCAGAACTGGAAACTGTAGCAAATGAAATTCGCGAAGGACTTTTCAACCGCCTTACAAAAATTGGCGGACATTTTGGGCCGAACTTTGGTTTTGTAGAAGCGACAATCGCTCTTCATTATGTTTTTGACTCTCCAAATGATAAATTTGTATTTGACGTTTCCCACCAGGCTTATGCTCATAAAATGCTCACAGGTCGAAAGGCCGGTTACTTTGACGACAGCCGCTTTTCAGAAGATTCTGGCTATACAAATCCAGATGAAAGTGAACACGATTTTTTTAACATTGGGCACACTTCTACTTCAATTGCACTGGCTTTAGGTCTTGCAAAAGGAAGAGACATTCTGGGCAAAAAGGAAAATATCGTTGCCATCATTGGAGACGGATCTCTTTCTGGCGGAGAAGCACTGGAAGCTTTGAGCGTTGCAGGAAGCGAGCTTAATTCAAATTTCATTGTGGTAGTAAACGACAATGAACAGGCAATAGCTGAAACCCACGGCGGGCTTTATAAGAATCTAAAGGCTCTCCGCGACTCTAACGGCAAATCTGAAAACAATATGTTCAGGGCATGGGGCTTGGACTATATCTACGAAGAAAACGGAAATGACATTGCTTCATTGATTGCGGTTTTTGAAAAAGTCCGGGATTCAAATCGTCCTGTTGTTGTTCACATTCACACACAAAAAGGTAAAGGCTACAGTCTGGCAGAAAAGGACAAGGAAGGATGGCACTGGTGCGTTCCATTTGACCGGGCAACCGGAAAACCAACAGTAAGTTTTGGAAGCGGTGAATCATATTTAGGCATGACCAGCCAATATATAGTAGAAAAAGCTAAAAAGGACAAGGATTTGGTAGTGGTAACTCCTGCTATGCCCATGTCTGTGGGACTTGATCCTGAAGAGCGGGCTAAGCTTGGAAGTCAGTACATTGACACAGGAATTGCAGAAGAAGCCGCTGTTGCCATTGCGTCGGGAATTGCCCGCCGGGGTGCAAAACCTCTTGTTGTGACCAACATGACTTTCTTACAGCGTGCCTATGACCAGATTTCTCAGGACGTGTGCATCAACAAAACTCCTGTCACCATGCTTATGAATTATTCATCATTTGACGGACTTACAGATGTAACCCATCTTGGCATATTCGGTCTTGCCGCCTTTACAAATATTCCGAATCTTGTGGTGCTCTGCCCTTCAAGCGCAGAAGAATACATTTCCATGTTGGATTGGAGTCTTGACCAGAAAGAAAATCCTGTCTTAATTTTAATTCCCGGCAATGACGTTAGCCACCGCCCTGCAGATAAAGACTACGGCGTACTGAACCGCTTCAAGATTGAAAAGCAGGGGGAAAAAGTTGCCATTCTCGCTCTGGGTGATTTTTTCCAGAAAGGAGAAGAACTTGCCTCTGCAATCAAGGAAAAATATGGATTTGCTCCTACCCTGATAAATCCTCGTTTCGCTTCCGGCCTGGACGAAGAACTTCTGCATGGTCTTGAAAAGAATCATCAGCTTATCCTTACGCTTGAGGACGGAATTCTAGAAGGCGGATTTGGTCAAAAAATTGCTTCCTTCTATGGACCAAACAAAATACTGGTAAAAAATTACGGCCTGAAAAAACAATTTTATGACCGCTACAATCCTGATGAACTTTTGCAGGAATGTGGAATGACGACCGAGCAGATTGTGGAAGATGTAAAAGCCTTATTGAAGTAAATGGCGGTTGCACCCTAAAAATTAGGAATGGTAAATATGAAAACACAAAAGAAAACTTTTATCAAACTTACAGCAATGTCTGCTTTAGTACTGCTTTGTCTCGCCCCTCTTTCAGCACAAAGTAAATCAACAAAGCTTGCACATCAGACAGAAGATAAGAATGCACCTGTTGTCTACTTTACCCGTGACGTATCAGCAGCAGGACTTATGAAAGTCTACAACGCATTAAATCAAAAAAAACAGGGCAAGGTCGGAATTAAAGTTTCTTTCGGCGGACCTGATGAAGATGTACTTAAGCCCCAACTTCTTACAAACCTTATCAAGGAAACAAATGGAACAATGCTTGACTCCTGCGGACTTTCAGGAAACCGATGGACTCCACAGCTGAATCTTTCTCACGCCAAAAAGCACGGTTTTGACAAAGTTGGTCCAATGCAGATGCTGGACGAAAATGGTGATATTGATATGCCGGTTAAAAACGGTTATCTCTTAAAATATGCCCGAACAGGAAGTCATTTTGATGAATACGACACTTTAATTTCTGTCTTCAAGTTCAGAATGCACTTTCTCCCCGCCCTTGACGGCGCAATAAAAAATGTAACCTTGTGCCTTGGAAGCCGTTCGGGTAAATGTTTAATTCACTCCGGCGGAACTGACCCAAATCACTATCACAATACAGAGCCGGATGTTCTGGAAAAATCATTTGCCGATGCCCTTCGTGCTGCACTTGATTATAAAAACAACTGGGCTTTCATCAATGTCATCGACAGTTATGAACCGGAAGACAGCTGCAAGGGAACAAAGAATACAGGAAACATCGGCATTATTGCGTCCTATAATCCGGTTGCAATTGACCAGTGTTCTGTTGATTTTGTAGCAGAAACTGCAGAAACGGCGGAACTACGTGCCCAGTGGGAAGAAACACATCAGGTAAAAGTTCTCGAATATGCAGAAAAACTTGGCTGCGGTAAACGCAATTACCGTCTGATAGAAATCAAATAAACAGTTTGGAGACAAGTATGGCAGAAAAAATTACACAGACAGCAGATCGAGAGCAGCTTGGGGATTTTGCTCCTATGTTCGCTCACCTGAACGACGATGTACTCTTCGGCGAAGTATGGAACGCAGAGGCAATCGATATAAAAACAAAGTGCATTATAACAGTGATGTCGCTCATGGCAAGCGGAATTACAGATTCTTCCCTCACATACCATTTGAAAAACGCAAAAACTCACGGAGTTACAAAAGAAGAAATCGCCGCAATCATCACACATACTACAATGTACACAGGCTGGCCAAAAGGCTGGGCAGTATTCCGTCTGGCAAAGGAAGTCTGGAAGGAAAAATAAATTTATGGAGAATTACAATGAAAAAACTAATTCTTACACTTTTACTTGGAGGATTTATTATGACAGGACTTTCAGCAAAGACGGCCTTTGTTTATTTTAGTGCCACAGGAACAACAGAACGCATGGCAAAAAATGCAGCAGAAGCAATGAGAGCTGACATATTTGAAATTCAGCCGGTTCACAAATACACCGACGCTGACTTAGACTGGCACGACAAGAAATCACTTTCTTCGATTGAATGTAACGACCCGAAAAGCCGTCCTGCAATTGCAAACAAAATCGACATTTCAGGCTATGACACTGTTGTGGTCTGCTATCCAATCTGGTGGTATTATGCGCCAAAAATTATTTACACCTTTGTGGAAAGCCAGAACTGGAACGGCAAAAAACTCATCACTCTTTGTACCAGCGGTGGAAGTGGTCTTGGTCGCAGCGGAAGTGACCTTGCAAAATTTGCTAAAGGCGCGAACGTTAAAGGTGGAAAAGATTTTACACGAGGAAGTGGCGCAGATGTTAAGAAATATATTGAAGGATTGTTGAAATAAGGGCTCTAAATGACTGGTAAAAATTGAATAAAATATAGAAAAAATGACTTAAAAATCCAGGTAAAGCAGGAGATAAAATAAAAGACTAATGACAAAAACCCAGCGCTTAAGAATGTCCATCGACATTACAATGACAATTCTTTCAATAATACTCATGGGCGGAAACTATTTGTTTCCGGCAGACCTTGTTCACGAAATCTTAGGTGTGGGACTTTTTGTCTTATGGGGAGTTCACATCGCACTAAACCGTCGCTGGTACTCTGCTATCTTCCGCGGCAAATATAAACCCTACCGCATCATGCAGACTGTCATAAACTGCTGCATTTTGATTTGTACAATTTTTTTGATGATAAGTGGAATCATTCTTTCAAATCAGCTTTTTACTTTTTTGAATATTCAGAGCGATCTTGGGTTTGCCAGAATTGCCCATCTGCTTTCCAGTCATTGGTATTATCTTTTTATTTCGCTGCATATCGGCCTTCACATGGGACGACTTTTTCAGAATATTGTGGCAAAAATCCTTCCACGCATTCTTCTTGCCCTGACCTGCCTTTACGGTCTTTACGCCTTCATCGCCCGGGGAGTCTGGAAATACCTGATTTTAAAGCAGCAGTTTTTCTTCTTTGACCTGGAGCGGGGCTACATTCTTTTTGCAATGGACTATATTTCTATTATCATTTTATTTGCTGTGGTTTCACGCCTTGTGGCAGCAATCTTAAAAAGGTAAAAAGAACTATCTTAAAATTGTTTATATCTTCAAGAATCATATTCTTTTCTTCGCGAAGCGCCCCACTGTGCCATCAACCTAACAATTGCTTAAACGGCGGTAAGCTTGACCGCGACATCCGCTTTGAAACTTTGACTTTATTTTATAGACAATACTTCCGATAAACAAGTATTATGGAAAAATTACCAAAATTACCATCTTTACTTGATAGAAAAATTTATAAAACAGGGCAAACTCGTGGTGCTGATGACGATGAGATTTATCAAAATCGAGTTGGTAGAAACAGTACAATTCTAATACCATTCCACCAATTTGAAAAATATAGGATTGAAAAAGTTTATTCCATGAACTATGAAAATGGATTTATTGTATTGATTTCTCCTATGGATTATTTTGGAAATAAAGAAATAGACCTTAATCAACTGAATTTAAAACTTGGTGAGAATCTACTGATTTTTTATGAGACTCGTGAAGATTGGTTAAAACATAATCCAGAGGAAAAAGGATTTACTGTTGCAACTAGTCGATTAGCCCCTCTAGGAGGAGAATACATTGCAAGAATTCCAGCAACAACGGCTTCTGACAATGGGGAGAAAATAAACAAGGGATTTAATGCAACTTCATTAAAAGGTGCAGGAATCAGAGCATATGAATATGCTTCAACGAATAATATTCAAAATGCCAGGCTCCAACTTGAAGCAATTTTTTGGCATTGCCGAGATGCAGAATTAGTTGCCACTGAAAATGGAATGTTAAAAGAAAATGTTGAAAGAAGGAAAAAATGGGCAATAGAAGAATCAACAAAAAAAGGACTCCTTGATTATAATAAACTTCAAGAAAAAAGAATCCTCAATTCTAAAAACATTGCAATCTGTCCTCTTTGCTTAGAAGAAATTTCAGCCAATGGATTTTTTAATAAAGTTCCACAGGCAGAAGGTAGAGAAGTCATTGATTTAACTATAACCCAACTAAACTTGTTTCATATCCATGAATTACGATACGGCGAGTTTAATCATATCCCTTATAACCTAGGCTGGGGGCACCATTTTTGTAATGTTGTTGTGAAAGATTCTGGTATTGACAATACAATAAAATGGATGATTGATGTCTTAAAGAGAAACTCTTTTAAAATTAATTAGCAATTTGCAACTCATGGAAGTATTGGTAATTTGTTGGTACCTGGTTGAAGTCAAATAATGCTCCCTCAAAGAAAAGTTTTTCTTTGATTTCTTGACACCATTTTTCTTCAATTTCTATTAATATTGCTTTTCTATTGAGTTCAATTGCAGCTAATCCTGTATTTCCAGAACCTGCAAAACAATCCAATACAATATCACCTTCAAAAGTTGTTGAAGAAATTGCATGTTTTAGCATATCAATAGGTTTTTCTGCAGGATGTTTTCCTTTATGTGGCCTAACAGAAGGAAATGACCAAATATCCGTGAATTCCACATTTGAATTTACCATAAAGGGTCTTATGACATCTTCATAGTCTGGTAAAGCTGTTAGTCCATTTTCCTTTAGTACAGAAATAATTTTTGAATATTGTTCTCTACTAGGTATATTTCTTCCTGTTTCCCAATTAGAAACGCTACCACCATGATTTACTTTTCCAAAAGCTCCAATTTTTTCCGCTAGGTAATGAGCTGAAATTCCCGTTTGTTTCCTTGCTTCTCGTAGAAAATTTGCAAAATAAGAGCGATTCATATTTCCCTCAAATGCTGGTTCTGCAAAAATAATGCGCTCCGACTGTGGATACCATTGACGCAAGGCTTCTTTTTTCATTTTTTGTTTCCAGCCATCAAACCCCGGTTCATTTGGTTTTGTCCAAACAATATTTGATAGAACATTAAAGTCTTCTTCCATTTTTATTTGAAGTTTTGATTCCATTGCAGATGAACAAAACATGAACAGTGAACCATTTGGTCGTAAAACTCTTTTCCATTCTTTAAAAAATAAGGACATCCAAGATAAATATTCTTCATCAGAAGAAAAAGCTGTATCATTTCTGATATTTTCTTTTTTTGTAGAATGATATGGTGGATCTGTCAAAATAAGACCTACTGAATTTGAAGGAATCTTAGAAAGAATTCTTAAAGAATCGTTATTTACTAAAAGCAAGTTATCAGAAATAGACGATTTTTCTTCATCAGAAAGAGCATTGGAAATTCTAAAAAAATCATTGCTTCTGTTCATTCTGTTTCTCCTTTAAATATTTTTCTATAGATTCTCTTACAACCCAAGCAAGCGAAACTTTTTTTTCATACGAAATATTTTCTAATTCTAAATATGCATCTTTTGAAATAGATATACTTATTCTTACAGTTTGTTCTGAATCTGATATTGGTCTTTGAGGCATATTCATATTATGCATCACTTTGCACCACTTTGTCAATATAAAAAGAGCAGACCTGCAGGACAACCGGGAACGTCCGGCGGAGCTTCTCTTTCAAAAGAAGTGGAAAAATGGCTTAAAAAATGCAAAATAAAATAGACGAGGAGGAGAAAAAGAATGACAAAACCCCAGCGCTTAAGAATGTCCATCGACATTACAATGACAGTTCTTTCCATAATACTTATGGGCGGAAACTTTCTCTTTCCTGCGGAGATTGTTCACGAAATCTTAGGCGTGGGGCTTTTTGTTCTGTGGAGCGTTCACATTTTTTGAACCGCCGCTGGTATGCATCTCTCGCGCAAGCGAGCAAGTCAATAACTTCTACTAACGCAAACGACCGAAGAGCGTACGGAGCGATTTTCAAAGGAAAATACAATCCCTACCGCATCATGCAGACTGTCATAAACTGCTGCATTTTGATTTGTACAATCTTTCTGATGATAAGAGGAATCATTCTTTCAAATCAGCTTTTTACTTTTTTGAATATTCAGAGCGGTCTTGGGTTTGCCAGAATCGCCCATCTGCTTTCTAGTCACTGGTATTATCTTTTTATGTCGCTGCATATCGGACTGCATGTGGGGGAGATTGCCTAAAAACTAAAACCTCTAGTGTTAAAATTGATACTAAATTGGTAAAAATGGCGCTAAATATGGATTTGAAAGACAAAAAAATGACTAAAAAGGTAGTTTTTAGACAGTCTGGGGGGGGTGATTACAAATAAAATGCGTCATCCTGCCCCCATCAACTGTCATCCTGAACTTGTTTCAGGATCTTCTACAAATGAGATGCCGAAACAAGTTCGGCATGACAAACTGCGCAAAATCATTCCGCGTATTATTCTTGTTCTGACCTCTCTTTACGGTCTTTACGCCTTCATCGACAGGGGAATCTGGAAATATCTTGTTTTAAAGCAGCAGTTTTTCTTATTTGACCTGGAATGGGGCTACGTCCTCTTTTCTTTTATAGTATTATATATAGACTGAATCAGCAACTATTTTCGTAAAAAAGGCGGGTTCGACCCTCCATATTATCTATTCATTCAATTTATCTGCAATAATTTTACACATAGAATAAAAGAACAAGAATAAGCATACGAATTATTTCTTTTCACCCAAAATAAGAAGAATAAAAGCCCCGATTAATGGTGAGAAGAGAATTGAAATTGCTAAAAAAGCACCAAAGCTCCTGCCTTGATTACTATAAATCAACTAAATAAGATAAGTTATCATTAAAAATAGTTTTTTCGGCATGTACATTTATCCCACACTACAACCGCCACAGAATAAATCTACGAAAGTTCCTATAGTTTTAGATTTAAAACAAAAATTTTTTTACATGCGTTTGCCATGATGTGGAAAAAAGAATTATGGCGGATATGGGGAAAATGTGATATAATGATACACCAATATAGTGAAAAAATAAGAGGAAAATAAAATGTCTGTACATTCAGAATATTTATCAAAATTAACTCCAGAAGAAAGAGAAAAATTGATAAAGGAATTATGGGAAAAACAAAATCATAAATGTTTCGTTTCTGGACAAGATATTGATCTGGAATTACACAAAGATAAAATTGATATCGATCATGTAATAGCAATTAGTAGAGGTGGTGCAGATGATCCTTCCAATTTTGCCCTTGAATTGGCTGGTCCAAATCGTTCAAAATCTGACAAAGATTTAAATTATGCAAGAAGTCTATGGAATTATAAGAATCTTGCTGATAAAATTCATAATGAAAGAAATGAGTCTCCTAATCTTGAAGATGTTTTAAAATTGTATGGCGGTTCAAAGTATGAGCTTGAATACAAAATTGAAAATAATTTCATAAAATTTACATATTTGAAACTGGGACAAAATGAAATAATTTCTCTTCCACTATATAAAGATAATCTTTCTGGAATTGAATATTTTTTTGTAACATTGCCGATAGAATACATTTTTCACGATGATCAAATAAATCCAAGAAAAATCAATTCTAGTTTACCAAAATTGATGGATGAATTTTATAATGGATATCCTCAACTTCAAATTTCTTTGGGCTATGTACAAGGTTCTAGTGGAAAATCAAAAGTAATGCTTTTTGATGGTCAGCATAAAGCTGCTGCTCAAATCTTTTTGAACACAAGAAATTTGCCAGTTAGAGTTTTTATAAATCCAGACACGAAAAAATTAATTGATACAAATTTACATGCTGGAACAACATTAAAGCAAGTTGCATTTGATAAATCTGTAATCAGTGGATTAGGTTCACTAATTTATAAACAACATATAACACAGTATCAAGAAATAAAAGGTCTTGATGCAGATAATTTTAATTTTTCTGAAAATGATTTGTTGAATGTATTTGTTGCAGAAAAAGCACAGTTAAAAAAATATATAGCCGATGATGTGAAAGAATATGTAAATGCAAGTTCTGATAATAAATTAATGAACTTTGTTGAAATGGGAGGACGTTCCACAGAAAAACCTTTGTCTTATTCAACTTTGGATAAAACACTTTATACTCAGTTTATTAATAAAGTCCCACTTTCAAAACCTTTTGATTATAAAAAAGAGGAAGGATTAAATCCTCGTGATTTAGAAAAAACTCAGCTTATAAAATTAATGAATATTCTTGCTGAAAAACTTTTACTGAACGGAAAATTTGATAGAAATATTGGTACTGCAAAGATTGAGGATAAAATCAGAAAATCTCTTGAAGAGAATACACCTTTATCAATCAGTTGGGATCATATTCGTGCTTGTAGAATGTTTGAAGAAACTTGTTTTAAAAACTGGATGAAATTTATTGACGCAATAATAAAAAATTATTTTATCAATATATATGGAAGAGAACCAAAAGAGAATTTCTTTCAAGAGAATATTCCAGAACAGCTTTGGACTAATATAGAAAATTATATTGAAAATTTGTCAAATCTTCCTTTGTGGAAAAATGCAGAATTTACAAAAACTGTTTTTGGAAGTGGAAAACCAACAGATGATTATTGGAGTACAATTTTTACAACAGGTGAAACAATTTCAGGAACAAAAGTTTTATCAGAACCTATAAATGTTATAAAGATGATTATTTAATCTTTATAACGCATATAAGCCCCTCCTTTTCAATAAAAATCCTCAAAAATTAATCACTTAAGACTGCCTTTTTCAAGGCAGCTTTCTTTTTGAAAAAAAGTATCCGCTAATTCCCCTGCGTAAACAAATCAAAAACTTGAACAGGAAATCATCAGCTGGAAAGAGATGTGGGGAAATTAAGCGTATTTAAAACCTATAGCAGAAGCAAAGCCACGGATTCAGAGCACAAAAATAATGCCTGGCCTGACGAAGTCGTGAAACTTGCAGGAACAGGGCTATAAATACCTTCCAAGTTAAGACAGAAAAATACCTTCTTAACCCCGTTACAGTGTCGAAAACTCTCCTTTGGAAATCTATTCCTCCACCTTTATTGTTCCAGTAATCATTCCCATCCAGCAGCTGTATTGAAAATTTCCTGTTTTTTCAGGAGTGAATTCAACTACATTTGTACCATATCCCATTTCCACGCCCAGTTGAAAATCCCGAAGAATCATTCTGTAATTACAGTAAGTAAGAACATCCTGTCCTGCTTCAATGTCCCAGCGCACAGGAATTCCTTTTTTTACCGAAATATTCGGATACTTATTTATTTCAAATTTGCTTTTTATAAGCTGTTTACCGTCCTGAAGTTCAATTGTTTTTTTATCAAAGGATTTTATTTCTTCTGCCTTGACCCCACCTAAAGCATACCCTTGCGAAACCATAGAAAGCCCCATCACAACGACCAGAATTGCACCCGCTTTCATAACAAGATCTGCTTTCTTTTACCAATGATAGATATAATAGAAGAAAAACCCAGCATAAGTGTAAGAGTTCCTAAAGCGAAAAACAACATAGAAAGAGTTCCAGAAACAGGGCTTCCACTTGCCAAAGCCACAATCCACATAGCCTGAAGAGGACCGCAGGGCATAAATCCATTCAAAAAACCTACAAAAAACGCCCC
>JALFAW010000040.1 GCA_022773305.1 Spirochaetia bacterium
AGTCAAGACCTTAAGCGTTAGCGTGCCTTGACTCGACGTATTTTTAGGGTGGCTTTTTGCTTCGCAAAAAAAGCGAGAAATGCATAGCATTTTCTCGTCCCGAGTTTGCATTGCAAACTCGCGCTTTTCAGGGTTCCGTACGCACTTCGTGCTACCTTCATTCCTTCGCTACGTTTCGGAACTGGCTACGCAGCCCTTACAATCCTTGCCACTGATTAAAATTCAAAAACTCGAAATTGAACCTAATATAAAGAATATCGAATAATAAAAAGGTAAAAAAGAATAAACATTATGTTAAAAGTGATGAAACTACTTGATTTTTTTTGATAATACTTTAAAATATTATAGTTATGGAAAAGGAAGACGATAAACTTCAGAAAATTATTGAAATTGAAAAGCAACTTGGTGAAATTCAGGATGTTGATGTTCTTTTGGAACGAATTCTTACAGAAACTAGAAAAATCGTAAATGCAGATGCTGGTTCAATATATGTTACTGAAGGGCAAAAATTGAAAATAAAATATGGACAAAATGATACCCATTTAAAAGAACTTGCCCCAGGTGAAAAACTTCCTTATACATGCTTTGCGTTCCCAATAAACGAAAAGTCAATTTGTGGTTATGTTGCTTTAACTGGAAAACCTTTGAATATACATGATGTTTATGAGATTTCTGAAAACCAGCCATACAAATTTAATAAAAATACAGATCTGACAACTGATTATAGAACAAAGTCAATGTATACACTTCCGTTACGTATGGCAAATGGAAATCTTCTGGGAGTTTTGCAGATAATAAATGCCAAGGATTTAGATGGAACTGTAATTCCTTTTGATGAAGAAGCAGAACTTTTGATTACACATTTTGCTTCATCAGCAGTACAAGCATTACAGCATGCTTATCTTACATCTAATATGGTTAAGCGAATGTTAAAAATGGCAGAGTTTCGTGATCCAAAAGAAACTTATCCTCACGTTGAACGTGTTTCTTCTTTTTCGCTTGAAATTTATGATAGATGGGCTTTTAATCACAATGTTCCTGAAGAAGAACAACATCGTTATCGTGATAATCTGAAAATTGCTGCAAAATTTCATGATGTAGGTAAAGTTGGTATTTCTGATGTTATTCTCAAAAAAAGTTTTCCAAGATTTACTGAAGAAGAGCGAAATATTATGAAAGGTCATACTTGCATTGGTGCACAACTGTTTGATCCACCCGAATCATTTTTAGATGAAATGTCACAGGAAATAGCTCTTCATCATCATGACAGATGGGATGGTGGAGAAATGGGGTATCCAGGAAATATTGATTTAAACACTTTTTCAATAAAAAATGGAGTGGTACCAAATTCAGTTCCATTAAAAGGAAATGAAATTCCTCTTTCTGCAAGAATTGTAGCTGTTGCAGATGTTTTTGATGCTTTGAGTCATAAAAGATGCTACAAAGAATCTTGGACAATCGATGATTCTTTTGATGAAATTCAAAATAATGCAGGTTCTCAGTTTGATCCGGAAGTAGTCTTAGCATTTATGCAAGTAAAAGACAGAATTTGTTCCATTCAGATGGCTTATCCTGATGTTGAAGAGGAATAATCATTTTTTACATTTTTTCAAAAGTTTGTTTATTTCTCGATCAAAAGCATTTGCAAAAAGTGAAAACATTTTTTTGTCATAACCATTGTTAAAATGTTTTACAAGACCAATCTCAGCTAATTGCATATTAAAGTCTCTTTCACTTAAAAATTTTACAATATTTTCGGGATCAAATACTGTCCCTCTGTCATTAATAGTTGTAATATTTTTATTTAAAAGTTTTGAAGCAAAAATAATATCTCTTGTAATGACTAAATCGTTTGATTTAACATTTTCTAGAATAAAATCATCGGCAGCGTCTTTTTGCTTAGAACAAATTTGCATTTCATAAGGAAAAATTGTATCACAGTGAATTTTTTTATTAGCAACAAGAATAATTTTTAAATCATATTTATTTGACATCTTAATTGCATGATTTCTTACAAGTGAAGGACAGGAATCAGCATCAATCCAAACATTAAAAAGCGACACTTATAAAACCTTATCAATCTTTTGAATCATTTCAAGAGTGATTCGCTGGATTTCATCAGAATTTTTCGAATCTTCAGGATTCTGAGAAACAAATACACCATTTTCTAAAGCAATTTTGTTTTGTTTTTCTTTATATAGTTCATCGCAAATCATAATTCCAGAAAGGATTGCAACCTGTAATGAAGATTTTATTGAATCTATATTCTTTACATCATCAGTTATGCGTTTATAATAACCTAAGAGTTTTTCAAGATATTGATTATCCTCATTAGCTTGGATAGTAAATGAAGTTCCAAGCATATCAATTTTTAATTTTCCCATACTCTAAAAAATGTCAAAGCTTAAATCATCATCAGATTCATCAGAAAAATTTTCTTCAGAAATCTGTTGAAAATCATGAAAAACTTCTTGTTGATTTTTTTGAACATTATCAAAAACCTGAGATCCAGAATTAAATAAATCCTCTGACAAAGTAGGATTATTAGTTTGTTCAGATAATTTATCCATATTCTCAAATTTTACATTTGAAATATCCCCATGTGGTTTTAAATTAGACTCAGGAGAATAATTTTTATTTGGTAACGTATTAAGAGGTGCTTTTTGATTTGAAACTTCTATATTAGAAATATTATTATTAATAATTTTATTATTATTTTGTATAGTATTTATAGAATCAACTTGACCGATATTAGTTTTTTGATTAGACAGTGAAGAAAAAGTTTCTATTACTGTATTTTCAATCGAACTTAATCGGTCAAGTGCATTTTTGATTCCATTCTCAATCTGATTTTGATCTGACTCAAAAGAGGAAAGTAGCTCCGACTTACTTGAAAGCGAATTTGTGAGCTCGTCACACTTTTTGCGAAGAGCATCGTTTTCAGTTTGTAACTGTTGAATCTTAGCAACAGCACTTTCAACTTTTTTTTCTAATAACAAAACCTGATCAAGTGAAATCATTGTTGGAATTCCTTATTTAGATGCTACAGCTTTTTTTGCAGCTTCAACAACTGCTTTGAAAGCTACAGGATCTTCAATCGCCATATTAGAAAGAGCCTTTCGGTTCAATTTAATACCTGCTTTGTTAACTCCATTAATAAACTGAGAATATGTCATTCCTTCTTCTCGAACTGCAGCGTTAATACGTGCAATCCACAATTTTCGGAATTCACTTTTTTTGTCATGACGATCAACATAAGCATGATTCAATGCTTTTGTTACAGCGTCTTTTGCTGGTTTATAATTTGATTTTCTGTCGCCACGGAAACCTTTTGCAAGTTTTAAAATTTTAACACGGCGATTTTTTCTTTTTGTTCCGTCTATTGCTCTTGACATTTATTCACCTCATTAACCGTATGGAAGCATCTGCTTTCTGATTTTTTTTGCATCAGCTTCAGCTACATAACCTGTAGCACGAAGATTTCTCTTTCTTTTTGGAGAACGTTTTGTCAAAATATGACGAAGGTTCTGTTTCTTGTGCTTAACTTTTCCACTGCCAGTTAAAGAATAACGTTTTGCAGCAGATTTTTTTGTTTTCATCTTAGGCATTTTTAACCCCTTATTTGGCGACTTTTGCTGAGATTGTCATTGACATGTTTCTACCGTCCATAGCAGCAGGCTTTTCAATGTTGTACGCCGAGGTAAGTCGCTTTAACACCTCATTGAGAACTTCATATCCGAGTTCAGTGTGAGCAAGTTCACGACCGCGGAAACGGATTGTAACCTTTACTTTATCACCTTCATCAAGAAATTCCTGTATATGTTTGGCTTTAGTGTCCAAATCCCCCGAACCTATCTTTGGTTGCATACGGATTTCTTTTAACTTTAATACCTTTTGATTCTTCTTGGCATCTCGGAGCTTTTTTTCCTGTTCGAATCGGTATTTGCCATAATCAAGTATTTTGCAAACCGGTGGGTTAGCATTTGGTGAAACTTCAACAAGGTCTAAGCCTTTATCTTTTGCCATTCTGAGAGCTTCGGGTGTTGGAACAATACCCAACTGATTTCCCTCTTCGTCAATAAGACGTACTTCTCTGACACGAATCATTTCATTAATTCGCTGTCCCTTGTTACTAATATTATTCACGTATGCCAATTATCCTCCTAGTGTTTGTAAAAAACTTGTGTGTTTTTTAAAACACATTTAAACATATAGCGTGTATCCTTAAATTATATTAGTTTTTAGATTTTATGTCTAGATATTATTTAATTTAATTTTAAGAAATTAAATTAAGGTTGGTAAAATGAGGGACAGACCTAAATTATTTCCCTAAAAAAACAGGGACAGACCTAAATTATTTCAAAAAAAATCACTTTTCACTTCCTAAAATTGAAAGGTTAAACCTATATTATATATAGGAGACCAAAAAATGCCAAGAAAATCTAGGAAAAAAAGTGAATCTCAGATTTATCATGTTATTCTGCGCGGAAATAACAGGCAGGATATTTTTTACAATGATGCTGACCGTTTGTTCATGCTTAATAGAATTGAAAAATACTCAGAACAGACCTGTATTGAACTATATGTCTACTGTCTGATGGATAATCATATTCACCTTCTAGTTGGAAAAGCGAATCCAAATCTAAGTAAGTTTGTTCAAAAACTCGCAACTAGCTATGCAATGTATTTCAACAGGAAATATGACCGCTGCGGACATCTTTTTCATGGCAGATTCAAAAGTGAACCTGTAGAAACAGATGAATATTTTCAAACAGTATTCAGATATATCCTTCAAAATCCAGAAAAGGCAAATATGTGTAAGTGTTTTCAGTACAAATGGAGCAGTTATCAGTTTGTAATGAATGAAACAACAACTTCTTTTGTCAATACAGAATATGTTTTTACTATTTTTCAGAATAAGACTTCTCTTAAAGAGTTTATACAAACACAAAACTCAGATTTATGTATGGAATATGAAAATGTTCCCGTGATGAGTGACACTCGATGTAGTATAATTATTAAAGAAAAACTAAAAATTGATTATCCATCACAGATAAAAACCAAAAGTCATGACGAAATGAAACAAGCACTTAGATATCTGAAAAAAATCGGTATGAATATCACACAGATTTCCAGAGTTACAGAAATTCCAAGACAGATTGTAGCTTTGGCATAGAGGTTTCCACTTTTTTTCTATCATTCTGATTTTTTGAAATGAAAAAGAATTGGAAAGATGTCAATAAAACGAGGTCTGTCCCCTTTTTTTTCTAATTTTTGTCTTTTCTTGTAGAGTAAAAACAATTTTTTCTTTATAATGTTTTTTCAATTAGGAATTTTATATTCTATTGGAGGATTATTATATGAAAAAGATTTTGCTTACAACATTAATTGCATCTCTTTGTTTGACAGCAGTATTTGCTGCACCAAAAAAAGCAAAGAAATCTAAAGCAAAGACAATCAAAATTGGTGTGATTCAACTTGTTGAACATTCTGCTTTGGACGCAAACTACAAAGGATTTGTAGATGGTCTTGCTGAAGCTGGTTATGTTGATGGAAAAAACATCAAAATTGACTATCAGAATGCTCAAGGGGAACAAGCAAATTGTATAACAATTGCTCAAAAATTGATAAATGATAAAGACGATTTGATTTTTGCAATTGCAACACCTGCTGCTCAGGCAGTTGCAAATCTTACACAAGACATTCCTATTCTTGTTTCTTCTGTAACAGATCCTGAATCTGCTAAACTTGTTAAATCAAACGATGCTCCTGGAGGAAACGTTACAGGAACTTCAGACTTGACTCCATGTGCTGCTCAGATGAAGCTTTTGAAACAGCTTGTTCCAAATGCAAAAACTGTCGGAATGCTTTACTGTTCAAGTGAACAAAATTCTTATTTCCAAATTGCACTTGCAAAGAAGGCTTGTGATGAACTTGGACTTTCTTATATAGATGCTACAGTTTCAAACTCAAATGAAATTCAGCAGGTTACACAGTCTTTATGTGGAAAAGTTGATGTTATCTATTCTCCAACTGACAATATGATTGCAGCTGGAATGGCTTTGGTTGCTCAAGTTGCAAACGAAAATGGAATTCCAACAATAGTTGGAGAAGAAGGAATGGTTAATGCAGGTGGTCTTGCAACTTATGGTATAAACTACTATGAACTTGGAAAACAAACTGCAAAAATGGCTGTAGAAATTCTTGAAGGAAAAAATACTCCTGCAAAAATGCCTATTCAGTATCTTGCTTCTTGCGATTTGAAAGTAAATGAAGAAACAGCAAAAATTCTTGGAATAAAAATTCCTGCTGATTTAAAATAATTTTCTGTGAGCGCTGGGAAGGGCACCGAAGGTGGTCACCGCAACGAGCGTAGCGAAGTGAGGAGACTGAGCGTTAGCGAACCCTGGACATAGCGACCCGAAGGGGCACAGCCAGATTACTAAAAAAGAGATTTTTACTTTGTTTATTTTACGATAAACGGGTATAAGTCTCTTTTTTTTTGTTTAAATATGGGTTATAATCTTTCTATTATTTTGTTTTGGAGTAATAAATGCCTATTTTATCTGCAATGGAAGGTGCTGTTTCTCAAGGAATTCTTTGGGGACTTATGACTTTGGGAGTTTATTTTACTTTTAGGATTTTGAATGTAGCTGATATGACTGTTGATGGTAGTTTTGCTACTGGAGGTGCTATTACAGCTGTTTTAATTTGTAAAGGAATGAATCCTGTTCTCACTTTGATTTTTGTTTTTATTACAGGAACAATTTGTGGGTTTGTTACAGGATTTATGAATACTAAACTTAAGATTAATATTCTGCTTGCTAGTATTTTGACTCAAATAGCTTTATATTCCATTAACATTAGGATTATGGGAAAAGCAAATACACCTCTTTTGGGTAATCCGACTATGATGTCACAGTTAAAGTCTCTTTTTGATGGAAAGATTACCACAACTACTTGTTCTTTGATTATTGGTGTGGTTGTAATTGCTATAGTTATTGCAATTTGTTACTGGTTCTTTGGAACCGAATATGGAAGTGCTATTCGAGCAACTGGCAGTAATGAAAATATGGTTAGAGCCATGGGAGTAAATACTGATACTACAAAAATTGTTGGACTTATGCTTTCGAATGGTCTTGTTGCATTGTCTGGTGCATTTGTTGCACAAAGTCAAGGTTATGCTGATGTTGGAATGGGAACTGGCACTATCGTTATTGGGCTTGCTTCTATTATCATTGGAGAAGTCATTTTTGGTTCACATTTTGGTTTTTGGTATACTTTGATTTCAGTGGTATTTGGTTCGATTGTTTATAGAATTGTAATTGCTGTTGTTTTGCAGCTTGGTTTAAAATCAACTGACTTAAAATTATTAACTGCATTGATTGTTGCTATTTCTCTTTCTGTTCCTGTGTTTAAAAGCAAAATTGATAAACGAAGACGTTCATACAAAGGTCCTGATAATGAAATTGATACTCGCCATGCTGATGATAAATTTAAACATGGTACTTACACAAACTGACTTTTTGAGTTTTGTGAAGTTTGAGGCGAATTAAAACGAGGTCATTATGTTAAAACTTAAAAATATTACTAAAACTTTTAATCCTGGAACCATTACTGAAAAAAAGGCCTTGCAGGGCGTTGATTTAGAACTTGATGATGGTGATTTTGTAACTGTTATTGGCGGAAACGGAGCTGGAAAATCTACTCTTTTGAATTTGATTGCAGGTGTACATTATACAGATACTGGTTCTATCGAACTTGATGGAATGAATCTTACTGGTAAACCCGAACATTTTAGAGCTAAATTTTTGGGACGTGTATTCCAAGATCCTATGATGGGTACTGCTGCAAATATGGAAATTGAAGAAAACCTTGCTATGGCTATGCGTCGGGGAAAAAAACGGGGACTTGCATGGCATATTAAAAATGAAGAACGTAATCTTTATCGTGATAAACTTGCTCTTTTAGATTTAGGTCTTGAAAATAGAATGAATGCAAAAGTGGGGCTTCTTTCTGGTGGTCAACGTCAAGCTTTAACTCTTTTGATGGCTACTTTACAGAAACCTAAAATTCTTCTTTTGGATGAACATACAGCTGCTTTAGATCCAAAAACCGCAAAAAAAGTTTTAGACTTAACCGAAACTTTTGTAAAACAAGACAATCTTACTACTTTTATGGTTACTCATAATATGAAAGATGCAATTCGTTATGGAAATCGTCTGATTATGATGATGGATGGAAGAATTGTTTATGATGTCCGTGGTGAAGAAAAACAAAAACTCACTGTTGAAGATTTACTTGAAAAATTCAGTGTAAGTGGTGTTGTAAGCGACAAACTTTTAGGATGATTCCCAGTTGATTTTTCTTTTTGGATAGTTATGATTTATAGGTTCAATTTCGAGTTTCTCTCGTGGCAAGGATAGTAGGGGCACCAAAGGTGGCCACTGGACTGAGCGAAGCGAGGGAAGCGGCTGGAGCGATAGCGAAACCCCGGATAGCGCGAGTTTGCAATGCAAACTCGGGACGAGAAAATGCTATGCATTTCTCGCTTTTTTTGCGAAGCAAAAAGCCACCCAAAGAATAAAAATTTAAAACTCGACATTTGTCCTTATATCCCATTGTAAACCTTATACTTGACTATTAGTTTACAATGGGATATATTCTCTTATTATGAAAAACAGACATTTACTAAAGGTTGCATTTATTGCTTTGTTTGCAGCGATTGTCTGCATTGGTTGTTTTTTGCGTATACCTTTGGGACCTATCCCCATTGTTTTACAAAACGGTTTATGTATATTAACTGGAGCATTGCTAGGTTCTTACTTAGGTGGAGCACCGACGGCTCTTTTTCTTATAGCAGGATTAATTGGTCTACCAGTTTATGCTGGCGGTACTAGTGGTGTTGCTGTTTGGGCAGGTCCAACAGGTGGTTTTTTACCAGGTTATCTCATTGGTGCAATTGTCACAGGATTTATTTCAGGAAAACCTTCTATTAGTGAAAAGAAAATTTCGTGGAAAACTGTAATTAGAATTAGTATTGCTATTTTTGCAGGGATGGTTGTATTATATGTACCTGGAATTTTCCATTTTGCAAGATGGGCGCAAGCTGCAGGAAAAGTTCCAGCAGAAAAAACTGTTTTTAGTTATACTATGGCGGCTTGTGTTATTCCTTACATTCCTGGTGATTTATTGAAAATCGTAGTTTCTATTCCTATAGCTTTGAAAGTAAGACCAATCTTGGCTCAATATCTTTTCTCTGAAAATAATAAAACAAAATAGGAAGGAAAAGCTTGATAAAAATTCAGAATGTTTCAAAAACATTTAACACTGGGGTAGGAAAGAAAATTGCTCTTGAAAATGTTTCCTTTGAGATTCCTAAAGGTTCATGCGTTATAATAGGTGGGGAAAATGGTTCTGGCAAAAGTGTATTGATGTCTATTATTTCTGGACTTGATGATGCTGATTGCGGAACTGTTGACTGTCATAATAATAGGGTTGGACTTGTTTTTCAAGAAGCTGAAACCCAAATTCTTGGTGAAACTCCCAGAGAAGATGTTGCTTTTGGACCAAAAAATCTTGGAATCAAAGGAAAAGCTCTAGATGAATGTGTAAAATCTGCTTTGGAGAAAACGGGTCTTTTGGAAAAAGCTGATTTTCCTGCACGTTTTCTGTCTGGGGGAGAAAAACGTCGTCTTGCAGTTGCATGTATGCTTGCCATGAACAATCCTGTCATTATTTTGGATGAACCTTATGCAAATCTTGATTATTCTGGTGTTCGCCAGGTCAATCAGCTTGTGTCAAATCTGAAAAACGAAGGTAAAACAATAATCATTTTGACACATGAAATTGAAAAGTGTTTGGGACTTGCCGATATTTTTATTGTACTTTTTCGTGGAAAGAAAGTGTTTGAAGGAACTCCCCAAATGGCTTTGCAGCAGAATTTGGAACAATGGAATATTAGAAATCCTGTTTGTAGTTATAAGTCTTTACAGGATTTTATTTGGTAATTTAATGTGTTTATGGTACAGAAATATTCTGCATTTTCATATATCAGCGGAAACTCTTTTTTACATAAATGTCCTTGTTGGATAAAAATTTTATTTATTCCCGTAGTTAATATTCTTTTTTTGTTTCTGCCAGTCTACTTTTGTTTATCTCTTATTGTTGTACAATTAATATTTGCATTTTTACTTAATTTTCCAGTTAAACAACAACTTGCTGATTTAAAACCTGTCATATATTATTCATTTCTTCTATTAGTAATTGAAATCTTTAATTGTCTTTTTAGTACAGAAGTAACTTTTTCCCAACGATTCAATTTCCAAACACAAAAAGATACGTTATTTCTTTTGGCGAAACTTTTTTGTATGATGCAAAGTGCTTCGCTTGTTTTTAAAACTTCCACTTCTCTTCAACTTCGAGAAGGAATAGAAAAAATTGAACTTTTTGTCAGAAAAATTCTGCATCTGAAGAATAAAACATCTTTTACAAATGCCATTTCCATGTTTTTGAATTTTATTCCAATGGTAACAAAAATCTGGGCTCAAGCTCAAAAAGCATGGTTTGCAAGAGGTGGAAAAAAAACAATCAAGATGTATTTATCGCTTTTGCCTGTTCTATTTTCTGTGGGAATGAAAAAAGCATGGAATACAGCTCGTGCAATTGAATCACGAATTATATGATTAAAAGGGGGACGGACCTGAGAATCAACACAAGGTCTGTCCCCAATTAATTCATTAAACTTGTAAAAATAAGGTCTGTCCCTCTTTTTTCACAAAGTGTTTTGTAATTATGTCGAAGTTCTGAATAAATAGGGACAGACCTTGTATTATTTCGCCAGTTGACTATCTGATTTGCAGGATTTTAAACTGCATAGCGCACCGAGGCTTGTGCAGGCGACGAAGTCGAGTCCGAAGGACCGAACGTGAGTGAGCTGTGAAAGGCGAATGACTGACTAAATTTTGCTGATTTTATAAAAAGGGGATAGACCTCACTCAGTTTAAACAAGGTCTGTCCCTAATTAAAAAACTCAATAATAAAGTATTCAAACAGGGACAGACCTCTAATAAAACTCATATAAAATGAATTGCGAATTTCTAATGCTGATTTAATAAAAGAATTGAACCTCATAATCTGTTTTATATTGTCTTTAAAAATTCTCCTCAAATGTAAGCATGAAAAATGCAAATTTAAAAAGGAAAAGTTTTTAAATTTTTCTTGACTCTCCCCTCGAGGGTAGAAAGTACAATTCTCTTAACAACTTGTAATAATGATTCGTCTGATTATGGCATTGGTATTACAATTTAACAGGAGTTTGCGTTGCAAGCTTTATGATTATGGGAGTTCTTATGGAAGAAAATTGTATTGTGGTGGAAAATCTATCTAAATCTTTTAATCAAAAAAAAGTGATAGACAATCTTTCGTTTATCGTCAAAAAAGGTGAAGTTTTTGGACTTTTGGGACATAACGGTGCTGGCAAAAGTACAACGATCGATTTAATTCTGGGATTAAAGCAACCCGATTCTGGAAACACTTCAATTCTTGGATTAAATGCAGCAAGAAACAAAAAAACTGTATTTGAAGATGTGGGTGTTCAGCTTCAGCACACACAATATCAGGTAAATATAACTGTAGAAGAAATTTGCATAGAATATTCATCGCTTTATAATCAACCTGCTGATTACATTCGACTTTTAGAACAGTTTTCGCTTGATAATCTCAAAAAGAATTTTGTTTCCAAACTGTCTGGTGGCGAAAAACAAAAACTTTCTGTTGTTCTTGCCTTGATTGGAAACCCCAAGATTGTTTTTCTGGACGAACTTACAACTGGTTTAGATGTTGAAGCTCGTCACGAAGTTTGGAATACGCTGAAAGAATTGAAACAACAGGGACTAACGATTTTTTTGACAACTCATTATATGGAAGAAGCGGAAGTACTCTGCGATAAAATCTGCATCATAAAAAACGGAGTAAAGATTGTCGAAGGTTCAGTTGATGAAGTGATTTCCAAATCAAATAAAAAAAATCTTGAAGAAGCATATTTATTTTTCATGAATTAAACAGATTTATCAGGTGCCGTACGCAGCGTTGCATCCACCGTTGCACCGTCGTTAATGAATTTTTAAAGGAAGTATTATGAATTTTTTTAATATGTATAAAGTTGAACAGAGATTATTTTTTCGTTCTCCTGATGTGATTATTTTTAATCTGGCAATGCCAAGTATAACTTTTTTGATTATTTCTTTGATTGCAGGAAACAAAGCTGCTGGAAATCAAGGTCTCACCTTCCTGCAAAGTTCTTATGCTGCACTTTCTACTGTGGGAATCTGCTGCAGTGCATTTATGAACATTCCAATAATCATCGTGGATTATCGTTCTCAGGGAGTTTTAAAAAGGATGTATTGCAGTCCATGTTCGCCAGCAAGACTTTTAGTTTGTGATACGATAGCAAGCGGAATTATGGCAATCATATCAACACTGATTTTAACACTAATTGCGATTATCTTTTTTGGTTACACAATGACAGGAAATGTGATGATTTACTTAGGTTTATGGTTTTTAACTATGATTTCAATGTTTTCAATAGGATTGACTGTTGCAAGTTTATGTCGTACTACAAAATCAATGAACATAGTAACAAGTCTTTTATATTTTCCGATGCTGCTTTTTTCTGGTGCAACAATTCCGGCAGAAATTTTTCCAAAAGGATTAAGATTTTTTGCTGATATTCTGCCATTGGGAGTTGGAATCAATTTACTAAAATCAGCCTCCATAGGACAATATGAAAACATAATATTGCCGATAATTATTTTGTCTGCCATAACAGCAATCTGCACATTCATTGCAGTAAAATTTTTTAAGTGGGAATAGAATTATGGAAATGAAAATCAAACACCAGCCATGCATACCTCAAACAAAGAACACACTTTACAGAATCGGAATGTTTGCCGCAATGAATCGAGTAACTGTCAAAACACTCAGATTTTATGAAGAACAAAATCTTTTGATTCCAGCGTACATAAACTTTGAAAACGGTTATCGTTTTTATGAACTTTCACAGATGCAGGTTCTTCACAAAATCACAGCGCTCAAACAGGCAGGATTTACGCTGGAAGAAATTCAAAAATTGAATAATGGCTGTGATGAAAATGCTATTCTTCTCAAAAAAAAATCAGAATTGATGTCAAAAATTGCCGATTTAACAAAACAGCTTTCCATAATAGAAATGTATCTCACAGAAAAAGCAGATACAATTGCATCTCCAGTTTTGATAAAAAAGATTCCGAAAGTGACAGTTGCAGCAATGAAATCAAAGATTGAATCCTACGATGATTTATTTGAAATCATGCCAAAAATGGGTGCTCTTATGGAAAAAACCGGATGTGAATGCAGTCTGCCCGAATATTGCTTTACAAATTATATTACAACAACAGGCGAAATCATCATAGAAACGTGTGAAGCCGTAGTGGAAGCAAAATCTGAACTTGAAAACCTTTATTTTAAAGAATTTCCGGAAGTTCAGGCCGCCTGCATTTTTCACAAAGGTTCCTATAATAATCTGGCACAATCCTATGAACAACTGCTCAAATATATAGAAGAAAATGGATATAAAATCTGCGGTGATTTTAGGGAAAGTTACATCGATGGTGTTTGGAATAAAAGTGATGAAAGCGGCTGGCTCACAGAAATTCAGATTCCTGTAAATTAGTTTAAAGAAGAGACAGACCTTGATTTGTGCAGCATATGACGTTGCCACTTGGGAAGCTCATCATAATCAAAAGGCAGACAGCCCATCTGGAACAGCATTGGAAATTGCAAAACGTGTTATGGAAGGATATCCAGAAAAAACAGAAATGGTTTTGACGCATTCCACGAACGCCCTGCAAAAAATCAACTTCACGTTTCTTCAACACGCTGTGGAAACATCCTAGGAACTCACAAAGTTTTCTTCGATGGCATTGCCGACACAATCGAATTAACACATAAAGCTCGTAGCCGTGAAGGATTTGCCACAGGTGCCGTTCAAACATTAGTAAAATTAGACAACGCCCTAAAAACTGGCAAACTTTCAAAAGGCAATCTCTATTTTATAGAAGACGTAATTTAGTTTTTTTTGTATTTGGAGATTCCCCAAAGAGTTTTGCTTACAAAGTTCACAAAACTCCTTGGGTCGGGCTATTCGCACCTCGCCGACTAACCGCGGCTCGTCCTCCTCGCAAAAAGTCTTTTGCTGCGGTGGACTGCTACGCAGGTGCTACTATCCCTAATCTAATTCTACTAAGATTGCTTTTATTTCTGAATTCTTCATTGCAGTTAGATTTGAATTATCTTCCAATATTTCTATATTTACAAATCCTTCGTCTTGGATATATCCAGTATTAAGCATAAAATTTTTATCTTTTACACTAAAATAAAAAGTTGCAGATTCCTCTGAGCCTTCTACGATAATTTCAGTTTCTTTTGAAGCTTCTATTTCTACAGGAAAAATTGTAGAAGTTGTCATATCGCAAGATGTAATAATAATAGTAGACGAAGTGCTATTCTTTATTTTTATGTTATGTTGTAATCCATTTTGTCTGCATCCAAACATAAACATAAAAAATATTATGTAGAATATTATGTTTTTATTTTTCATTAATTAATCTCCTTTTGTATGGTAAGCGGTTTTTACAAAAGGATCAATATTATCTGATAATTTCAAAAATCGAAAAACAGATAGGTTCAATTTCGAGTATTTGATTTACAAACCGTGGCAAGGATTGTAAGGGCTGGCGAAGCCAGTTCCGAAGCGGAGCGAAGGAATGAAGGTAGCACGAAGTGCGTACGTAACCCTGAAAAGCGCGAGTTTGCAATGCA
>JALFAW010000047.1 GCA_022773305.1 Spirochaetia bacterium
TGCGTTATGACTTCATTGGCGAAAGATTCACCACCAGGACACGCAACAATCGCTAGACTTGTTGGTTCTGTGTAAGGCATAATAAGACCTCTTTTATATTGGGATAGGTAAAATCTAGCATAAAAAAGAGAATTTTGCAATGATTTCAAAGTATGAGTAATAGAAAAATAATCAAATCAATTCCAGTCAATTGCTTTTACATTTAATTCATAAAATTCAGGCTTTACAAGAACTTTCAAAGCGCTTTTTAAATCTTCTTTTGAAACCAATCCAGTTTTACTTGCTGCGCCCAAAAGAATCATATTCACGATTTTTGAACTTTTTAACTCTTTACAAACTTGTGCTGCATCAACAGAAATAACATTTTTAACTTGGTTTTTCAAGAAACTCAAATAATCGTTTTTATTAAAAACTTTACCTGTCAAACTCGCCGTTGTCGGCTGAACAATCTGTTCGTTAACAACAACAGTTCCATCTTTTTTTAGAAAACTTAGATTGCGCACGGCTTCAGAGGCATCAAACGCAATTAAAATATCAGCTTGACCTTGTGAAATCAAAGGTGAAAAAATTTCCTGATTCCTGTCACAAATTCTTACATGACTTGTAACACATCCACCACGTTGAGCCATTCCTATTGTTTCTGCAGAAAGAACATTTTGTCCGTCAAGAATTGCAGCTTGAGCTAAAACTTTTGCAGCAAGGACAGTTCCCTGCCCTCCAACTCCACAAATCAATATGTTTTTTATCATTATTCACACTCCAAATAAATCAGTTATATCAAAATTTATCAGGTTCAATTTCTAATCTTTCGATTTTAAACCGTGGCAAGGATTGTAAGGGCTGGCGAAGCCAGTTCCGAAGCGCAGCGAAGGAATGAAGGCGCTTTGACGCCGGAACCCTGAAAAGCCTGTTTTTTGCAAAGCAAAAAGCCACCCACAAAAAAAATAAAAATTTAAAACCCAGCATCTGTTTTGTTATTCTATCGCATTCACAGGGCAAATTGTCGTGCAAAGTCCACATCCGGTACAAAGAGATGAATCTATAGCTGCAAAATTTTTGCCTTTTGAATTAGTTTCTTCGCTTAAAACTAGAGCCGGACATCCAAGTTCATTAATACATTTTTTGCAGGCAAGGCATTTCGTATTTTCGACTCTTTTTGCCCCGGAAAATTTATAGCCGAGTTTTGAAGCAATACTTATGCATGGAGATTTGAAAATCACAGCACTGACACCTTCGCTTTGTGTTGCGATTTTCACTGCTTCAATAGATTTTTCCAAGTCAAAAGGATTTACTTCAATAATCGGGGACACACCTATAGCTTCAAGAATTTTTGGAATACTGATTTTTTCTACGATTTCACCCATCATGGTAACACCGGTTCCAGGATGAGGCTGGTGACCTGTCATGGCAGTGGTAGAATTGTCAAGAATGCAGATTGTCTGATGACTTTGATTGTAAACTGCGTTCACAACGCCGGTAATTCCACTTGCAAAAAAAGTTGAATCGCCGATGAAACTAAAACAAAAACGGTCTGGTTCATTGTGATAAAATCCCTGAGCCATCGTAATGTCTGCTCCCATGCAAAGACACGTGTCTGTCATATCCAAAGGAGATGCATTTCCTAGTGTGTAACAGCCAATGTCACCGCAATAAACTGTTTTTTTGCCTTTCATAGCCTGTTTTACGGCATAAAAAGCACCGCGATGAGGACAGCCGGCACACAAAACTGGAGGACGCACAGGTAAATCTATTTTTTCTTTCTGATTTTCCTGAAGATTTGGAATTCCTGTTTTCTGCAAAATTATATTTTTGATTATTTCCACAGAAAGTTCACCAGCACAAGGAACAGTTTCGTCAAGCTTTCCATGAATTTTTGTTTTAAGTTGATTTTTTCCACAAATAAAAATCAATTTTTCTTCGATTACAGGGTCAAGTTCTTCAAAAACAATCACCTGTTCTGTTTCTTTCAAAAATTCTTTTGCTAAAGGTTCTGGAAACGGATAAGGTGTTCCAATTTTCAAAATTTTTGCACTTTGAATCTGAATATTCTGTGGGTTTTCATTTTTGATGATAGAAAGAGCTTCTTTCAGATAGGCGTAGGAAATACCGCCAGCGGCAAATGAAATTGATTTTCTATCAGCTGAAGATTTTTCTTCCACAAAACTTAAATCAATTTTTTCTATATTATTAAACGATTTATATTCTTCCTGTGAAAATTCCTTTGGTAAGACTTTTTCGTTACGTTCAAAAATCTTTTTGTGATTTGCAAATGAAAGACGTGGAAAAATAACCCAGCGATTTGGATTTTTTTCGAATTCACCTTTTGAACGGCTTTGCGAAAGTTCAGGCATTTCCAGACTTTGATAAGCATGGTCAACACGAGTAGTTGGGCGTAAAAGTACAGGTGTGGAATATTTTTCAGAAAGTTCAAAGGCTTTTTGAACCATTTCAAATGCTTCCTGTGGTGAACTTGGATCTAAACATGGTATTTTAGAAAACTGCGCAAATGTTCTGGTATCCTGTTCTGTTTGACTGGAAATTGGTCCTGGATCATCAGCACTCACAATCACCATGCCGCCTTTTACCCCTACGTAGGAAAGACACATAACTGGGTCACTTGCAACATTAAGCCCGACTTGTTTCATTGTGACAAGAGTTCTGCTTCCTGCGTAACTGGCTCCGGCTGCAACTTCAACAGCAGCCTTTTCGTTTACAGACCATTCTACATAAGTGCCAGTTTTTTCTTTGTATTTTGAAATGAATTCTATAATCTCGCTGGAAGGTGTGCCAGGATAACCTGCGCAAAGATTTACTCCAGCTTTTAATGCACCAAGCGCAATCGCCTGATTTCCCATTATCATTTGTTTATCTTTAGTTGACATAGGTTTTATATTATCATAAATCAAAGGATTTCACAATTGTAGATAGGGCAAACGCATTATAAAATGATTAGTTGTAATATCTGGCTCCCGGTCGTGATTCACAGGTCAAAAACGCGCAATAATGCGCTAGACGTTTTTTGGGGTATAGAAACTATTATAATGCCGCTCTCGCGGCAGCCCCAA
>JALFAW010000054.1 GCA_022773305.1 Spirochaetia bacterium
AAGATTGTTTCAACAATCGATTGACTTTTTACGCTGTTCCGTAATGTAATGAGGAACAGCAGTTCAATAATGGGGCTGACCAATAAGTATTGTCATGCTGAACTTGATTCAGCATCTACGCTGTATACAGTGCATAGATTCCAAAACGAGTTCGGAATGACGCAACGCAACGAACTTTTTGGTCAGCCTCTAAGTAAGATAAAGCCGCGCTATTTTAGCGGTTTTATCTTACACCTCCCATAAAAAGTCAACGAGCAAGTCGACTTTCTATATCTATTTAATTAGCAGCAGCCAAAGCCTGTTCAGGAAGATTCATTGGTTTATAAATACCTGTCATCTTTGCTGAATCAAACTCTGTTTTTGCTGTGAGCAACGCCCACACATTCTCTGCTGTTTTTCTTGCTTCGGAAATTATTGATTTTCCAGAACCCTTATTTTTTTTCATATATTCATAACGCTGTATCATCCGCCAAGACTTGGTGTCCTTGCAACGTCTCATTCCCATAAACAACTGCACGAATGCAGTCCTCAACTCAACTGGTCCATGTCTGGTTATACTTCCATGATGAACCGTCTCATTTGAATCCTTGACTTTTGGTACAAGCCCACAGAATGCTGCATATTTCTTTGAATTTGCAAATCTTGAAATATCTTCTGTGTATGCTCTGATAATCCATGCTGTAATCTTTCCACAGCCTCGTATTGTCAGAAGCAGCTTTACCATTTCGTCATCTTTTGTCAGTTCTTCCAGCTGCTTTTCGATTATCTTTATCTTTTGTGCAAAAGTGTCTATAATCTCAAGCATCAGTTTTACTGATTGTGCCTCGAGCACGTAGTCGTTATTCGACTCAAGGGTGTCCAGAACTTTCTTTGTATGTCGGATTACATCTAAAAAATATATGGGAAGATATATTTTTTAGATGTAATTCAATCAATAACTTTTTTACTTTGTAAGCTTCTTGCCTCGTCTGCAAGCCCCATGCTTACCAATAATGCGTGTATTTCGTTTTTCTGCCACAATCCTTAAGCACGAACAAGTCTTTCCCGTGACTTTATTAAGCGTCGTAAGTTTTCTGTTTCTTTACTGCACAGGTAACTTTCAGGAAGTTTATAGTCCTTCAGAAATTCTGATAAAGTTGCCGCATCATGCTTGTCGGTCTTTGATACAGATTCATTTATGACCTTGAACTTCACTGTGTTCACTACTTTTACTTCTGCACCGGCTTTTTCCATCTGGTTCTTGAAGTACTTCGTATTTCCTGTTGATTCAACAGCGAGCTTCACAACTGCTCCTGTTTCCTTGTAAACTCTGATTCTCTTTGTGAACTCTGCGTATCCTGCTTCTGTCGTAGGGTACATCTTGATTTCATTCAAAGATTCAATCATCTCTTCTGTTCTTACATGCACCGTGAACTTCCCTTCGCAGCATAGCTGCTCGGAGACTCACTAAAAATAGTCCACAGGACTATTTTTACGGCTAAAGCCGTCGTTCCCTATGTGCAAATCAACGCCAATGTAAAATGTCATTTGAGATCTCCGTTTTGATTTCTGCGGAAAGTCTGATAGGTTATGTGTTCCATTCCGCTAGAAGCTACGCTGCGAATCCCATCCAGTCCTCGAAGGACTACTGTATGATGCGGCTGATAGCTCTTCATTCTCCTTTCCAGAAGTCTTGCTTCTACTAAAAATTCCGAACTAACGCCTGGTTTCCGCTAAATCTCTTTAGCGTATCACATATCCTCTTGCTCGTTTACTTTTTTATCACGCCTCCTATAACGCTTTCGTTACCTTAATTCTAAAGGTTACAGTTGGTGGAAGGTCAAGGAAACTTCTAAAAAAAATGATAAAATTTAAAAAAATCCCCGGCATGGCGGGGTTTTCCAATAAGGGCAGTAGAAAGCTGCATGTAAGGCGCCAAAACAGTTCCGCTGAGCTGAAAAAGACCTTCTTCATTCATTTTCTGAGATCGTTCTGTTTTCATTTCGTACTTTTGTTTAGCCATAGACGCCTCACTTCTCGGAGGATAGTAACCGTCAATTGACCGACTAATGTGAGAATGAAAAGTACACTGTGAGGACTGTAGGGTTATCGTAAAAATTGCCTTATGGTAGCACTTTTTTACTCATTATTTCTAAAATGAATACTTCATCACTTCCTGCTTATAAAAAACAACTCTTTTAGGATTAAACCTTTTTTGTTCATAAAGTCTGGTATGTGCTTCAGTCAGATGATAATAATGCCCGCTGCAGATTTTCATTTCTACAATAGCATGAGTGGCAACAGAATAGAACATTTCTTCTATAATATTGAAATCTTTATCCTGCTTTACAATATGAGCAGCATTGTAAAGACCACCTTCCTGCCAGTCTGAACCATTATTCGCTAGAAAGTCATCAACTTCTTCAAAATCCTTAAAATTGCAGTAATCTTCATAAAGATCATTAGAACAAACAAGGCATTTAAATACAGGCAGTTTTGGAAAATCAAAATCTTTACACCAAAGACTGTCTTTTGTAAGCGAATCGCCAAGAGTTTCTTTTCCATCAGACTCATTCTCGTGGTGAATTTCATCCCATTTTACAGTTTTATAGTTCTGTAAATTGCCAAAAATAATTGCTTCGCGGATATACAATGGTCGTACTGTGTATTTCATCATATTAAATTATATAATGAAGTTTTAAAAAAAAGTTGAATAAAATTTATACTTTTTTGAGATTTTTTATTACATAATAAATAGAACAAATATTGCAGGAGATTATATGGAGTTTTTTTATGATTATGATGGACTTACAATTAAAATGGAATACTGGAAAAAAGATTATTCTGCAACTTATGAATCACCTTATGGCACAATAAAATTTGGCAGTCATATTATGGCAATGTGCCCCTGGATTTTTACGGAAGAACAGATTCGCAATGATAAAGCCCGTCTCGCCGGTGAATATTTTGTTTCTATGAAAAAATTTCTCGATGAAAATCCTGATTTTATAGAAAAGGCAAAACAAGAATTAAAAGAACGCCACTCTCCTATTTTAAAGGAAATTGAACTTCAAAGACAGAAAAAATCAGAAATGCGTAAAAAGTTTAAAGCCGGAGAGATTTCGGAAGATGAATATTCTGAAGTCTGCAAAGTTTTAAAACGAATGAAGAACTCCTTAAACACCGTAGACTGGAGATATTATGATGAGTTACAGTTGAAATATCAAATCAGTCTGACCGGCATAAGGCATTTGATTTTTGAATAGTTGATTTCTGGAGGCCTTATATGAAACTTAAGATTTATAACTCAAAAAAAAATAAATGGTTTAAGCTCCGGTATTTTGATTCTTTTGATAAGGAATTTGATAAATTCATAAAAGAAGTAAAAACTTTTTCTGACATTGATTTGCACGGAATAAGTTCCCTCGATCTTCTTTGCAAAGATGAAAATCATGATGATACTTTTATCCTTCTTTCAAGAAGATATAAATGTCAGGCCTTCATTCACTTTACAAGATATGCCGATTATACTTTTGTAAATTATCTTTACGTAAAAAAATCCCAAAGAAAACGCGGCTACGGCAAAAGACTTTTGAATATGATTAAGGCAGATGTAATTCAACTCTACTGCCAGCCAGAAAACAAAACTGCCCAAAGTTTCTATGCTAATCTAAGCTTCAAAAAAATGCCGGAAAGTGAATATTCGGATTTGGATCGGCTGGAGTTGATAATATGAAAAGCCTTGAAGATAGAATTTGTTTTTCTTCACTCTTCTAATCTAACACGGATATTTGAAAGATTCCATAAAAAGAAAGTATCCGCAAATTAAATTTAAGTTTACCTAATTATAGCACACATTAAATCCATTCTCCACGAATCTTATATGGAGTAATTTCAATATTCCAGGGGAGAAGTTTTTCCCAGTCATTTTCAATTTCAGCATAAGGGGCTTTTTCAAAAAGACATCTGAGATAATCTTCAGGAGCAATACCATTCTGCTTGGCAGTTTCAATAAGGGACAGAATAAAACATGATGCTCTTGCTCCATTACCGCTGCCGCTGAAAAGGAAATTTCGCCTTGCTATTACCCAGCTTTTTATGCTGCGTTCTGCCGCATTGGTCGAAAAAGTTGCTTCGGGATATTTTATAAAGTTTTCAAGATTTTCCCATCTGTTTAAGCAGTAGTTTACAGCTTCCTTTGTCTTTGAGGAATCAAGAATCATTTCCTTCTGTTTCTTTTCAAGAAGTCATGAATGAAGGTTATCCATGTGAGGTTTTACATCATTTACTCGTCTTTCAAAGGAATTCATCTTCAGAATTTTTTTCTTCATCAAAAAGTTTTCTGAGCCGATTCTCATTGTCAAATACATCCTTAAACAGCTTTATGGCTTCTGCTGCATGTTTTGATGCGGGATTGATAATATTAATCAATCCCGCAAACGAATGAGTCAAGGGTTTAAGATAGCCGAAGGCGTACGGCCCTTGACCATTCGTACTTTGTTGCCTTTACTGCATCAGCGAATCCACGACGTGCATGAACCCAGCAGTTGAGTAATTCTATTTTATGGTCTGGATGGCTAAGGTTTCAGTAATTGATGGCAGCATTGTAGCCGGAATATCCGTCAGACTGGATTACATTTCCTTTATAGCCTTCAAGAAAATCCAGGACGTTCTTTCCACTACGGGTTCATCTGAAATTGTATGAGAAAACAGGATGTTCCTTTGTTCCACCAAGGACCACACACATGTAGCAGTTCTTACGGCATTCATCTTCCAAGTCATTGGCTTTCTTTCTGTACCTGGCTTCATCCCAGTATTCTGCCTTCAGTTCTTCCGAATCTACCTTTAGAACTTCTACCGGGCTTTCGTCAAACATCAGAAGTTTTGTATTCTTCAGTTCTGAATTAAGAAGAGTTTCCAGAGGCTTGAGCCTTTTATGAACTTTTAATGACCAGTTGCACATGTTCTGGCGGCTGATACAGATTCCCTGCCAGTTGTAGGTATCTTCAAGGCAGTTTTGACACTCATAAACATAACGGTGAACTTCCTCGATGTATTCCGATGAAGTAACATGAACGATTCTTTCGCTGACGATTTCACGAACCTTTACCATTTTGTTCCGCAGTTGCTGCAGATTCTTTTTTCTTCAGTTCTGAATTAAGAAGAGTTTCCAGAGGCTTGAGCCTTTCATGAACTTTTAATGACCAGTTGCACATGTTCTGGCGGGGGAAGCTTTTTGGATTTGTTTCTGGTTCTTCCCGGCTTTTTCTTTTCTGATTTTTTGTCAAAAAGGTCATCATCCTTTAGAGCCTGAACTATGTCTTCATCAGAGATTTCAGGACACTGGTTTTCAAGTTTAAGGCCCATTTCCTCAGCGTCAAAAAGGAATGGCTGTGATTCATAAAGTTTCTTGAGTGACTCTGTTTTTGATGCGAATTCTCTTGCTCTCTTACCTGCAAGTTTTTCATTAAGAATCTTTATTTCTGCCTGCTGTTCACGGATTTTCTGGTCTTTTTCTGAAAGACGTGCGTTCATTTTTTCGAGTAGGAGTAAAGCTTCTGCAAGTGATTCTGGTTTTCCGTCTTTCATATTTAAAGAATAGCATTTTTGAATTCTTTTAAAAAGTAGTTTTAAAGAGAATATTTAGAAAACTGCATCAAACTTTATTTCTTCATGGACACGCCAGAAATCAATTCCTGCAAGAAGCATTTCAAACTGCTCTGTATTTATTTCTCTTGCTTCCTGGCTTGTATTCGGCCATGGCCAGGTTGCCATCTCAAGTCTTTTCTGAGCAAGCCAGAAACCTGTCTTGTTCCAGAATATAATCTTGAGCAGTTTATGACTCTTATTGCAGAAAAAGAATACGGAATTTCTTAAAGCATCCAGATGCATTTCGTTTTCAATGATTGCAAGAAGACCTGTAACTCCTTTGCGCAGATCAGTTGAACCAGGTCTTACGTAAAGTTTTGCACCTTCAAAATCTATTTTCATAAAGAAGCCATTGCGGCAAGGATTTCCCGGATAATTACCGTATTACTGTTTCCAGGAATTTCAATCTCTATTCCAGCCTTACGGATTATCATGTTCTGTTTTTCCTTTATGAATGTTGATTTTAATTCAACGAAATGAACATCTGCAGCCTGGCATGCTTCTGCAGATTTGTATTTAGTCACCCATGCAGACAAAGTATTTGGTTTAATGCCGTATTCTGGAGCGAATACTGTCTGTGATTTTCCTGACTGAATGTATTCCTCAACAATTTTCTGACGTTCTTCACGACTGTAATTTGATCTCATAATTTCTTCCACCTTGCGTAGAAGTTTAGTTCAAAGATTTATTTTTGGAAAATACATGAGAATTGACGGTTACTTTGGACACCACTCAACATGTATTTTTATGTTTTCTTTAGTGAAGTCAAATTCCTGCCACTGTTTTTCTTTTACCATGACTCACCTTCCATTATGAAAATTTAAACCTGAGAAACCGGTCGTTTATGATATAAGAGAAAGTTTTGGATTTGTTAGAATTCCTTTTATGATTTTAAAGAAAAAAAGGAACCATCCAAAAAATGTTAGGCATTTGCCTTTTACAGGAAAGCGGACGAACCAGATGCTTTCCAAACAATCACCATAGCCCTTGCTCAGGTGGAGATGGTTCCTAAAATAAACAAAATTATTGTTACTTTAATTTTTCACGTTTCACAATATTATGATTTTCATCAATATATTGCAATTCAGGATCTGCAGTTATTATAACCAATTTAGGCGGTTCTTTGGCAAACGAAATAAGATCTTTTGTTGAAGTTGCTTGAATAATTCTTACAGTAAAGACATCTCCAACCTTTTTATTAATTACATCATCAAGAATCTTACATCGTAAATTACTGCGATTAATAAGACTACCTGGCAAATTAGTTTCAAGATAATCTTTTTCAATTTTAACTGTTTCTTTATTTTGATTAAATTCAGTTCCCTTAAATTCTCTTATCTGCTGTTCATAATAATCCAGATAACCTTTTTTCTTCTTTAAATTTACAGTAAAGCAAATATCATTAGTTTTATTTTCTCCTGAAATAAAACTAATAACCCCATCATCCGCAACTTCAATATAATTTTTAAGAAATCCATTGAAAGAAATATTTTCTTTTGAAACTATATATTCATCTTGCAGCTTTAATTTTTTAAGTTGTCGTTCATCTTTTTTATCACCAATCATTTCAAGTAGCGGAATTATTCCAAGACCTATAACAAAAAAAACAAGATAGAATACTCCTATTTTTCCAAGAAGTTTTCTACTTCCCCACCATTTGAAAAAATTTTTTATTGCTTTGAAAATAAATCCTATAGCTTTACCCAATGCAGTGAAAAAATTTTTTATTGCTTCACCTACTATCATTCTACGTTCTGAACGTTCTTCTCTAGCTTTTCGTTTTTGATTTGCAATTTTATTTTCTTTCTTTTCTTTTCGAATTCTTTCTTTAAAGGTTTCAGAAGTACTTTTCTTTTCTTTTAAAAATTCTTGAAATAATTTATCGTCCGGAAATGCAACTTCCCCCTGATTAATTAATTGAAGACATTTATTATTCCACAAAACACTAATATGTTTTTTATCATCACTTCGTAATGCGTCTCTTTGAGAAGAACAATACACCAGGAATTCTTTAATATCATTTTTGTTATTTGGAATAATATACTGTTCAACAAAGTTCCATCCTGCGTTATCATTCACATTATAACCACGCAATTCCTTTACGAACTTTTCCAGAACTTTAGAAACCTTTTGAGCACTTGTAAATGGGGAACAATGAGTACACATTTTTTCTGAATCATCATAACAATCAGAACAGACAAATTTTCCACATTTAGTACATTCATAACCTTCAATTCGTTTAACAATCTTTCCACAAATTGAACACTTCTCTGTCAATGTTGTTTCATCTTTATGAATAATATTTGTTGTTGAATTGTTTGTTACTTCATTATGAACAACTGTGTTATCAATATAAGTTTCATCATGATGAACTGTACTTGTTATATTCAAATCACCGCGAACGGCATTTCCATGAATATCCATATTTGTGGCATCCTTTGCAAAATTTTGTGTATTTACACCACAGTAAATACAACGCTTTGCATCTTTTGGGATAGTTTTTCCACAATTAGGACAGTCTTTTGCTTCAACTAATCTAACTCCAGCCCCGTCTTCATTTTCACACTGTTCACAAAATACACTATTATCATCGTACACCTGTTTACATTTTAGACAAATCTTCATTTCTAATACTCCTCGTATTTAATTCTTATGATTTCAATTTATTTAAATATCAGCTACTAAAAATTCCTGATCTTTTAATTTAATACCGCGGGCTTTTAATCTTTCATCAACAGATTTTTCATCCCAGTTTTCCGGCATTTTATCTTTTAGAATATCACCTTCTTTGATCTTATAATTCTTAAAATCATTCTGCGACATTTTGCTTCTTAACATTTCCACTTGTTCAGCGGTTAATTTTTTATCAAGAAGATCTGATTCTTCTTTTGTGATATAAGCAACTTTTCCCCGCTCTTTAATCAATGAAACAATTTTCTCTTTAGTTGGATTTTCTAAATTTAGAAAATCTTTTAGTAATAAACTTTTCGGATAAATATGTTCTGAATGCAAACCTTTTAAATCATCACCGGTTAAAATTGTGTATTCTTTTTCACCTATTTTTATTATTTTCGTTGATGAACAATTAGCAGCTTCTGACAATCTGACTACATAAACTTGAGATCTTTTTTTTGAAGAACGTTTTGATTCATTATTTTTAATACAATCAATTTCTTCATTACCTTCTTCAATATCAGCAGTTTCTAATATTTTTTCACAACAGCCATAGATTTCGCTTCTCAGATATTCAACTTTATGAGTCCCTCTTTCTATTCCCTCAAGGCATTTCAATATCCACTCTGCTATTTTTTCTATTGTTTGATATTTATTTCCGCAAGACATTTTCATTCCTCCTTACAAACTTTCCCCACATTCATCACAGAAAGAAGCTCCGACTTCTACCTGTGTATTACAATGAGGGCAAATTACACCTATATCTTTGTGGCCTGAATTATTACTTCCAGCCTGTTTTGCTGCTGGTGCAAAGATTTTTCCTGCAGCACCATAAGCGGCGTTTGCCTGTGTTTTTATGATTTCTGTCATTCTGTCCTGGTGCTCATTTGCGTCTTTTCTGATTGCTTCAATTTCTGCTTCTTTTTTGTTATTCTGAGCGCCCATTACCTGCCCCATCATTGCCATCATCTGCTGCATTACGGCATTCTGCTGGGCTGCATTAGCACTCATTAAGCGTTCAATATCTTCACTGTGTTTATTTGCCATATCAACCTGGGCCTGAGCATTTGCACTCTTGTATTTTTCTGCAAAGGCTGCAGCTGCTGCCGGTGAAATATCCGGATTTGCTGCCATAATCTGTTCAGCAGACATATTCTGGAACATCCGGCGCATTTCTTCTTCATGCTCAAGTTCTTCTTTTTTCGCTGCCCGTTCATGAGCAAGCTCTTCCATCTTTCTGCGATGTTCTGAATCCTCGGCCTGTATTTTTCTGCGGAGTTCTGCTTCTGCCTTTTCATTTTCCATGGCATCCATCATGCGCATTGCTTCCATGGAATTCTGAAGCTCTTCTTTATCCAATGCCATTTCAGCGCGACGGCGTTCATCAGTATATTGATCATCCATTCTGCGCTGGTTAATTTCGTTTTCGTGGCGTTTATTGCCAATCTCCATTTCCCACTGCAATTTCTGGGCATCAAGAGTCATATTATTTTGCAAAGTAAGCATTGCAAGAGCCTGGCCGTCAGTTAAATCCTTAAGTTTCTTTCTTTGCTCAACATCAGATTTTAAAATTTCCAGTTCTTCTGCACGTAAAATTCCATTCTGTTCAAGCTTGTTTAATGCAGCATTTCCTTCATCTGCGCTCTGTGCTTCACGGAGCTTTCTCTGCCAGTAAAGCATATCTGCAAACTTTGCTTTTTCGTCTTCTGTAAGCTGATTCTGCTCATCAATTTTATTCATTGCAGCAACAAAATCTGCAGCAGACTGAGCTTCTTTTAACAGCTGATTATTTTTTTCACTGTTCAAGCGATTCAAAAAGTCATTGCGTTTTGTAAGCTCAACTAATTCTTTTTCGCTTATGTAAAGCTCTTCCTGCATTATATGAATCTGTTCAAGCTCGGGAGTTGAAGCAGTTAATCGAACAACTCTATTTACCTGAATAAAGGAATAGAGTTCTCCAATGCTAGCCTGTAATTTTTCTAAAACAGACTGTCGCAACTGTGCATTTGCACTAATTGTTACCGGATCAGCTCCAGTTAAAGTCTCTTCGATGATTGTCTGAACGGCAGGTAAAATGGTTGCTCCAAAACTTTCAAAAGTAACCATCTTTTTGTCTAAAAGAAGAGTTTTATAGAATTGAATAATGTTTCTTATAGAAGCTTCAAAATAGATCCCAACTTCACTTCTGATTCCTGCAGTTGGAACATCTTTTATAGAGTAAACCAATGGGAAAGCAGCTTCACGAACAATAACGATTACAATTGTATTTGCATTTATTATTTTGTCGTAATTTTTCCCTGTAAAGAACGATGCTATTTTGCGGCCAATCTTTCTTATACCTGTAGCTTCCTGAACCTGTGCGGCTCCTAATTCTTTAAAAGCATATTTTCCGCCAGTCAATTCACCTGCAAAAGCTCCGTCTGCAAAAAAGAGAGCATTAGTTCCCTCTTGAACTATGAATCCTTTTGTTTCAGCATAATTATTTAAATCCTGTTCATCGATTTTAAATGCCAGCTGGCCTGGTTCAATATTCCAATGAACAAAGTCTGTTGTTTCGGCAACTTTTTTTGGCATTTCTTCTGCTGCTGCAATTTTTGCTCCACAATATTTGCAGAATTTTTTTCCGTCTGCAATTTCTTTTCCACAGCTTGGACAAATCATATTTAGAACTCCTTATTTATTTGCTTTCCACAAAATCTGTTATTTCGCCTTTTTTATTCATCTGAACAGAAAGAATTCTCTTTCCAATCAGACTTTCTTTACTGAAAACCGCATTAATTATATTTTTACCGTCTCCAAAATATTTTGGCTGGATATCAGAAAATTCTTTGTATTGTGTGTTAATAAAACTAATGGCTGTATCTTTTATTTTCTGCTCCACTTCTATCAGCTGCATTTTTACAGCTCTCCGGATATCAGGCTGAGGCACCACAATTCCTTTTGAAAAACTTTTTGAATTACTCTTCGATTTCGAAAACAAAGTTTTCTTGATTTCCGGTAAGCCAGATATTCTTGCAGAAGGATCTCCGTACAAAGAAAATTCAGCCAGGGTTTTTATTTCATTTGGAGAACATTCATCCTGAAGTAATTCCGCCTGAGCTTTAGAAAGACTGTCTCCAGCGCTTAAGTTGGATTTTAAATTTTTCAGATATTCCCCACAGATAACATCAGCACAGGAACCTGCAGGATAAGGTTTACCAAATGCAATTCTTGATGAACCTAAAAAGGAAATACATTTTCCACTTAATGACGTTAACAAAACACTGTCGCTTGCAGCTCGACCTTCATAAGCTGCGCCATAACAGGCTTCAACTGCAAGAAAATATGGATTGCTTATGTTATTAAAGCTTGAAGGTTCTATTGCTTCCGGATATTCCTGAAGTCTCTGCCCATACCAGAATCTGGTCTGGCTACTGCCATGAAGATTAAACAGCATTAAATTTGTTTCATCTGGAATCACAGAAATCACATTCTGTAAATTTACATCTGGAGAATCATAAACATTTGGGCCGGCTTTAATTTCAGAATAAATATCTTTTGTTTCTTCTGTCCAAACTTCTGCACTTAATCCAAAAGTTTTAATTTGATTGATTTTTCCACAGGCAGATTTCAAATTACTAAAATAATTTTCAAAATCAACATTAGGAAGTCGTCCTACTCGCAGATACTCATCAAAATCATAGAACTGACCTTCGAAAGGATTTTGAATATCTAAAGTGGAATACGGAAAATCAGAAGAAATATCAGGATCATGTTCGCAATCGCTGGCATAATTTGGCCAGACGATCGAAGGAATAACTGTATTTGAACCAAGAATAAACAGATATTTCTGATGATTTACTGAAACTTCTGATTTTATTATGTTCACATGATCTTCTACAGTTCCCAGACCATTGATTTTTTGAGAAACATCAAGCAATTCATACCCAATACAACGAATAGAAGCTTCAGATATAAAATCATCAATAATTCGCTTGAGTTCCTCTTGCGGTTTTCCAAGCTGCTGAGAAAGTAATCCTAGATTTGTATAGATAATTCCGTATTCAGCAATGTTTTCTTTTTGATTGTTTTCTGGAGCTTCTGGAATTGATGCAATTTTACATCCGCATTCTTCACAAAAAAGTGCTCCAGCAGAAATTGGCGATCCACATTCTTCACAAAACATCTATTCTTCCCCGCCTGATTTTTTTTCTTCTGCTACGTATTCTTTTACTGATGTAACTTCAAAGACACCGTTAACCAGATCGCCTTCAACTTCAACTGTTTTATTTTCAAAAGACAAAAATCCGTTATTTTCAAAAGGATTATCATCTTTTTTATATAGAAGGATTTGAGTTCCATTTTCAAAACAAATGAAAGGTCTTTTGCTTTCGCTTTTTGTGCCTTGTGCAAAAACCTTATATTGTATTTTGCCGATTAAATTTGCCATACAAAAATTATAAAATAGAATTTGTAAAAGTCCATTGAGACCTAATCAATTATTTTTGAGTATCTCTCAATTTTTTTTAGAAAAATCTGTTGTTATACTAATAATATGCAGTCTGAAACAGAGATAATTTTATTAACCTCAAACAATATGGAAGGAAATGGATGTAAAAGTTTTATTGAGCTGAATAAACCAGGTTGTAAAATCTCACTTATGCTGCTTTCTTCTGATTATGATTTTGACTGCTTTAATTTCAATGGTCTTTCTAAAAATGCCATTGTGATTTTTGATTTTGATTCTTTCAAAAATGATAATGCTCTTTTCTTTATTCAAAAGCTGACTCAAGAAGGAATAAGAACAATTATTTATTCCCAACTTTCAACGCCAGGACTTATTTTAAAAGCAAAACAGCACCTTATATCCGGATATGTTTCAAAACATTCCAGTCCGGACTGTTTACTGAGCTGTATTAATGTTCTGGAACTGGGAGGATTTTATTACGATCCGATTTTTTTTGATTTATTGAAAAAAATATCTTCATTTGAAGAGGAACTTTCACTAACTCAAAGAAATGTTGTTTATGAAGTTTTATCTTCACCAAACAAGAGTCTCAAAGAAATTGCTGCTCAATTAGATCTTTCAAAACATACAGCCGAAGTTCATCTTTCAAATATTTATCATAAAGCAAATGTAAATAATTATTCTGAACTTCTTACATATTTTTCTTTATAAAATCATTCTATTCTGACTTCTGTAATTTCTGATACATAACACTTATTCCAAAAGAAATAACTGTAATAATCGGCCGTTCGATCAGATTACTAGGAATTCTTGAAAGAATATATGTTGGTATGGAACTTAATCCCATTTTCAATAAATCAACCTGAAAATAACTTGTGGCTGCATTATCCTGAATGGCGTAGCCTGTTATATCCTGAACATAAATACAGATTGCGTTTACAATACCACCGCTTATGGAAACACAAAGTGCCATCAAAATGGAAATAAAGAAGATAATAAAAATCGTATTCAAAACAGAATCTGTTTCCTGCAGGGACTTTCTAAAAAGACACACTACTCCAATAGCTGCATAAACCGTTGTAACATAAATAAGAATAATTGCACTGGCATAATGCTCTACAAAAAACATAATTATCTGTGAAATTGTTGCACAGATAATTGCCGGAACTCCGCCAAAAATAAAAGCGACGGTTATACTTCCCAAAGTATCCATAAAAAGAGGAAGTTCCAGTTTATATTGAATCAAATACATTGGCAGGATGTTTAATATGATTCCTGCAACGATTCCGATTATAATTTTTAAAAATATCTTTTTACTCTTCATAATGTTTTATGCTATAATAATTTCAATGTTTTCTATCAATAGTATACACGATTCTATGAAAATCTTATTTAAAATTTTTATAACTTTATTATTTTTTTCGCTTATTTCTTGTGAAACGAATAATCAAATCAATAAAATTTATGAAGACTGGATTCAGGTTGAAAGTTCCATTTCCACTGGCACAGAAGACAACAGCCTGGAGTATTTTTTTAAACGTCACAAAGAATTTACGGAAACGGCCATTTATAAAAACATGATTATTTCTGAAACCTACGGAGATTCCTTAAAAAAATTGGATGCTGCCATCGAAAGTGAAGATATCGCTCAAATCCGTAGTGCAGTTTTTAATTTAGGACAGCTGGACCTTTTAATCAGCCAGAAATCTAATCACGAGTATATTTATCTTTCACAACTGCTTCTGGTTTTCTGTGTAATTATTTCTGTGTTCCTGTTTATCATTTATAAAAACTACGAAAAGAAACGTAATGAAGCCAAACAAATGGGCATATATTCCAGGTTCATGATTGAAGGAATTGAAACTGAACGTTCACGAATATCAAAAGAAATTCACGATACAGTACTTCAGGATATAAAAGCTCTTTCTTTCAAATATGAATTAATTGATTCTGCCGATGTCCAAAATAATGAAAGCCTAAAAGACGAATTAATCTCTCAAACCAATTCCTGCATCAGTCAGCTCAGGGCCATCTGTAATAATCTTACACCAATTGAACTTTCCGGAAACAACAAAGACATTAATGGATTTATTCTTGCCATTCATAATTTAATCAATCAATTTACTGCAAAAAGCGGAATTGAATGTATTCTGAAAATGCAGGATAAACTGGATATCTCTTCTTTAAGCATGAAACAGACCATTAATATTTTCCGAATTATCCAAGAAGCATTGAACAACATAGAAAAGCATGCAAAGGCTTCCATAGTTTCTATCATCATCACCATTATCCAAAATAACAATCAGAAAATGTTAAAAGTATACATTACCGATAATGGAACCGGATTTAATTCTGAAAAACTTTTGAAAGAAACTGCTTTGCAATACGGTCACTTTGGCATTTCCAATATGAAAAACCGTGCAAAAGATATTAACGCAAGCTTTTCAATTTCATCAGAAATAAACAGTGGAACAGAAATCAAACTGGAGGTTCCAGTCAAATGAACTCGAATGAGCAGCACACAATTTATATAGTTGATGATCACGACATGCTCCAGATTGGGCTAAAAAACTTCCTGGAATCCAAATCTGATTCTAAAGTTATTGGAACTGCCAAAACTATAGATTCAACAAAAGCCCTTCTGGATTCACAGCTTCCTGACTTGATAATCATTGATGTTGAACTGGCAAACGAAAACGGATTTGATTTAGCAGCTTACATAAAAACAACTTTTCCAGAGCTCAAAATTGTTATGTATTCTATGCATGATGAGAATGATTACATCTTAAAAGCTAAAGAACTGAAAATTGACGGATACATTTCAAAAGCTTCAGAGTCAGAAGAATTTTTAAAATGCATAAAGAATATTTATTCCGGCAATTCCTATATCGAAGAAAGATTGATTCAGAATCAAAAAGTAATTGATGAAGCCATGTGTCTTTTAACAAAAAAAGAATCTTTAATTTTTCAGGAAATGATTCAAGGAAAAAGCAATGCTGAAATTGGGAAAATATTAAATATCAGCAAGCACTCTGTTGAAGTGTATGTTACAACAATTTATGAAAAAACATTCTGCGATAATAGAACAGAATTTTTATCCAAATACAGATTCAATAAATAATGCAGCAACACAGGTAACAGGAAAATTACCATTTCATTGCTAACATTTCATCAAGAGTCCAATCAGGGATTTCTGTTTTCTTTGAAGAAATCTCTTTATCAAATTTTCCCCAAATACGATTCAAATCAGCCCAGGTTTCAGATCCAAAATTCTTTTTTAAGAATTCTATACTTTCTGAAATATTCTTTGTAATTTCATCTGCTTTTTTTTCAATTTCGGTAACAGAAAGTGCTTTCATTCTAAGACCTCCCATAAAAAGTCAACGAGCAAGTCGACTTTCTATATCTATTTAGCCTGAAATTCGAGTTTTCTAAATTAATCGTAATCTGAAAAAGTTTTGATAAAAGTCCAGATTGCGGTTAATCATATAAGCTACAATGCTATAGAAAAAGTGCCGGAACATTTGGAGCTGCTTCAAAATTAATTCCATCTTCTTCCATTCGTTTCAAAACATTTTTTTCTATAAACACCTTGCATCCGCAAATATTGTCCCCTTTACAACTTCTGCCAGTTTTTCTAAAATTTTACAGTCAGCAATATTTGCATAACTGAAAATGATGTTTTCAAAATCACCTTGTTCATTTCCATCAAGAATTTCATAAATGCGATGAATACAGTCGATTTGTTCGTTACCTTCATGAAATTTTCATAATTTTGGAGATTTGGAACTTTGTCACTCATCAGTTCTTTTATCATTTTATGATAATTTTTCAGAACTCCCATTTTAAAATGAAATCTGTAGATGTTCAGCGCGAAAATCTGCTCAAGACTTAATTTCCTTTGAGGGCCTCGCTTTCCATTGAACTTTGAAATAAGAAATTCATACATCAAATTGCCTTTAAGGCTATTGAAAAACATGCTGGTTAAGTTGTAAATTTGTTCATACATAAGCGTAACTCTTTTTGATTTTTTTGTAAATTCCCAACTAAACTCGAAATTCAGACTATTTACCCAAAAAGAAGTTTTTTCGGAATATTCTGGCATTTTTTTTAATAGGACAAATGTAGAGTTTTAAATTTTTTTTCTTTGGGTGGCTTTTTGCTTCGCAAAAAACAGGCTTTTCAGGGTTCCGCTATCGCTTCATTCCTTCGCTACGCTTCGGAACTGGCTTCGCCAGCCCTTACAATCCTTGCCACGGTTTGTAAATTAAATACTCGAAATTGAACCTAATATTGTTGATTTGATGATTAACTGCAATTTAGACTTTTAGAAAAGCTTTTTTAGATTACGGTTAGACTCCAGCAAATTCAGAAATTTCTAATTCTCTTTCTTTTTTAATTGTAATTATCTCTTTCGGTGCTTTTGTAATCTTTGTTAGTGTGAAAAGTTGAAGTTCAGGTAAAATTGTCTTTATTTAAAAAAAATAATAAAAAAATTAAATTTTCTCTTGACATTTTTTTTAAATAAGAATATAGTAATTATCACCGTCGCACAACGCTAGTGCGAAAAAAAATAAGTTTTTTGACAAAACAGGGAAGGAAAGATAGTAAAAACGAGTAAGTTTTTTTTTATTTTAGTGAATAAAAACGCTAGAATGTTCAAATAAAGTTGACCAAATGTTTTATCAATTTTTATAAAATTGAATCTATCAATTCAACTTAAATAGAAAAGTTTAGGTTAGAACACTTTATGAAGTAAATCACGAGTCTTCGGACTCATGAAATAATCATGGAGAGTTTGATCCTGGCTCAGAACGAACGCTGGCGGCGCGTCTTAAGCATGCAAGTCGGACGGCAAGATTTGTGCTTGCACAAATCCTAGAG
>JALFAW010000060.1 GCA_022773305.1 Spirochaetia bacterium
ATTGCAAACTCGCGCTTTTTAGGGTTCCGTACGCACTTCGTGCTACCTTCATTCCTTCGCTACGCTTCGGAACTGGCTACGCCAGCCCTTACAATCCTTGCCACTGTTTAAAATTAAAAAACTCGAAATTGAACCTATTAACTTTATTCAGACAAAACTCAGCTATTATCTGCACACTGTGCCCCGCTCAGACAATATCCAAAAAAGATTTATAACATTCATAAAGCTGAGACAAATCTTCCTTACTTGTAATTTCCCATGGAGCATGCATACTCAAAACTGCAATTCCCGCATCCAAAACATTCATTCCATATTTTGCTGCATGATATGCAATAGTTCCGCCACCACCTTGATCTACTTTTCCAAGTTCAGCCATCTGATACTTTACACAAGCATTATCCATCAAATTACGCACTTTAGCAATAAACTCAGGATTTGCATCTGAAGCACCAGATTTTCCTCGACTTCCAGTATACTTTTGGAACGCAACACCACCACCAAGAACGCTGGAATTTTCCTTATCATACAAAGAAGCATTCATAGGGTCATACGCAGAGTTTACATCAGAAGAAAGCATAAAACTGTTGGCAAGACATCTTCGCAAAGTTAATTCACTGTATACATTTTCTGTACGTGCAATAACTTCAGCAACCATATTTTCAAACAGATTTGAAGCCATCCCTGTTGCCCCCATACTTCCAATTTCTTCCTTGTCAACACAAAGGCAGCATTTAGTTCTCTGCTTACATTCAGTATCAAGCATAGCCATCACAGAATCATAAGCGCAACTTCGGTCATCCTGGCCGTAACCCAAAATCATAGAACGGTCAAGTCCCAGGTCGCGAGCCTTTCCAGCAGGGACAATTTCAAGTTCAGCAGATTTCAAATCACTTTCTTCTATATTATATTTTTCTTTCAACAGAGATAAAATCAATTCTTTGTTTTTTGAATTTCCAGACTTATTTTGCTCTTTTTCATCAACATGATTTTTTTCAGAGTTTTCTTTATCACAATCAGATGAAATTCCAAGCCCCATAATCAAATCTAAATCTTCACCTTTTATAAAATCGCTAGCTTTGTCCTTCATCTGCTCCTGAGCTAAATGAGGGAGAATATCAGAAATGCAAAAAACAGGATCTTCATTATTTTCACCAATAATCACATTCACAGAAGAACCATCCTTTTTGCAAACAACGCCATGAATCGCAAGAGGAATCGTCGTCCACTGATATTTTTTTATACCACCATAATAATGAGTGTTTAAGTAAGTCAAATTTTCCTTTTCATACAAAGGGTTTTGCTTTGCATCAAGACGTGGAGAATCTAAATGAGCACCAAGAATATTCATACCTTTTTCCATATCTTCAGAACCAATCTCAAAAAGTGCAATCGCCTTATTCATTTTGGTAACATACACTTTATCGCCAGTTTTGAGTGTTGAGAATTCAGAAATATCCTTATAACCTTTTTCTTGCGCAATTTTTATGATTTCTTTCACGCATTCTCGCTCAGTTTTCCCTTTATCCAAAAATTTTTTATATTCTTCAATTAGTTTTTCGTTCATATTTCACCTCTTTATCTTTATTATATAACTTTTTTACATAAACTTCAATTTTTCATAAATATCCTAATAATGATTTGGGCGTTCCCCTACGCTTCGTTTCACTTCGCTACGGGTCGGACCTTCCACCCTTCGCTCACGCTCATCCCTCCGCCACAGGTTTGCAGGCAAACCCAGAAGCGATGCAGAAAGAATGGCGGAGTGGACTGCTTCGCAGGGGTTCCACGTCCTAACGCGGTTTAAAATAAAAAAAAAGAGATTAAAAAAGTTTCAAAAGTAGACAACCATTAAAAATTCAAGTAATATTAATTTATGAAAAAAATATTTTTATTCTTTTTTGGTTTGTTTATCTCATTATCGGCTTATTCACAATCGCAGGATGTTATTACAGAAATTCTTGAATCATCAGAAGCAACTTTTGGGCAAGTTTGTTATATTTCAGCAGTAATGCAATCTCTTGTTACAGAGGATACTACTTATGATGAAGCAATTCAGGCAGTTTATCAAAATGGTCAGCTTCCTACTATTACAGAAAGTGCACAGCCTATTCCTCTTATAGATGCAGCCTATCTTTTTTCATTCATGTGGAATATAAAAGGTGGATTAATGTATAAAATAACAAATGGTTCTCCTCGCTATGTATTTAAACAATTTCAGGCAGACAGAATTCTTCCTAATGACGCAGAACCAAAACAAATTGTTTCTGGCATAGAAATCATGCGAATGTATACTGCCTGTGAAAAAAAATATGGTAATCAGATTTTTGCACAATGAGGTGTAAGATAAAAACCGCTGAAATAGCGCGGCTTTTATCTTACTAAAAGTTTGCAGTGCAAACTTATTTTTGAACTGCTGTTCCTCATTGCATTGCGGAACAGCGGAAAAAAGTCAATCGATTGTTGAAACAATCTTCTTGACTTTTTTTTAGAAGGTGTAAGATAAAACCCGCAAAAATAGCGCGGCTTTTATCTTACCTAAAGTTTGCGGTGCAAACTTATTATTTTTTTTGAAGGAGATGACGAATGAAAATAAACTGTTTTACAAAAAAAATATTCTGTGCTATTACTTTTTGCATAATTTTTGTGTCTTCATTCTATGCAACTACCTGGGGCGGTGTTATAGATGATAATACAAAACTTTCCACTTCAGATTTTTCTGCATTTAATTTATATCAGTCAAATGGAGTTTACTTTTCTATAAATTCAAAACTTGGAGAGTCTGGACTTCGCCTTTCATCAGAATGTTCATATAAATGTAAAGCAAATATTCCATTTTCTTCTATAGAACCATCAACGTTCACAAATGTTGTCGATTTATCATTATTAAAACTTTCAGGAACATGGGCATTGTCAGGTGGTGCAATTTCTATGAATTTAGGTAGATTCAGTTATTCTGATTTATCTGGAGTTATTTTCACACAAAATAGCGACGGCGTTTATGTATCTTATGATTCAATGAAAATGTCAGCAGGATTTTATGCAGGATACACAGGACTTCAAAACAGTTTAAATGTTTCTATGATTGACGTTTACAATTATGATTATGATTTTTATAATCTTTGTGTAGGATACATTCCGATTCTTGCAGATTTTGCTTACAAATCATTTTTAAAAACAAACACAATTGCATTGCAGCTTTCTGGATTTTTGGAACCAAAAAAAGATTTTTCTTCAAAATACTATGCAACAGTTTCGCTTTCTGGACCGGTTACTACACTTGGAAATTATTCAGTAAAATTAGTAGCTGGAACTCAGGATTTTAAAGATTTTATGGCATATGCAAATGCAAATATGTCATTTTTCCTGAATCAAAAGGGGATTATCGGCTGTGGAATCGAATATGCTTCTGGCAATCATGCAGGTTTTTCACCTTTTACGTCCATTACTTATCAGACAGCTTACAGTCCTGCAGTTTCTGCTGTAAAATCATCAGTATTGCTTCCAAGTTTTTCAGAAACTTTTGTATTGAACGATATGGTTTTGGGGATTTATCAAAAAATTGCCATGCCGTTTAATGAAAAAATTAATATAAATGGATTGGAAATTGGAGTTAATTGGATTTATAATGTTCTTAGTGATGTTCAAATTTCTTGCAATGCATTGTTCTATTTTGACCTTGCAGCCACAAAAATGAACAATAATGAAATCACATTAAAAACATTATTATCATTTTAATAAAGATTAAAAAAATCACGAGGAGAAAAGAATATGTTTATCAAAAAGATTATTGGAATAGCTTTGATTTGCTGTGGTTTTTCATTATTTGCAACTGAAGGAACAATTACTTATTTGAAAGGAAAAGTCGAAGTTCAGCGAAATAACGAATGGATTCCTCTCAAAATGGGAGATACCGTTTATAGTACAGAAGTTATATCAACAGGATTTCAATCTGAGGCAAAAATCAAAGTGATGGATTCAGTTCTTTCATTGGGACCGGTTACACGCATTTCATTAAAAGAACTTTCATCTACTCAAGATAAAGATAAAATCAATGTCTATTTGAATACTGGAACTTTACGAACTAAAGTAAATCATACAGATAATAAACGGGTAAGCTGTCAGGTCAGAACTCCAATTGGTGTTGCTTCCGTTCGTGGTACAGAATTTGATATTGATGATTCAAACATTGTTTCAGTTATTCAGGGAATTGTTGCCGTTATTTCAAATTTGGAATTGGAATCTTTGCCGAATAATCCAAACACAGGAAATTCTGCAGCAGATGATTTTGAAAATTCAGACGAAATTCCAGATTTTGGGGTTCTTGTTCATGCAAATCAAAATGTACAAATGAGTTCGTCTAATTCAATATCTAAACCGCAATCAAATATCCAGACTTCAATATCAAATATCATTTCGCAAGTTTCTACAAATTCGGCTAAAGAATCAGTTTCTGCTTCTGAAGATACTTATGAAAATATTCAGAATTCAGATGTTTCAAATCCTGTAAATCCGCCAAAATCTACAACATCATCAGTTATTGTTGATATTACTTTGGAATAATCGGTTAAAGATTTTAAAATTTGATTTCATAGAGGGATGGATAATATAGATGAAAAAGTTACTTGTTTTGTTTTCTCTTTTATTTGTTTCTATTTCTGCATTTTCACAGTCTGCTGATGTCATTACTGACATTTTGGATTCTCAACAAGCAACTTTAGGTCAAATATGTTATCTTGCCGCGGTACAAAAAGGATATGTTTCAGAAAAAGCTACATATCAGCAGGCATTACAAGCAATGGAAGAGAGAAGAAAAATTCCTTCTTATCAATATGCTGATATGCCAGTTCCTTATGCAAACCTTTCTTATATTTATGCACAGGTTTGGGATGTGAAAGGAGGAATAATGTACAGGCTGTTCAAGGCTGCTCCACGTTATGCTTTTAAACAGCTGAAATATGATGGTGTTTTGCCTGCAAATGCAGATCCAAATCATCTTGTTTCGGGTAAAGAAGCTTTGGACGTTCTCACGATGTGTTCTGTAAAATATGGAAATATGGAACTGCCAATTGATGAATAAAAAATGCAGTTGAAAATTTCGTAAATAAGTTTTATTCAACTAAAAGGATAAATTGCAAATTCTGATAGTTTTTTTGATTTGCGATTTCACTGGGGTAATATTAAATATGAAAAAAATTGTAATTGTTTGTGCTTTTATCTGCAGTTTGTTTTCTCTAAGTGCTTATGAATGGGGAGGTCTTTTTTCAGAATATTTTAAAGTGAACTTTGCTGGAAAAACTATTGAAGACCCGAAATTCAGGCAGTCAAATTCTGCTTCTTTGTGGGTAAGTGCTCCAATTGCTGATGAAAAACTTTTTTTTTCGGGACAGACAACTTATAAATACAATTTTGATTTTGGAAGCAATAATCTTTTCTTTTCTGTTTTTGATTTTGATTTAATAAAATTTTCTTCCCAGATAGAATTCCGTCAAAGTGTGGCAACTATAAATTTTGGTCGTTTTTATATGCAGGATAATACAGGTGCTGTTTTTTCACAAAAAGTTGATGCAGTTTCCTTAATCACAAATTTTACACACTGTGAAATGACACTTTTTTTGGGATACACAGGATTATTGAATTCAATAAATGATGTTATGCTTGGTCAGAATAGAATTGCTCATGTTCAAAACGGCATGTTTTATCTTCCTGCACATAAATATGTACCTGTTATTTTTTCTTTGAAATTTCCATCTGTATTTTTCAATCAACAGCTGGATTTTGAAGCTGATGCTTTTTTTGATTTGGAACAAGATAATTTTAATCGATTTTATGCAACAATGGCACTTTCGGGACCTGTTTCAAGTTTTATGTTCTATAAAATATCTTCAACATTTGGAGCAGAAAATTTTAATAAGTTTACAAATTATTCATCATTAAAAACAAATTTTATTTTATCTGATTCACTTCTTTTAAATGTAAATCTTGAATATGCATCTGGCAATCAATTGTTTTTTTCTAAATTTACAGGGTTTACTTCACGCACAGCGTATAATTCATCTTTGTATCCAGAATTATCGGGAGTCATTTTACCTTCAGTCGATTTAGTTTTCAGTTTTATGGAATTTTACAGTGCTTTTTCGGTAAAAACCGTATTTGACTATCCAGAAATACAAATAAATTTCAAAGGTGTTGATATTTGTGGTAATCTTGTCCTGAATGTTTTTAGTGATTTACAAATAAGTCTTTCAGGATTATATTATATGGATTTGCTGACTGAAGGAGCAGAAAATAATATAGCAGTTAATGTAAACTGTTCTTTCACATTTTAGAATATGTTGAAAAGAAAATGCTAATCTAAAAAAAGTTTGGTCTACACAAGAAATCCTTTCTTTTGAGATTAGCAGATTATTATAAAATATGTTGATGCAGAATTGACATAATGAACTTATTATTCAAATGGCTGATATTGCGCCATTTGAATAAATTTAGAGTTTCTTGCGAAACTCCTTTATTTAACTGTCCGCTTGGCGCGGACTAATCATAAACTTTCGAAAGTTGATACTTTCTTCAAGTTTATGATTTTAAGGAAGGTATTATTCAAATGGTTGATATTGCACCATTTGAATAAATTTAGAGTTTCTTGCGAAACTCCTTTATTTAACTGTCCGCTTGGCGCAGACTAATCAAAAACTTTCGAAAGTTGATACTTTCTTCAAGTTTATGATTTTAAGGAAAGATTTTTCTGCATCATTTTGATTTTTTATAAACAGGAGTGAAATATGAAATTTAAAAGAGTTTTTATTTATTTATTGATATTCTCGTTTGTGACACTTCCATTTTTTTCTGAAAGTGCCAAAGTTACATATATAAAAGGAAAAGGAGAAGTTTTAAGAAATGAAAAATGGCAACAACTGAAAGTGGGAGATTTTCTACAGGAAAAAGATATTGTAAGTACAGGTTTTCAGTCTGAAATGAAAATTACATATAAAGATTCTGTAATGAAATTGGGAGCTTTGACTAGAATTACATTTGAAGAACTTTCAACTTCTGATTCAAAAGAAACTGTTTCCGTTTTTTTGAATACTGGTGCAGTTCGTTCAAAAGTTAATCATTCTTCAGGAAAAAGAGTTGCCTATTCTGTAAAAACTCCTGTTGCTGTGGCATCTGTTCGTGGTACTGAATACATGGTTTTGGGAAGCAGTTCTGTTTTCTGTTATGATGGTGCTGTGGCTGTTTATCCGAATTTTGAATATAAAAATAATCAAAAAAAAGATGCAAAAAAAGAAAATATAAAAAAGGAAGATGAAGATTTAGAAGAACTCGAAGATTCAATTCAAGTATATAATTCTGCAACTGCAAATACTTCTGCAAAAGAAATTTTTAAAGATGCGCCGGCGCAAACAGTCGTTGTAGGAAAAAACAGAAATATTTCTATGATGAAAAATGGATTGCCTCCTCAGATTATGCAAAGTACATTAAATAAAATCAACAAACCGATAAATTCGATTTCAACAGCAGCTGATGAGGATAAATATTCAAATCGCATGGAATCTCCATTTATAAAAGAAACTATTAATCCAAATATCACAAACAATATAAAAAATGAGACAAAACCTGATCAAGGTTCGCTTAATATAAACGTTGGACTGGAATAATTAACTTGGAGTTTCTTTGAAATTTGGTTACAAAATTGTTTGTTCAACGCAGATTAATTATATAGAGAAAATATGGGTTTTATTACTGTACAGAATTTAAAATTTAAATATCCTCAGAGCGATGAATTTGCTGTTGATGATGTTTCGTTTACGATAGAAAAAGGTGCTTACGTTGCAATTGTAGGACACAACGGAAGTGGAAAAAGTACGATTTCAAGACTTTTATGTGGACTGGACGTGCCGCAGTCTGGTCAAATCGATATTGCAAAAGGAAATACTATCGGTATTGTATTTCAATCCCCAAAAGAACAGCTTGTCAGTGCAATAGTTTCCAGAGATACTTCGTTTGGACCACAAAATCTGGGACTTTCAAAATCAGAAGTAGAACTTAGAACGATTGAATCTTTAAACATTGTTGACATGCTTGACAGAGCTTCTTCGTCAACAAATGCGCTTTCTTTGGGGCAAACTCAAAAAATTGCACTCAGCGGTGTGATTGCTTTGCGTCCCGAAATTTTGATTTTAGATGAAGCTGTTTCCATGCTAGATCCAGTTTCGCGTAGAGAGATTTTAGAATTTGTTAAATACTGGCACAAATGCGGCAATACCATCATTCAGATTACTCACGAAATGCAGATTGTAAACGATGCAGATACTGTGATTGGAATGAATCATGGAAAAGTTTTTTTTTACGGTACAAAAAAAGCATTTTTAGAAAATCCTGAAAATGTACAGCTTATTCAAGGAAATTCTCTTGAAGTTTGTGATAAAAAAAAACGATTTTCTCAGCTTTGCGAGAAACAAAAATCACTCAGCGTTCAAGATTTATCATTCACTTATGAAAAAAATGAAAATCAAAGTAATCACGGTGTTTATAATATTAATTTTGAATTAAAAAAGGGAAGTATTACAGCATTGACAGGTCCCTCTGGTTCTGGAAAATCTACAGTTCTGGAATTATGTGCTGGTCTTTTAGAATCGCAGTCAAACGGAAAAATCTTTGCAGAATCAAAACCAGTTTTGGCTCAGCAAAATGCAAAAGCCGCTTTGTTTGAAAACTTTGCAGCCGACGACGTAGCTTTTGGTGCAATCAATAAGGGAATAAGCGGAAATGAATTGAAACAGATTGTAAAAGAATCTATGGATTTGGCAGCCTTACCTTTCGAAAAATTTTCTGAGCGAAAAACGTTTTATCTTTCTGGTGGAGAGCAGCGTCGCCTTTCAATAGCAGGAATTTTAGCACTCAATGCTGAAATTCTGCTTTTTGACGAACCTACAGCCGGACTTGACAGTAACGCAAGGTTTGAAGTTTTGATGATGATGAAAAAACTTGCCGCAAAAGGAAAAACAATTCTTTTTAGTACTCACAAAATGGATGAAGCAGATTTTAGTGACAGAGAAATCAAAATGGAACAGGGTAGAATTGTTTACGATTCGAATGATGCTTTTCAAAATCAGCAAAATCAGTCAGAAAAAAAATCAACAGAAAATGAATTGCTTTGCGAGCAGAAAGTGTGCAGCTCAGTAAAGCTTCTTTCAAATCTTCGTGCAGTTTCAGCCGCAGTTTCTGGAACAAACAGAAAAAAATCATTAATAGAAAAAATCCCATCTTTCTTTAGAATTATTATTTTTCTAGTTATGTTTGTACTGACACTTTCTTCAAGAAGTATTCCAGTTTGCACATTAATGTTTGTTTTGTCAGTCATTTATGCAAGAATTTCAAATCTAAAAATCAAAAAACTTATCAATTCTTATTTGAAAATTCTTCCGTTTTTGCTTTTCTTTACAATAATTCAGTTGATTTTAAAAGCTCCTCTCGAAGGCGAAAAAGCATACATCGGCCTCAAGTGGTTTTATGTTACAAAATCAAAACTTTTATTCTGTCTGGCTTCTATTTTGCGCACATATTCTGCACTTGGATGCATTTCTGCTTTTTTTGTTTCAACACCAGAGTACGACTTAATCGATGGATTAAACATTCTCCTTTTTCCATTAAAAATCATTAGAATTCCTGTAAAATATTTTATTATAATAGTCGAAATTGTTTTTAGATTTATTCCAGTTTTGATAGATGAAGCTTCTTCAATTATAAAAACTCAAGTGATTCGGGGAGCATTGGGAAAAACAAAAGGAGTTTTTGCAAAAATCAAGGCGATAATTCCTTTGATAGTTCCTTTAATTGTCCAGACTATAAAAAAATCAGAATCGCTGGCAGATGCGATAACAATGAGGTGTTTTAAATGAAAAATGATTTTAATGTTTGTCCAATGTGTGCAGGAAAAAAAATAAAAAACCTGGATAACAGAAAATGGATTTGTGAAGACTGTGGTTTTGATTTATACTGCAACGTAGCAGCTGCTGTTGGTGTGATTATTTATGATGATGAAAACAATGTTCTTTTTGAAGTTCGTGCAAAAGAACCTCAGAAAGGAAAAATTGCCATTCCTGGAGGTTTTGTTGATTTTGATGAAACAGCCGAGAATGCAGTTATTCGCGAATGTAAAGAAGAATTGGGTTTTGAAATCAAAGATTTTGAATTCGTCTGCACAAATCCGAATACGTATCAATATAAAAATATTGAATATAAAACTTGTGATATATTTTTTAAGTCTAAACTTCCAAAACAATTTAGTTCTCTTCAGGATTTTATGAATAAGCTTGATATTCAAAAAAGTGAAGTACAGTCTCTTGTAGTTTACAAAGTAAAAACGCAGGAAGACATAGAAAAATTACCAATTGCCTTTGAAAGCACAAGGCAAACTCTTAAAAAATTTATTCAAGGAAGCATAAACTAAAGATATAGTATTTTAAGGTGAAGAAAATTATGTATTTAAATAGAATGATAGCTCTTATTGCAGTATTTCTTATTATTATTGATTTTATCTGGTTTTTTGTGCGTGGTAAAAAAAATGGATTTGCCAATAAAAAAGAAACTTCCACAAAAAAGACTATCTTAAAAGTTACAGGCATCTATATTTTGTCTTTTGGAATCATAGCATTGGCTTTTTTTCGCGAATTTGGTGGAATAGGTGATGTCGTTTTTTGCGGATGCGGTGTTTTGGGTGTGGAACTTGCAAACCGACAACTTTTGGGAATAGATGAAGATTAAATAAAAAAAGCTCGTCAATTAGACGAGCTAATTATTGAGACTGACACGATTCGAACGTGCGACCCTCACCTCCGCAGGGTGATGCTCTAATCCAGCTGAGCTACAATCTCATACTAAATTAATTTTTTTTCCTAGAAGTGCAACTTGGGAGGGTAATTTCCGGAGGCGACAGGAGTTGAACCTGCCCGGCCCTTTCGGAACCGACGGATTAGCAATCCGTTGTATTACCGCTCTACCACACCTCCAGTAGAATCGGAGCGAGAGGGATTCGAACCCCCGGACCCGTGAAGATCAACGGTTTTCAAGACCGCCCCAGTACGACCGCTTTGGTATCGCTCCAATAGGTGAGTATCAATATATATTTTTTTATTATTTGTGTCAACAGGATTTTAAATAAAATTCAAAAAAATATACAAAAAATTACAAAATAATTTATTTGACTTTATATACTTTTGTAGATAAATTATAGATGATATAGAAAAAATTTGATAATTCTGATTTTGTGATTTTTGCAATAAATAAAATTTTCAAAGATTTTTTATTTTTTTTAAGCATTAACATCTCAGAAGATTATTAAATAAATTGTTGGATACTGAAATAAATATTTTTTAGGTTCAATTTCGAATATTTGATTTACAAACCGTGGCAAGGATTGTAAGGGCTGGCGAAGCCAGTTCCGAAGCGGAGCGAAGGAATGAAGCGATAGCGTAACCCTGAAAAGCCTGATTTTTGCGAAGCAAAAAGCCACCCTAAAAACAAAAATTCAAAACTCGACATTTGTCCT
>JALFAW010000068.1 GCA_022773305.1 Spirochaetia bacterium
AGCGTTAGCGTGCCTTGACTCGACGTATTCTTTGGGTGGCTTTTTGCTTCGCAAAAATCAGGCTTTTCAGGGTTACGCTATCGCTTCATTCCTTCGCTACGCTTCGGAACTGGCTACGCCAGCCCTTACAATCCTTGCCACTGTTTAAAATTAAAAAACTCGAAATTGAACCTATTAATTTCCATTTTAAAAATATTAAAACTTTTATGAACTTTTATTAAGACGTAATAATCTTGTTAAAAAAATCATAAACATTTATTCCATTAATTACCTGATTTTTTTTATAGTGATTCACAGTTGCTTCAAGTCCAACTTCAAGATGCTCTGAAGTGATTCCATGATTTATCGAAATACTTGCTTCCATCAATGCTGACAGATGATCACAAATTCTGACAAGTTTTCCATCAATCGGTTGAAATTTTTCATCATTATATTTTTCATTAAGTTCATCATAAGAAACTATTTGAATAATTCCCATTTCATTTTGAATTCTGTTTGAAAACTCATCACTAGTATAATAAATTATTTGATTTACAAAAAAATTTTCCATCAATGGTACAAGTTCTTTACTCACAATTTCATTTTCTATTTTTTTAACAATATTTGGAAGGTCATCTGTTGCCTGTTTTACTGGAGAAATAATGTCACGTGTAACAGATTCTGGTAAATCATGAAAAAGTGCACTGAAAAAATTATTTATAACACGCTGTCTGCACATTTTCGGATTTGATTCTCTCCCCAAAAGAAGAGTCATAATAGCAACATAAAAACAATGGCCTAAAACAGAAGTAGCAGGTATTCTTGGTGTTTGATTCCATCTCGTTTGAAAACGAAGTTGTTCTATTTTTAGTAAAAACTTAAACGCTTTTTGATGTGTAATCAATTTCTGCAAACCTTCAAATTCCAGATATGGCTGAATCTGTTCTTCAAGTTCAGTTTTTATGTCAGCCAATCGCTCTTTTTCATTTACAACAGAAATCATTTCCAATTCTCTGATTGTAGCAAACTTATGTGCGGCTTCATAAACACGAACAGTTTTTTTTAAATCATCTGGAATTGTTTTTGTTCCTGATTTTGAATAAACATAATCAGAAAATTCTGAAAAAAGTTTTTCATCCATTAGATTTGAATATTGATTTAAAACCCATTCATTAAGTCTTAAATACTCTTCAGGAAACTCTTTTTTTAGCATCTGTTGTACTGGAGCTTTTATATCACAAAGTGCAATTTTTCGTAATAAATCGAAAAGAGAAGCATATATCATCCAATGCCAGTCTATTATTTCTCCTTTGTTCTCTTCAAACTTTCCGATTATATAAGCTAAAACCATTTTTTCGCCAGCTTTATCCATCTCTACAAGTTCAAAAGGACGAATCAAATCGTTCCATCGTTGAATTGAAAAACCTTCAAATATTTTGAGAATAAGATTTTTTTTCATTTTAATTACTTAATCCATTCTTATGATCAGAATCCATTTTGTCTTTCCACACGAGAGCTTTTCTTTTTACTTCGTCAGCTACATCAGTTTTTCCTATTGCAATATAAAATTTTCTCAAAGCTAAAAGAAACTTTATTCCATTTCTCATATCATCAATTCGACGTGAAGAAGTTTCATATTTATTTCGATATGCATTAGCCGAATCTTTTAATAGTTTCTCAATTAACCGAATATATAATGCAACCAGTTCATAATTTTCAGAACTTGGATCAAAATAATATTTTACACATTCCCTCATATCCAATAGATTTTTTGCTATAGTAGCAAAACGACCTTCAAGTTCTACAAATGATAGTTTCCACTTACTGTTTTCTCCAAAAGCTTCTTTGAGCATTGAAATGGCAAGGCCTAGTTTTTTAATAAGCATAAATCTTCTAGGAATAGAAATATTCTTGATTTTCTCTAGATTTTCAGTTAAATCAAGATAAGGAACATCAATTTTATCTGTAACAATTTCTTCCATATAAATTATAGCCTTATATAAAACTTTTCTAGCATCATTTAAAGCATCATTATTTTTAACTCCTAAAACTTTAAGTGACAGACTATTTTGAGCCATATACAAGGTAGATATATAAATCATATCTTCACATAAAAGGATTTTTTTGTTTTCTAAATCAATATCACCTTTATGCATTCCATTGAGCATAGTTTTCTCTTTTGCAAGTAAAGCAGAAATTTTTTCTTTATAAGGAATAATAACTTCATTAAAATGAAGCCTCATTTCTTCTGAAATTTTTGCCATTATGTCCTCCGATTTTCAAAATATCTTTGAGCAACTAAATTCTGAACAATTCCTGCTATTTTGAATTAAATTTTGCTATATTTAGATAGAAGTAATCTTGCATGTTCCAAAGATTGTTGTGTATCTGAATCACCAGACAGCATTCTAGCAATCTCAGAAACCCGTTCTTCTCCTTCAATAACATGCACATTTGAAGATGTTATTTCTCCAGATACAGTTTTCTCTATCTTAATTTGATTATCGGCATATACAGCTATACTTGCAAGATGTGTAATACAAAAAATTTGTCTTTTTTTGGCAAGATTTTTCAGGTGTAAGCCAACAGCAACTGCAACTTCACCACCAATTCCAGTATCAATCTCGTCAAAGATTAATGTATCTACACTGTCTGTTTGTGCAAAAATTGTTTTTAAAGCAAGCATAACCCTGGAAAGTTCGCCGCCTGATGCAATTTTTGCAAGAGGCAGCAAAGGATTTCCAGGATTAGCACTAATCATAAATTCAATATCATCTTTTCCGTATGGACCACAGTTTTGTTGTAAGTTATTTCCAGATTTTTGTTTGATTGAAACTTCAAATCTAGTTCCCTTCATTCCAAGTTTAGAAAGAATTTCATTTACTTCATTATTTAGAATTACAGCAGTTTCCTTTCTTTTTTTAGAAAGAATTTCAGCAGAAATTAGAAGCTCTTTTTCCAGTTTTTTAATCTCACCTTCCAATTTTTCTTTATAATTATTTCCTTCACCATTTTCTTCGATATAATGTTGTGCATTTTCAAAGTAATCAAATACTTCAGATAGTGGTGCATTAATCGAAGATGCATATTTTTTCTTTAAATTATATATCAAAGAAAGTCTATCTTCCACTTGCTGCAAACGATTCTGATCAAAAACAAGAGAATTCTCATAGTTACAAAATTCATCAGCGACATCAGATAATTCATAAAACGCAGATTCAAGACGACTATCCAAATCTGCAACAGATTTATCCAGTTCAGCCAAATGTGAAGCATCACGCCTAATTTTTTTCAATAAAGAAACAACGCTTTTTTCATCATTACTCATGCTCTGATTTATTGAAACAATATCCGAATAAATCTTTTCATATGAAACAAGTCTAGTTTGTTCTTCTTCCAGGGAAACATCTTCATCTTTTTTTAGTTTGGCTTCAGAAATTTCTTTCACTGCAAAAGTCATCATATCAAGATTTCTCAATCTTTCACTGTCCGACATAGAATATTTTTCCAGTTCTTTTCGTTTAGAAACAAGTTCTGCATATTTATTAGTAAATAATTCCACATCTCCAGAAATTCCAGCTCTAGCATCTAGATATTTTCTATGTTCCAAAACTTTCATCAAAGACTGATGTTCATGCTGACCATGAATATCCACCAGAAAAGAAGAAAACTGAGACAGTTCATTTCTAGTAACAGGAGTATCATTTATCCATGCAGATGATTTTCCTGTATCTTTTAAAAACCTTCTTAACAACACACGATTGTTTTCAACTTCAATTCCATGCATTTTTAGCCATTCACAGGAATTTAATGCTTCGTCCTCTTCAGTTATAACATCTCTCACTTTTTCAGATTTAATTACAAAAGTTCCACACACAGAAGCTTCTTTTTTTCCAGTTCTGATTTGAGATACTTCTGCTTTTCCACCAAGTAAAAAAGAAAGCGCACCTATTAAAATTGATTTTCCAGCACCAGTTTCACCAGATAAAACAGTAAAACCTTCCTTAAACTCCAAATAATCATAATCAATAAGAGCAAAATCTTTAATTGTTAAATCTTCAAGCATGAGGACCTCCAGACCAGTTCAATTTCGACCTTAATGCATTATAAAACTTTTCTCTTGTAGCACAAACCAACTGTACCTTTTTTTCATATTTACTAACAAAAATTCTATCTTCAGATTTCAATATTTCAGCATCTTGACCATCTACTGTAATACAAATCTCTTTTGCCCTACTTTGTTCTACTATAATCTCCAAATCACCATCTGGACTTAAAACAATAGGTCTACTCGATAAAGAAAATGAATTTACAGGTGTCAACACAAACGCACTTAAATGAGGATCAACAATCGGACCACCAGCTGCCGCAGAATAAGCAGTTGAGCCAGTAGAAGTAGAAACAATAACTCCATCAGATTTCAATTTACACAAAGGAAGACCATCATAGTTTACAGAAAGAGAAACAGTCGTAGCACCTCTTTTTGCAGAGATTACAACATCATTTAATCCTAGAGAAGAATAAACAACTTTTGAATCTCTAAAAACCTTTACGTCCAGCATTGCCCTTTTCTCAATAAATGCATCGCCATCTAAGAACGTTTCAAGTTCATTCTTCCATTCAAAAGGTTGCACTGAAGCTATAAAACCAAATTGTCCAAGATTCACTGGAAAAACAGGAATACCAAGTTTCACAGCATTTCTTGCAGCAAAAAGAACTGTACCATCTCCTCCTAAAGTAATTACAAAATTGTAACCTTCAAAAGAAATATTTTCACAAAATCCATCAAAATTCAAAAAATCAGATTTATAACCTTTTTTACAGAGAAATTGATTGATTTCATTTGCAAGAAGCATAGACTCATCTTTGCTTGTATTAATAACAATAAGTGATTTCTTCATTTATCCTTTATTCTGAATAATTTTATGGTAAAGAACTTAAAACCTTAATAATCTTCGAACTTTCTGCATGAGTCAATCTTGGATATAAAGGAATGTGAACACAACGCAAATATAAAGATTTTGCATGAATACAAGTTTCTGACAATTCATCTTTTAATGCAATAATAGAATTTTCATAAGCTAAGTTAATCTCAATATCTTTTTTTGCAGCATACTGTTTTACATCTTTATACGAACTTGATAAAACAAGAGGAAAACTACACGCTGTCGAACCATTCTCATTCTCTCTTGCATACATTTTATGACGTCCAATAAAACATGCCTGCTGATACATTGCAAAGAGTTCTTTTCTTGTTTTTTCATTTCTAGCAAACTCTTTTACCTGAACCCAAGCCAAAGCAGCATTTATATCAGGAAGCAAATCTGTCAAAGGCGCTTCTTCAACATATTTTTTTAAAACAATCCATTCACGTCTACCAGGTGAAATCAAAACAGCTCCACCGCCAGCTGTTATTACATCCCTCTCTTCAAGTCCCAAAATGGAATACACACCAAAAGTTCCAGCCATTTTCTGCTGTTGAGCAGAATCATCCTCGCCAGTCATGCTAAAAGCAGAACCAGCACTTTGCGAAACATCTTCGATTATTGGTACTCCAAGTTTTACTATTTCTTCAAGATTTGGAAGAATTCCTTCAGTTTCATGCAACAATAAAACTTTTCCGCCTTGCTTTATTCCTTCGCTGATAATCTGTTCATTTACTAATCCATTAACTTCATCAACATCAAGAACAAGAGGTTCAAATCCCATTGAAACAAGAGACTGATATTGCCAAGCCGGTGCCAAAGCCGAAACCATCACTTTTGAATTTGCTTCAAGTCCCATAGACATCAATGCATACTTCAAAGCAATTGCCGGACTTCTCAAAGCCACAGCGCCATCACATTTAATAAATTCTTTAATTTGAGTAATTAATTTTGCATTCAACTCGCCAGGACCGATTTTTTCATCAACCATACAAGTCAAAACTGCATCCATTTCTTTTCTACGAATAGTTGTACTGTAAGTCTGTATCATTACTGTATATCAATAATTTTTTGTAATTCTGATGCATTAAACAATTTTCTAGTATTCAACATGATTAAATAACCATGTTCTTCACGAACTACACCTTCAATATATTCATTTCCAATACCGCTAAGCATCTGTGGAGGTTCTTTTACTTCTTCTTCTTTTATTGTAACAACACGTTCAACTTTATCAATAATAATTCCGATTTTGCTACCTTCAATATCAAGAATAATAAAACCACCTTCCATTTCTATATCTTCTGGCTTTGACGTAGATTGAATATTAAAACGTTTATGCAAATCAATAATAGGAATTATTTCACTTCTCAATTTTATAATTCCTTCCACATAGTAAGGAGCATTAGGAATAACTCGGACATTTTGAAGCCTTACAATCTCTTTGACATCCATGATATTAACTCCATACAATTCTTCTCCCAATCGGAAAGTTACAAGTTGAAATTGAACTTCAGTAGCCATATAGTCTCCCTAAATCACATATCATCTGAATCCAAAATATTTGAATCCTTAAAAAAATTATACAATAATTTTAACCCAAAAACCGAAGTTTTGCAATGATTTTTTATTCAGTAATTAAAACAATTCACCTCCTATTTAAAAAAAAATTTGATTTACAATAACCAATAGAAAAAAACAGGTCAAATATCAAATTTAATTTTTTTTGTTCAGTTATTTTTTTAACTCAGTCTTATATACTACTTTGCAGATACTTCTATCATTACCACAAAGCAAATCTAAAAAATGCTAGTCTACAACAAACAGAGTAATTACATCAACAGTTTCAATTCCAATTCTTTTTAGAATTTCTGCACAACTTTCAATTGTAGCTCCAGTAGTACAAACATCATCAATTAAGCAAACTTTTCTAGGCAAAACATCATTCACACATTTTAATTCTTGTTTTATAGTCTTTTCCTGTTCAACCTGATAAGCACAACTTATTGTTTCAAGTCTTTCCTTTTTATGGAGTTTTTTTTGTTGTTCTGTAGTGTTCCTTTTTAAAAGTTTAAGAACTTTTATTCCATAACGATTTTTCAAAAAAGAACAAATTTCATCAACTTGATCCCAACCATTCTTTTTGACTTTACCTTTTCTTGGAGGAACAGGAACAACTATTTCATCATTCAATCTATTAAGAGCTTTGAATACAAAATAAGCAAATAAAGAGGAAACTGCTCGTTCACCCATTATCTTCCATTTAAATAATAATTCTTTATTCCAAAGTCTATATGAAAAAAGAGGCAACATATAATTTGTATGAAGCAAAATTCTTTCATTTCTACACCTAGAACAAGTATCTTCCGTTGATATTAAAACTTTTCCGCAAATTTTGCATCTTTTTTCATTAAACACATCATTAAGAGAAAAGTGCTTTGAAAGACATTTCTTACAAATTGGATAGATAAAAGTTTTTTCATTGCAAATAACACAAGTACTACCATTGTTCAAGATTGAGAAAAAACTTCGCATTAAGAAAACACCAGCCTGCTTTGATTCAAAAATTAAATTCATCACATATATAATATGTATCAAACCTATCAAAAAGAGGAAGTCAAAATGAGAAAATTATTGTTTTTTTTTATTATTTTACTGTCCTAATAGAGTTTTTTTCCAACGTGAGATTGTCTGCAATGCATTCATCGGCGTTATATTATTTAAATCCACAGATAAAATCTCAGAAATGATTATTTCTTCATCACTAAAAAGTCCAGGTGAATGAGTTTCTATATTTTCTTTTTCTTTTTGAATAATTTTTTTTTCTTCAAAAACATTCTTATCGCCATTAGCAGCTTGAATATCACAAAGAATTTTATTTGCTCTGTCAATCACTTCTGGAGGAATTCCAGCAAGTTTTGCTACATGAATTCCATAAGAATTTTCTGTAACACCTTCCTTTATCTTTCGTAAAAAAACAACACGTCCATTCTGCTCAAGAACATCCATACACAAGAATTTCAAGGAAGTATGTTTAAGCCTTGACAATTCATGATAGTGAGTTGCAAAAAAAGTTTTGCATTTAACTGTATCCAAAAGATATTCAGAAACAGCCTTTGCGATTGCAAGTCCATCTTCAGTGGAAGTTCCTCTTCCTACTTCATCCATAATCACAAGAGAACGATTTGTTGCTGCATGCAAAATATTTGCAGTTTCAGTCATTTCTACAAGAAATGTTGACTCACCTTTTGCTAAATTATCAGAAGCACCAACACGACAAAAAATTCTATCAACGATTCCAAGTTTTGCACTATCAGCTGGTACAAAAGAACCTGTCTGAGCAAGCAAAGCGATTAATGCATTTTGACGTAGATAAGTACTTTTTCCAGCCATATTCGGACCAGTTATCAGTGCAAAAGAAGGAATTTCATCATCATCTGAAGAAAGAAATGAATCATTAGGAACAAATTCTCCAGTAGGAAGGTGTTTTTCAACAACTGGGTGTCGACCGTTTTTTATTTCAAAAATACCGTCATCTGTTATTTCAGGGCAAACCCATTTATGTTGGATTGCAGCCTGAGCATAAGAACAGATAGCATCAGTATTTGCAACTTCTTGTGAGATTTGATGTAAATAAGAAACATATTTTTTCAATGAATCCCTTATTTCTAGATACAAATCTCTTTCAAGTTCTAATATTTTTGTAGAAGCTTCATTTAAATCTTGTTCAAGTTTTTGCAATCGCTCTGTTGTATAACGGTCACCATTAACAAGAACTCGACGCATAATAAAATGAGAAGGAACTGAAGAAAGTTTTCCTTTTGAAACTTCAATAAAATATCCTGCGTTATTATTATATTTAATTTTTAAAGTAGAAATTCCAGTTTTTTCACGTTCTTCATTTTCATATTCAGAAAGAATTGCATTAAAATTATTATGAATATTGCGCCAATGATCCAATTCCTCTGACCAGCCTTCTTTGATAATTCCACCATCGGTTAAACTAGTAGAAGGATTTTCCAAAATGGAATTTCCGATAAGATTACAAATATTCTGTGCATCTTCAGAAGAAACAAAAGAATAATCAAAGTCTATAAGATAAGATTTTACTTTTGTCCACATTTCTAGACTTAAACGTAATGCTTGAAGTTCCTTTGGATGAGCTTTTTCCATCGCAATTCTTGAAGCTAGTCGTTCTATATCTAATATTGAAGATAAATCTGTTTTAAGTTTTTCAAGTAAAGAGCGATTTTCAACTATTTTTTGAATACGAATCTGTCTTTCATCAATCATTTTTGCATTGATTAATGGAAATAAAAGCCAGTTTCTTAAAAGTCTTCCACCCATCGGAGTTTTAGTAAAATTTACACAATCGAAAAGAGTATAAGATGAAGTTCCATCTCTCATATTTTGTGTGATTTCCAGATTTCGAATAGAACTATCATCCATCACAAGAAAATCATTATCTTCATATACTTGGATAGAAGTAATGTGAGAAAGTTTTGCATTTGTAGTTTTTTCAAGATAATCAAGCAAAAAACCAGCTGGAGCAATTTCTGCACTATCATTTTCAAGACCATATGCTTTTAAACTTGCAGTATTAAATTGTGATGTTAATTTTTTATAAGAAAAATCTATTGAAAAATCCCAATCAGGATAATAAGATACCGACAAATTTCCAATAGAATTAACAGCATCCTGAATATTTTGATTATTTTTTAGTGAAATCGGGAGTAATAATTCCCTTGGACCAGCACGATGGAGTTCTTTAGAAAAATATTGAGAAAGTTTAGAAGCAGACCATGAAGTAGCTTTAAAAGTTGATGTAGAAACATCGATAAATGCAAAACCAACTCGACCTTTTGTAATAGATAATGCTGCAAGATAATTTTCTCTACAACCTTCAAGATATTCATCCTCACAAGCCGTTCCTGGAGTAATAATCTCTACAACTTTACGTTCAGCAATGCCTTTTCCAGCTTTTGGAATTTCTCCAACTTGTTCACAGATAACTATTTTTTTTCCTAAGCGTAAAAGTCTTGCAATGTAAATTTTTGCAGCATGATAAGGAATGCCACACATTTTTTGAGATGCTCTATGTGTTAAAGTCAGATTTAAAAGTTTAGAAACCTCTTCAGCATCATCATCAAACATCTCATAAAAATCACCAAGCCTGAAAAAAACAACTTCGTTTTTATATTGTTCTTTTATACCCCGATACTGTATCATCATAGGGGTAAGATTTTCTTCTGCCATTTTATAATCCAAGTTCGTTTATCACTTGATTTGTGATATCAACAGAAGAACTGTACCACAAAATTGCATTTGCATCTTGCAAACTTAAAATCATACTATACCCACCGCCCTCAGCAATTTTAGCAAGTGTATTGTAAAGTTTTTTATAAAAATCATCAGAATTTTGTAATGATTTTTGTAATGATTCTAATTCTACATTTTTTGCATTTGTATATTCAGTTAAATAATCTTTTTTTCTTGTAATTTCAGCTTCAATTTTTAATACCTGTGTTTCATTACCTGCACTTTCATAGTCCAATTTTTTTTGCTGAAGTTGTTTTAATTCATCAGAAAGTTTATTAACTTCTTCCTGAAAATCAGCTTTTTTCTTTTCATAATTTCTGATAGGAGCTGAATTTCTAAAATATGCATTATAAACTTTTGCAGTGTCAACAACTCCAAATTTTGTAATCTGCTGAGAAAAAGCAGGAATTGAAATTAATAAAAATAAAATAAATAAAGAAAGTAATCTTTTTTTCATAAAAAACCCCAATAATTATCTGTTTGTGATATTGAAAGAAAGAGCAAACTGGAATGGTGTATTATCAAATTTAGGAACACCATCTGTTACTCTGAATCTCCAAGCAAAAATTAAATGAATAGGCAACTGAGGCATTAAAAAACGAATTCCAGGTCCATAACTGAAATAGAAATCTTCTAAACAAAGAGATTCCAAATCTTTAACTGATTTTTTAACTGCAACTGCATCAAAAAAGCCATCAATACCAATAACCCCAGGAATAACTGGAACACGTAATTCCAATTTATTAGATAACATTACCTGACCTTTTGTATATTTGTAATTGTCTGTCCATCCTCGTCCATTAAACATTCCATCAATATATAACTTATTTGAATCTGTAACTGTTCCGTAAACTGGAAAAATTGCTGATAAACCTGTATAAGCAGCAAATACCATTTTTAATGAATATGTATCAGAAAAAGGAATATCAAATAATTTTAAATATCCTTCAAGTTTTGTATCTGAACGTAAGAAAAATTCTGTTTCCAAGCCAGGAATCAAACCATACCATGCAAGACGCTCACTTGCAAACCAACCTTTTGTAGGATCATAGTTTACATCACGATTATCAACAGAAAAACTTGTGTAGATAGAATTCATAAGTCCAAATGTATTTGCAAATGAAGATACACCGACATCCACTGGAACATATAATGATTCATCATAAATATTGTTTGAGAATGAATTTGATATTCCGCTTGATAAAGATAGAATTGCATAATCAGGAGTCCATCTTCTGAAAAGTCCTGAACTCAAAGAAGCAGTCCAACTTTCAAAATTCATATAATAATAACGCTGATTAAAATCAAGATTTGGTGACCAGAAATTTACAGGAGTAGTAGCATTCGAATGAGAAAATGAAAGACTTTGAGAAAAACCAATCGGACTATTTCCAATCCAGTTTTGAGAATAGGAAAAATCTATGGATTGTTCTGTGTTGGAAGCTGTTACTGAAGAAGAAATTGTTTTACCCTCGCCAAAGAGATTTGAATTCTCAATTTTCAAGAAAAGCGAAATCGGTAAAGTATTTGGCTCAGTAATTCCCGAGAAAGTCATACCAAACTGAATGTTAGAAGTTGACTGTTCTTCTACGGTCCAAACTAAATCTACAAGATTTTCTTCGGAACCTTGTTGCGGTTCTGGAATGATGTTAGAAAAATACTGCAGATTCATCAAATTTCGCATACCATTAAGAATTTTTTCTCTAGAGAAAATATCACCCTCTTCTATAGGAATTTCTCGCTTAATCACATTTTCTTTTGTTTTATTATTTCCTTTTATAATGATATTTTCGATGTGACTTCTTGAATGTTCGACTATTGTAAGCACATACGAAATTTCATGACGTTCAGTATTTTTTAACGGCATAGGATAATATTCATTTGACATATATCCATTTTCAAAATAAACACTTTGAATAGTTGCTAAATCTTCTTGAAATTTTGTTTCGTTATAAATTGCGCCAGACTTTAATTTCTGTTGTTTCAAAAGTTCTTTTACTGAAAAGACTTCATTTCCTTTAATTTCAAGTCCTACAAAAGTATACTGAGCTCCCTCTTGAATAATAAAATTTATTGTAAGTTCATTACGCTGTTTTTCGTCATTAAATGATGTATCGATTGTTACATCAAGAATCTGTACATCAGCATAACCTCTTTCGCGATAATATTCAATTATTCTTTGTTTGTCTTGTTCTAGTGTGGATGGTTGATATGCACCATCTTTTAAAATACCAACTTCTTTTAGTTCAAGTTTCTTTTTCAAAGCTTTTTCAGAAATAATGGTATTTCCCTTAAACTTAATCTCTTTGATTATTGTATTTGAGCCTTCATTTATATTGAAAACTATTTCAACACCGTTATCTTTTTGGACGACAGAATGAGAAACACTCGATGTTGTATAACCTTTTGAAAGATAATAATTTCGTATAACTCTTTCATCAAGTAAAACTTTAGATTCAACAAAAACATCACTTGCTTTTATTTTAATCTGGTCACGAAGTTCACCATTTCTGATTTTTTTATTTCCTATAAAATTTACAGCTTTTATTACTGGTCGTTCTATAACTTCAAAAACAAGTAAAACATCATTATTTTTGTCAGAATTATGCTTGGCATAAGGATTTATATCCTCAAAATATTCCAAAGCATAAAGTTTATCTAGAATTTCATTAAAAACTGAGTCTGTAAAAGGTTCATCAATATATGAACTAATAATTCCTGTCAAATCTGATTTTTTAACATTTTTTAATCCTGAAAATTCTATTTTTGCAATTGGTTGATTCCAATACCATTCACTTTCCTGTGAAAATGCAGTAAATGCAAAAACAAAAAAAACAAAAAAAAGTGGAAGCATTTTACGATGCATCACACACCTCCCAAGTAATTAGTCACTAAACAAGTGATAAAAAAAATAAAAAAAACGTAAAAAAGACTAAAAAGTCAATTTCCAAGTTAAAGTCAATGAAGTTGCTGGTTCAAATCTACCATTTATCATTGCGTTTATATCTGGAGCCATATTGATTCGAATATTAGGTCCTGAAAACAAAAATTCAGTTCCAGAATTTATCTTTATAGGAACATTTGAAAGTGGTCCTTCTAATTCAATACCAAATTCCGGTTGAAAGTTTGTTTTTCGAACCGAAAAAATATCGCTTGTATTAGTATTGTCAAAAGACACATGTAACATCGCATCAATATATAAAGAACTTCCTAAATATCTACCTACATAAACAGTTGAATTATCCAAAAAGTTACCGATAGAGATATTATTTTTAGATAAATCTCCAGACATCCCCATTCCCAATGTATTTTGTAAAATATTTGTCCTTATTGAAAATATATCAAAATTTAACAAATCACGCAACTTGTTTTCCATAGAACGCATAACGGTTGATTGCAATGCATAATCTGACGCTGCAAACAAGAAATCTGTAGCTTTGTTTGAATCTGCAACAACAATCTGACCAAGCATTGTCAATATATCATTTTCAGACTTTGCTGGCTCAGAAGAAAATCTTGGTTCCATTTTATCAAGATATTGATTTTCTACAGACATTATGATTTTTACAGTTTGACCTTTAAAGTCTTTTTCTCTTGTTTCTGCACGGAAAGTAACAATTGGATTAGAAAGTTCTTCAGGATTGAATTTTATTGCACCCGATTTTATGTAAAAATTTCGATTTAAATATGAAACATCACCAGAACGAACTTTTAATTCTCCGTCAACAGAGAGTTGTTCATTATCAGGATTATAAATTACAGAAAAACTAGTATTTGGAACAAAAACACATCTCAAAATTGGATCAAAACTTATTGACGCATGAGTTCCAAGTTTTATATCAAGATTTGTCTGTACTTGAATTGATTCAGAATTATTCTGCAATTCATTCAGTTGATTTTGTGGAATACCAGTAAATGAGGACACTGATGAGTTTAAATCTATATCTTCTCCAAAAATTGTTCCTGAAATATCAAAAATATTTTCCTCAAATGAAAGTTTTAAATCTGTAAACACATTTCCCTGCAATACAAATAAAGGTGTTGTAATCTTAATAGGAAACAAATTTGGATTTTGAGTTTTGACAGAGCCTTCAATTCTATCTATAACCCATTTATTTAGCATAAAATCAAATTCTACTTCAACTTTTTGATTGTTTTTATTATTTAAAACTGTTTTTTCAAACTCAATTTCATTTTGATTAAAATTCAAAACTAATTCATCTGTTGTCAGTTTATGATTCGTAAGAAAAGGAAGACTAAATATTGGCTTAGGAATTCTTATTGAACCAGAAAAATCAGGATTATCAAGAGAATTACTTATCATAATGTCTCCATTTATAATTCCATTTTCAACGCTCAAAATATTGTCAAAATTCAAATATGAAAAAAGTTTTGCTAAATCTATATTAATATCATAAAGACTTAAACTTGTATTATTTGCGGAAGTTATTCCTCCAAGTCCAAAAGAAATAAAACTTCCATTATTTACAGTCAAATCCAGAAGCTTATTATTTAAATCAAAAATTCCATTAATTCCAGCATTTTGTGAAGATGAAATCAAGAAATATTTATCAGAATATGAAAATGATAAGGATAAAGGAAATTTCGTTTTAATCATCGAACCAGAAAATTCTGGGAGTTCAAGATTCACAAAAAAACTTTCTGGAATTCTTGAATCATGAGGAACAATTGCATTTGTAAGTTTTAGTTTCATAGGGGATTGCAAAGTTTTTTCACCAACGTTTACAAGCATTTTTCCTTCAGCGGCCAACGTTATATCTCGTAAACTACATTTTGCCTGAATATCAGAAATATTTAAAACATCATAATTAATTGAAAAATCATTAACTGATAAAATTTCATCTTCCAAAATTGCATTTCCACTCACTTTCAAAAAAGAATTGGCAATTAATATGGAAGAATCTGAAACGTTTAATGAAATGTACGGATTTTCCAAAATTCCAGATGCATAAAAAGAAGCAGAAAGTTTATTATTCTCATTTTGCAAAAATCCAAATCGATTTAATCCAAAAGAATTCAATTCCAACTGTAAATTTAAATAAAGATTTTTCAATATATTTTCTTTTGTAAGTTTTATTTGTTCTGGATTAGAAATGACACCATCAAAAAATATATTTTCTTGAGAAAATGGATTTTTAACATTTATTCTTGCTCCAATGGAATCCAAAATGGAATTATTTATATTAACAGTAACGTCAGCATCTCCTTGAAGAGATGAATATAAATCGCTGTATGCAATTGAATCAAACTGAGCACCATATTTTGTGATATTTCCAGAAAGTGTAATTTTGGGACTAGTTGAATAATTAACATTTGGAATTTCTACTTCGAACTGATGAAGTCTAATATCTGGTCCATTTAGAGAATCATAGAAAAATTGTGTATTTGTTGAAAAAACTGTAGTGTTTTTGGAAAAATTTATTGGAAGATTATTAAAATTAATAAATCCGTTTATTCTATCTTTTTCAAAATTGACTTCCAGCTGTGTATCATAATCACCAGATAAAGTCAAAATTCCTGGCATGATGGAACCTGAAAAATGATATGGAATAGAAGATGATGTTAACTCAAGCGTAAAAAACATATCTGAAAAATCTTCATTTCTGTCAAAAGTTCCCGAGGCTTCAAAAGCAACTTTTCCATAAACAACAGAAAGATTATTCATTTGAAAGCTCTGTTCATTTCCATTTACACTAAGCATTATTACCTGATTTTCTTTTTGAGTATTTGCAAGAAGAATGTACGGTACATTATAAGAAATTGTCTTAAAATCAGACGAAACATAAAAATCACCAGAAATTACATAAGGAGATACATTTTTTTTAATTGTATTGAAATTATAAATTTTGTCCTGTGATAAAAATTGTTGAACAAATTCCACAATCGTATCAAGATATATTGTATTGAATAAAACGCTTGTTTGAATGTAATTTGATTTAGGGAGGTAACTACCATCTATTTGAATTACGCCAGGTTCAGAATCATCGCTATGAGAATAATCTGAAGCTTCAAATCTAAAATCAAAAGAATCTTTACCAGGTAACATTGAAAGCGAAAGTGCCGTTAAAGCATGGTTATCTACAAAAATTTGTGGCGAAAAAGCCTTAAATCCTTTTTCAAGAGCATCAAAATAAACTTCGGTTGTAATAACTTTACCATTTTTCATTTTAAAATAAGGTAAATCAAACATTCCAGAAAGCTGCATATTTTCATAAGAATAGTTTAAACTCCCATTTGCAATACAATTTTCTCCATTTAAATATAATTTTGTTACTTCAAATTCATTTTGATTTCCATAAACACTGAAACCAGCATCAAGTCCACCAGCAAAAACATTATCAGGAATAAGAATATTAGAATCGCTCAAAAACATCAACGTTTTATTGGATAAATCGCAATTTACTATTGTATCTGTGTCAAAACTGATATTCTTAAATTTACTGATTTTCTTTTGATTTGATTTTGAAAGTATTATTTCAAAAGGTTTCAGTTTTTCAGTTTTTAACTGAGCATTTATCACATTATTCTGCAAATCATATTTTACACCCACAGAAATAGGATTAATTACCTGAATTGTATGAATATCAAATTTATTATCTTCTAAAGTCGCTTGAAAATTTAATTTCCCAATTTTATAAATTCCGTTTGTCAAATTTGAAATTCTTATTACAAAATGTGCTTCATCAATCTGACGCGAAAAATCTCCATTAACGTTTAATTGACAAGAAAATTTTTGATTTAACATTTGAATAGAACTAGAGATTTTTGCATCAATTTCTGAATCAATCTGTAATTCCATAATATTTTTTTTAGGATTGTTATCAACATTGATTTTTTTAACATTCAATACTGCTAAAAAATTATTCTGGTCATAATTTATATTAATATTTTTTAGTTTAACATTTCTAGGAATGTATTTCTCCATTTGCAACTGAAGTACTTCATTTTCATCTTGGCTATTTTTTTTGATTTTTTGGATATACAACAAAAATTTTGATAGTTCAATATTTACACCATCAATCAAAACATAAGTGATTCCTTCCTGCAGATTTTTTTTGAAAAGTTCTGAAATCTTTATGCCGGCTTTTACATTTTGTATTGATAAAAGATTTCCTTCATCAGATGATATTTCTATTTGCCTGATTGAAACGTTTTTCATAAGTGAAGGCGACATAGATTGATATGAAATTTTCAGACCTGTTTCTTTTTGAATATCTTCAAGAACTTTTGAAATGCCGTTGTTTATGAGCGAAATAAAATGATTTCCCACAGGAATGCACACTACAAGTGCAAGCAAAGTGAGGAAAATCAAAATAAAACTGCGGACACGGCCACTTTTGTACAAAAATCCCATTTTATCGAAAAATTATATCATTTTTTTGTCTGTTTTTATATAGTTTTTGAGACTCTCATATAGAAAAAATAACATTCATCAGATATAATCGTAAACATGATTTTAAAGAATTTTATTGTTTTCGAAGGAATTGATGGAGCTGGCACTTCCACTCAAATCAAAAAAATATGCGAAAAAAATCCTCAAAAATTTTTTCAAACTGCAGAACCAACATCGTTGGAAACAGGTAAGTTTTTAAGAAAAATGCTTGGCGGAGAATTTTCTGTTGACGAAAAAACAAATTCTTTTTTATTTGCAGCCGACAGAGCAGAACATCTTTACGGCAAAAATGGAATTATAGAACAAATTAACAATGGAAAAACTGTTATTTCTGACAGATATCTTTTTTCAAGCCTTGCATATCAGTCAATTTCCTGCGGAGAAGAATTGCCAAAACTTTTGAATTCGACATTTCCTTTACCAGAAATTCTTTTTTTCTTTGAGATTGACCCTGAAATTTCATTAAAAAGAGTTGATTCCAGAAATGAAAAAAAAGAAATTTACGAAAAAATTGAAACTCAGAAAAAGATTGCATTGGAATATGAAAAAATCATAAGCGGGTATGAAAACAACCCGTCCTGCGGAATGAAAATCATCAGAATTGACGCAACCAAATCTATAGATGAAATTTCAGAAACAATTTCTAAAATCATACTTCAGTAAGTGTTAATTAGATAACTTTTTTTCCGATAATTGAATTGTGAAAAAAAAAATTATAACATTCACTTCCATTATCCTCTTTTTTATGTTTCTTCCATCAAATCTGTTTGGTTACATGGTAAAATACAAAGAAGACTGGTATAAACTTTATCACGTTCATTATCAGCAATATCCTGATGATTGTATTGAAAACATATATTGGCTGGAAAAAGCAGCACAGGCAGATTTTTGTAATCCTCAGTTTGTAGATTTTAAAATCACAAGTGAAAAACAATGGGAAAAATATCGTTATTTATTCCAAATGCACATTAATCTTAAACTTATTGAACAGCATTTAAGACTTGGCAGAACTTATGACAAAAAATGCATTTATTTTTACGATGCTCCATGGAAAGATGAATATTTACGTAACATGCAGAAAGCTTTGGAATGTTACCAGGCGGGACTTTATTATTGGCAGGAAGCAAAATTATGGTGTGAAAAGGCAAATACAAAATCATTCAATTTTTTATACATCACAGAAAAACAAAATTGGGAAGATGAAAGAGAAAGAATTGTAAACGGTGAACTTGATTACGAAAAAATACTGACAAGAGAGATTAATCGCTTAGAAAAAAACATAAAAGAACTTAACGAAATGGACAAAAAGTATTAGAATATTAGCACTTTATTTATAAGGAAGTTCTTATGTCTACAGAATCAATGAAAATCTCCTATCCGGCAATTTATGCAGGCACACAATACTCACAAATCAATTTTTACTCCGGCACGCCAGATTTGTGCAGCGTTTTTTACAATCAAGAAGAAAATTGCACACAAAGAAGATTTTTTATTACAGACGCAAATGTTGCCAGTCTTGAATGTATGCAAAATTTTATTCAGAAATTTGATGACGGTATTTATGAGAATGACCGTCTGCTTATTTTAGGTTCTGGTGAAAAATATAAAACGATTGAATCTGTTCTTTCTATTATCACAGCTGCTGTTGAAGCAGATTTTACACGTAAAGACATATTCGTTGGAATTGGAGGCGGTGTCATTTGTGACATTACAGCATTTGCTGCTTCCATTTTTAAACGTGGCGCAAAAGTAGAATTCATTCCGACTACCCTTTTGGCAATGGTTGATGCAAGCATTGGCGGAAAAACTGGCTGCGATTATGAAAACTACAAAAATATTATCGGAACTTTCTTTCCAGCTCAAAAACTTTATTATTTTCCAGAATTTTTACAATATCTTCCTGAAAATCAATATAATTCTGGGCTTGCAGAAGCAGTAAAAACAGCAATTCTTTTTGATAGCGAATTATTTGAAATTTTCAAAAATGATTCACAAAAAATCAATGAACGCGATAAAGATTTACTTGAACTTATTATCAGAAAATGTGTTAAAGCAAAAGCAGAAATAGTGGAACAGGATTTTACCGAACAGGGAATCAGGGCATTTTTAAATCTAGGACACACTTTTGGACATGCATTGGAATCTACTTCAGGACTTGGAAATATAACACACGGTTGTGCAGTTGCGTGGGGAATTGGAAGAAGCGTTGATTTAGCTTACCAAAAAGAATATTGCCGCCAAAGTTTTAGAGATGAGGTATATAAAGTTCTGGAACAATACAACTGGGATACTCAAGCAATTCCGCAAATAGTTCAAGGCGGCGGAGTTGGAGAAAGACTTCTTTCTGTTATGCACAAAGATAAAAAAAATCTGACTGATAAAATCAGAATTGTTCTTGCAAAAGGAATCACTGATATTGTTATCGAAGAATTCTCTGATGAAGAGATTCTTTCAGTTTTGAAATAAAAGATTTTTTTTCATTAGTTTTTTTGAAAAACTGAAATCAGACAGGATTAAAAAATGACAGATAAAGATTTTGATTATGAACATTATTTTGATTGGGCAGCTACCACACCACCTGATCAGGATATTTTAAAAGAATCTCTCGAAATCACTATGAAAAACTGGGGAAATCCTTCCAGCGTTCATCAGATTGGAAAAAATGCTAAATCTGTTCTAGAAGAAACACGCGCAAAAGTTGCTAAAACCCTTGACGTAAAAACTGAAAACATCTATTTTACGTCTGGTGGAACAGAAAGCGACCAGATTCCCCTTCTTTCAGTTATGACAAAACCTTTATGCGGAACTGTTCTTATCAGTTCAATTGAACATCCTGCCATAAGAGAACAGGCCTATGCAATGAAACACTGTGGCTGGAAAATCAAAGAACTTCCTACAGATAAATACGGAATTATTCAACCGCAAACCGTTGTAGATTACCTGACAGACGACACTATGCTTGTGTGCATCATGGCCGTGAACAATGAAACTGGCGTAATTCAACCGATTTATGAAATAGCCGATACCATAATTGAAGTCTCAAAAAATAAGAGACGTCCAAAATTCCACGTTGACTGTGTTCAGGCAGCTGGAAAAATAAGGCTGGACCTTTCACACAACGGAATTGACAGTGCAGCAATCAGTTCTCACAAGATTTGCGGACCAAGAGGAATCGGAATTTTATATCTCAAAGATAAACTTGAACCCTTTTTAAAAGGCGGTGGACAGGAAAATAATATCAGAAGCGGAACTGAAAATGTTTTTGGTGCTGTTGCAATTTCAAAATGTCTGGAACGTTATTATAACAAAGACAATTCGGAGTTTACAAAAATTTCTCAGGACTTCGTAAACCAGCTTTCACAACTTAAAGGCTGCACAATAATTCCTCAAAGCAGACTGGAAAAACCTGAACTTTTTTCTCCCTTTGTTGTTCAAGCAGCTTTTTCTAAGATTCCTGGAAATGTAATGCTTAGAGCTCTTGATTCTGAAGGTTTTAGTATATCAACAGGAAGTGCATGTTCTTCAAAGAAAAACAATCGTCCAGTTCTTGAAGCAATGCATATAAATAATGATTTACGTGAAACTTCTGTTCGATTTAGTTTTGGGCCACATACAACTCAAAAAGCTGTTTTAGAACTATTCAAAATTGTTTCTAAAATAAACAGTACATTTAATAGGACAGATGTCGAGTTTTAAATTTTTATTCTTTGGGTGGCTTTTTGCTTCGCAAAAAACAGGCTTTTCAGGGTTACGCTATCGCTTCATTCCTTCGCTACGCTTCGGAACTGGCTACGCTAGCCCTTACAATCCTTGCCACTGTTTAAAATTAAAAAACTCGAAATTGAACCAGTTATAAAAAGTTTAACATAATTGAATTTTCTTGACAATCAAAATATCGTAAAATTTCACAAAAAATAAATCTCGAAAATGAAATAAATACAAAATGGAGCATCAAAAAATACTTTTTTCAGATTATTAAACTTTCTTCTATATAATAAATATAAACTGGAGCACCTGTAAAAGATATAACTTGTGAAAAAAGTTATTTTCATAAGTTTTTTGAATATTTGTTACTAAATTTTTAAGATTTCAAAAGAAAATTCCTTTTTTTTAGTTTTTATGCTCCAGTTTCTATTTGTTTATCCACATAAAACTGTGGATGACCTTCTTTTTTCCGCTCCAATCTATATTTATTTTATTTATTCATTTTTTTATTCCTAACTCTTGTAATAATAACAAAATAGAAACAATTTTTAAGGAATATATGCTCCAATATATATTTTTACTTGCTCCAAATTATAATTATCTTCTATAAAAACAAATAGAATTAACAAATAAATTTAAACAAGTAGTAGTAAAAGAAAAATGTGGATAAATCACATAAAATTAACTACATACTTGCTGTTACTAAAACATATCTTGAATCTTTTGAAAGAATTTGTGGTATAGAATGATACAAAGTAACTCCATCACCATCTTTATTAATTGCAACATTTAGTTCAGGATAATATTTTTCTTTAATTATTCTTATCTGCTCCAGTATGTAATTATAATTTGTTCTTTCTTGATTTTCATGACTTTTTTCTTTAACAGGCATAAATTGTTCTACAAGTGAGTTGCTTGGAATAAAAACAGAATCACCAGGTTTTAAACTGTTATTTCGATAGGTAAGCCATGCATAAATATCCTTTCCTACAGCACTTGTAATTTTTTTATAAACCGAATAATTAATTGGAACAGAATGTTTACGTGAAAACTTAACAAAAGCTGGTGACAATTTCATCGAAATGCAATATTGTTTACCCTCTTTTCCATCTTCTTTTAATTCAAGATACTGCATTCCTTCCATAAAAGGGATGATACCAGTGGAAACTAAAGTTGCTTGAACTTTATCAGCTTTTAATTGTTCATCTGCTTCTAAAAGGTCTTTAAAAAGTGATTTTTGAACAATGGAAGTACGTTTTTCTTCAAAAACAAATGTCGATTTGGAAAAATATTCAAGCTGTTCTTTTATTTCGTTACTTCTGCCTGCTGAAAGCTGCATTTCTTTAAGAAGATGACGAATTGAATTGTATTGAACCATAACACTTCCATCATCAGCACTTGGTTTTTCCACTACTGCATGTGTTGTCAAAATGGTGAGCAAAAGTCTCCCATATTTACCAAATGGCACTTTGTCGGCTGTACTTGCAAGACTAAGAGAAATATTATTATATTTTCGTTTAAAAATATTTTTGTTTACATCTTTTAATGGCAAAGAAGCTGATATGAATGGACTAGAAAGAAAACTCCTCAATCGTTTTTCAGGGTCATCTTCAATAAGAGCTGGAAGATTTTCGTTTGTCAATTCATCCAGAGCACTTTTACCAAAAAGTTCTTCATTGTTAATAATGTTTTCCATCTCCCCTACCTGTTATTTTTTGTAATTAATCCTGCAGCATTAATTTCTACATTGCCACTTTTGATTTGCTGTTCCAGATAAAAACATGCAAGTTGAATTCCTTTTGAAAGTGTAATTCCGTAAGTAGCAAAAAAACCTTTTAACTGATTTTTGTTTTCTTCAGTTGTGCGGAAAATTATTTGAGTGTCTTTGATTGCAGTTTTTTTCTGAATAATCGGCGTTTGTAGACTGTTTTGACTATTTTGAAAAGGTGCTCCAGTTTGTATTTGATTGTTATCTTGATGCAGATTTTCTGATGTTCCATCTAAATACCTTAAATTTTCTGAAATATCTGGAGCTGAAGGTTTTTTCTTTTGTGATACTGCCATTTATTATCTCCCTTTTTTGTGTTTTAAAAGTAAATCTTGTAAAAAATATGTTATTTTTCTTCGATAATTGCTTTCGAAATTTTATTTATTGCGTCCAATGTTATTTGTTTTGTTCCGTAAAGTTCCTGAACGAGAATTTGAGAACCTTGTGCTTTTTTGAATGCCTGATCAACTGGAAGCATAAACAAAGTGAAGTTTTTGTTCTCTTCAAATTGTGCTAGAAGTTGTGATTGCTGCTGAAGTCTGTCATCTTTGGAATTCAAAATTAATTTGTTAAAAACAGGTTCTTGAATACGCATGTTTTTTTTGAGCGTATTAAGTGAATCTGCAAAAGTAACAAGACCGTCCGTACTGAAAATGTCGAGTTGTAAAACTGCGATTGCTTCGTTACTCGCTACAAGGCACATTTTTTCCAGAAGATTGAATGCTGGAGACGTATCAATGATAGTAAATTCAAAACCCATATTTTCAATTTCATCAAGAAGGTTTCTGACATAGAAGATTTTGTCACCAGTTGCGGTTTGTGAAAAGTCACGGAGGCTTCCACCAATTCCTGCTGTTGGCAGAATATAAAGATTTTCTACATGAGTTTTGCAGATTGCCTGTTCAAGATTTGCTTTGCCCAAAAGTACATCGGCAAATTCATATTCTACTTCAGGATATATCCAGCCTGAAGAATTTCCCTGAGGATCAGCGTCTATTAAAAGTGTTTTTTTGCCTGCGAGAGCCAGGTCTCCAGCAACAGAAACTGAAACTGAAGTTTTTCCTGTTCCACCTTTTTGAATAGCGAAAGTTATAGTTTTCATTTTATCTCCAAAAATTAAAATAAATTATTTTAGGGAGACAAAATAAGTCCCCCACCCACCAAAAATATTATAATACGAATGTTATTACGTGTCAATTACAAAATGATAATAAAAAATACGAATGTAATAACAAAAAGAATGCAATAAGTATACAAAAGTATTAACAATGTAGTAACAAAAGTAACACGCTGAAATCTTCGTTTTGAGAGGGAAAATATTACTTTTTGATATATTAATTGAAAAAGCAGGTGAGGCTTTCAGAACGAAGATTTGAGCGTTTGAGGGGAAACTAACAACTTAAGAATAACTGTATATACAAAGAGATTTAAAAGAATATAAATGTAAATACAAAAAGAATAAAAAAAATAAAATTGTATATACAGTAAGATTTGTATGAGAAATTGTAGCTGAAAAAAATATATACCAATATAAACCAAGGTCTGTCCCTGTTTTACAAGTTGATTTTAAAACAGGGACAGACCTTGGTTTTTTAAATGGGGTACGACCTTAAAAAGGGGGACAGACCTCGTTTTGTAAATAGGGGTACGACCTTATTTGAATATTGTCCTTCTTTGAAATCAAGGTCTGTCCCCCTTTTAAACTATTTTTGTTAAAGAAATATAAACTGGAGCAGAGTGATGATGAAAAAGGTTTAATAAATACAAACTGGAGCAGTCAAAAACTTTGTAGTTATTTGAAAATACAAACTGGAGCAGAGTAAAAGAACATAAATATAAAGTGGAGCAGGGCATAAAATATAAACTGGAGCATATTGTTTTTTGTGGTTATGTCTGTAAATTTTTTGGTAGACAGAATCTAAAGTGTATAAAATTGTTAACAAATTTTGGGAAAATAAATATAAACTGGAGCAGTTGTTTGTGAGTTTTATTGATGTGAAAATATAAAGTGGAGCAGTGTATGCTAATTTATTATTATTTTTTAGAATATACTCCGTTTATAAATATAAACTGGAGCAGGTAACTGTATAAAATTTTAAACATTATGAGAATTTGAAATATAAAGTGGAGCATATTATCTTTATCTTTTTTATTTACAGAAAATTTGTTAATATATAGTTAGTTTGAAGTTTGCCTTGAATAGGAAATATTAACAGCCTGGTAAAAATTTGTTTCTGGTAATAATTATGTTGAATAAGAATTCTACAAGAGAAAAAATATTAAAGTCTGCTTTGAATCTGTTTTCAGAAAAAGGTTATGATGGTGTAGGTGTTGATTTGATTGCTGAAAATTGCGGATTAAAAGGACCTTCCATTTATAAGCATTTTAAAGGAAAAGAAGAAATTCTTGATGTTTTGATTTCTAATCTAGAAGATTATTATAATGAAAAATTTGGATTTGAGCAAAATAATATAAAAATTCCTGATTCTATGGATGAATTGGTTGCTAATGCTTTTGAACAAATTAATTTTACAATGAACGATGAATCAATAAAAAAAACGAGAAAACTTTTGACTCTTGAACAGTTTAGAAACAAAAAGATTGCAAAAATTGCTTCAACTCATATTTGTGAAGGAATTTCGAATTTATACTGTATTATATTTCAAAAAATGATGGATAAAAAAGTGATTAATAAAACTGATGCCAGAATGCTTTCTATTGAATTTGTTTATCCTGTTTCTATTTTAATTCAAACTTGTGACAGGGAACCTGAAAGAAAAGATGAAATTTTAGAAACCATTAAAAACTACTTTTGCCATTTTGCAAGGAAATATTCAGTTGATTGAGAAAGAAAATATAAAGTGGAGCAGGGTAGAAAAAAAGTTTTGTTTTTATAGAATTTTCTTATTGGTAGATGTGCAAGGGTATGGAGCAGTTGCGAAGCAAGCCACTGGACTGAACGAGCGAAGCGAAGTGAGGGAAGCGGCCGAGGGTTACCGAGCTGCGTAACACCCGACCCCGAAGGGGTTGCACCCTATATTGTATTATATAAAAAAAGCTGGGCAGAAAGAATTTTTTTGGAGGTTTTATATGCAAATTACGTGTCCTAAATGTGGGACTTCTATTACTTTGGAGCAGAATGTTTATGATGAGATTGCGAACAAGATTCGAAATGAAGAATTTGAAAAAGAGATAAATAAGCAGGCAATGATTCTGGCAAAGCAGAAGAATTCTGAGATTGAAACGGCTGTTGCAAGGGAAAAAGAATTGTTTGCAAAAAAAGAGGCTGAGTATAAGGCAGAAATTGCGGCATCGATGGAAAAAATTAAGGCGGCTGAAAAGGAACAACAGTCCAGATTGAATGAGCTTGCTACAAAAAAAGATGCGGAATTTACGATGAAGATTGCTGAATCTGAAAAAAATATGGCTTCTTTGAAAGCAAAATATGAGGCTTTGGAAAAGGAAAAGGAATTTGCGGTGAAAGCTGCTGTGCAAGGCGAACAGACGAAGGTTTTGAAGCTTGAAAATGAGCTTGAAATGGCTAATAAGGAACACGAATTGCAGATTTCGAATTTAAAATCTGGATTTGAGACTGAAATTAAACTGAAAGATGAGCAGATTCAGCAGATTAAGGATTTTCGCAAAAAGCAGTCTACAAAGATGATTGGTGAAAATCTGGAGCAACATTGTTCTATTTCATTTGACAGGGTGCGTCCTTTGTTTCCGAATGCTACTTTTGGAAAAGATAATGATGCCAGCGAAGGTTCGAAGGGTGATTTTATTTATCGTGAAACTACTCCTGATGGTATTGAAGTGCTTTCGATTATGTTTGAGATGAAAAATCAGGATGAGGACACGAAAACAAAGCATAAAAATGAGGATTTTTTTAAAAAGCTTGATTCTGACAGGAATAAGAAGAAATGCGAATTTGCTATTTTGGTGAGTACGCTTGAAGAGGATAATGATTTATATAATGACGGTATTGTTGATATTTCGCATGTGGTGCCAAAGGGGTTTGTAATCCGTCCGCAGTTTTTTATTCCGATTATTCAGATTTTGAGAACTTCTGCTTTGAAAACGATTGATGCAAAACGTGAACTCAAGGTTATGAGGGAGCAGGAAAGGGATTTGACGAATTTTGAGGAAAATCTGGAGGCGTTTAAAAAAGGTTTGTCGGGTTCTTTTGAAAAGGCTAGGGCAAATCATAATAAAGCTATTGCGGAAATTAAGGATACGATTAAGCAGCTGGAAGGAATTGTTATTCTTTTGGAGCGTTCTAGTGGTCAGATGGACACTTGCGATAATAAGCTTGAAGATTTTACTGTCAAAAAGATTACGAAAAATGCTCCTTCTGTGTTAAAAAAACTGGAGGATTTGCGTTCTGAAAAAGAAAATGATAATGGTTTTGAAAAAAGCGGGGAAGTGTGAACTAATTGTAGTTGAAGACATGTAGTTGAAGAATGTTTTTTTCAAAGTATTTTGATAAAAAATAGGGCTTGAGAACAACGTAAGAGGTTTGCGTTTGAATTTTTGGGTGGTGATTTTAGTAATTTATTCGCCACTCAAAGCTATTACTGGATCAAGTTTTGCTGCACGACTTGCTGGATTTAATCCAAAAAAGACTCCTGTAATAACACTGAAAATAAACGAAACAAAACAAGCTTTTATATTTATGACAAATACTTGTTTTTGTATATATTCAACGCATAGACTTATGATTATGCCTATTATTACTCCAATTATGCCACCAATTAGAGTAATGCTTGCCGATTCTACGAGAAATTGTTGTCTGATATCGGATGGCGAGGCTCCTAGTGCTTTTCTGATTCCGATTTCTTGTTTTCGTTCTGTGACTGTCACAATCATGATGTTCATAATTCCAATTCCGCCAACTAAAAGGGAAATGGCTGCTATGGCACTTAACATCATGCTCATTGTATTTGTGATTTCACTCATCTGATTGAGCATGGATTGCATTGAAGTGACTCGAACTGCATAGGAATTTCCTGATTTTTCTGTACAATAATTTGTAATTATGTCTACAAGTTGTGTTGCAATTTGATTTGAAATTGCTTGTACCATGACAGTATCTGCATTAGGATTTGGCATAATTTTTTTGGAATAAAATCCACGTGGAATATAAGCTGAACCATTTTCCATTCCTGAAGTCTGTTCTTTTAGAACTCCAATGATTTCAAAACCAAAAGTTACCTTGCCAACTACAAGCATTATTTTTTTGCCAATTGCATCTCCTGCTGGGAAAAAATCTTGAGCTACATCAGAACTTAAAATTATTTTTTGTGTTCCTTCTTGATTATCTGTGACATTAAAAAATGTACCTTCTTGCAATTCTAGATTATACATTTCAAGATAACCTGTTTCTATTGCAGAACAACTCACCGAAGATGAAAGATCATTGTATCCTAAAGTTGCGCTTAGTGAGTTTTTGTACCAGATTTTTTTTATGCCAGAAATATTATCAAATAATTCTTCTCGAAAAGTTTCATTGAAAGATAAAACTGCGTTTCTTCCTCTTGTCAAACGTCCACCATTTATGCTCACAACATCAAGTCCGGCTGTTCCAAAAGTTTGAGCTACTTGTTTTGTGGAACTTGCTCCCATGCTTGTGATTACAATTACAGAAGCTACTCCAATAATGATTCCAAGTAGAGAAAGAAATGTTCGTGTTTTGTTGCGTGTAAAACTTTGTATTGCATATAAAAAATCTTCTAACATATTTTTTCCTAAATAATTATAAACTATTATCTGCCTTGATTAATCCGTCAAAAATATTGATGCAACGATTCATTGAGGCACCTATTCCGCTATCATGTGTTACGATTATGATTGTTGTTCCGTTTTCTTGATTGATTTTGCGAAATAATTCCATCACTTGTTTTCCTGTTGTAGAATCTAATGCACCAGTTGGCTCGTCTGCAAGTAATATTTTGGGTGACGTAACCATTGCACGGGCAATAGCTACACGTTGTTTTTGTCCTCCAGAGAGTTCATGTGGTCTATGATTCATACGTTGTTCCAATCCCACTGATTCAAGCGCTCGTTCTGCTCTTTTTTTTCTTTCTGATTTTTCAACTTTTTGATATTTAAGAGGAAGCATTACGTTTTCTAATACTGACATTCCTGGAATCAAATGATATTGCTGAAAAACAAAACCGATAGTTTTATTGCGTAAAATTGCAAGTTCTTTTTCTGTCATTTGTGATGTAAACTTTCCGTTTATCTGAATTTTACCGGAGGTGGGGCGGTCTAAACATCCAATCATGTTCATGCAAGTTGATTTTCCAGAACCAGATGGACCCATGATAGCCAGGAATTCTCCTTGTTTTATTTCAAAACTCACACCGCGCAGAGCATGCACTTCGTTTTCCCCAATTTTGTATGTGCGTGTAACATCTTCCAGCTTTACAACTGTATCATTCAGATTGATGGTATTCATATTTTTAATATTATCCATAATTTCTATTATTACATTGGCGGCATTCCACCACCTGGCATCCCTCCTGACTGACCATTTCCATTTCTGTTTGTGCCATTTCCATTATTTCTTTGCGAATTTGAATTGTTTCGTTGTTGGTTTTGTCCAGATTTTGGTGATTTTGTCTGCTGCAGCAAACGTTCGCCACCTTCAAGTCCTTCCAAAATTTTTACATATTCTTTTCCATAAGGAATAACTTTTACATCTTTTTTTTCTCCGTTTTTGGCTAATACAACAAAGGCTTTTTTGTTTTCGTAACCGATTGCATTTCTTTCTACGATAAGATTATCTACAGGAGCTTCAATTTGAATTTTTCCTGTGAATGAAAAAATTGGTAAAATAGCTGAAGGATATTGATCAATACGGATTTTGACTTTAACAATAGTTGCACCACGTGATGTGATTTCACCGATGGCTGGCCAGCTTTCTACATATCCTTTTATTACATCAGGATAAGCTGAAAACTGTAAATCTACTTCCTGACCTTTTTGAAGTTTTGAAACATCGGTTTCTGCAACTTCTACTTCAGCAACAAGATAATCAATATTCACCAATGTTCCAACAGAATCTTTTGCTTCAAGAGAATCTCCAACAGCAACATCTAAATCTGCAATAATTCCATCAAAGGTAGCTGTAACTTTGCGGTCTTCTACCTTTTGAACAAGAGAAAGTCTTTGTGTTTCTTTTAGTTGAAGTTCACGAGAAGAACCTGATATTTTTGTCGTTGCCATATCATAATCATGTTTTGCAAGATTATATAGTTCGGTTGTATTATCAAGCTGTAGAATTACATCACCTTTTTTAACATAATCTCCTGCTTTTACATTTACAGCAACAACTGTTCCAGCAGAAAGCGCTTGTAAGGTTTGTTGTTGTGCCGCAGATACTGTGCCTGAAATTTCTATAATATTTTCATAAGTTTCTATTCTGACTGTATAAATCTCATTTGCTTCTGTCGGTTTGTGCAGAAAAATTCTTAATCCTACAATACTGCCTGTAAGAACAATAAAAACTGTTAATAAAATTAAAACAATTTTAAATTTTTTGTTTATCATATAATTCTCCAAAAAAAAAGTTTTTACTGCACAAAAAGCGACAAAATTTCATCATTGTATATTATTAATTCAATTTTATTAATAATTGTTTTTAAAAAATAGGATTGTGCATTTACTTTTGCCGAATAATATTCGCTTTCCGTTACAAAACCATCTTTGTACCATTTTTCCAAATCATTTTCTATCTTGCTGTACATTTGGTAATATTCTTCAGAAGATTCTTTGTTCCATTTTAAATCGTTCAATTTTTGTTCGTATTCCACTACATAAGTTTCATAATTATTTTTAGCTTTTTCGATTGCAAGGTTTTCCTGCTGTTCATTTATAATATCAGTTTTTATTTCAATCGAGTTTGTTAGAAAATTATTTGGAGAAACAGTTGCTGAAAATGTTACTGAAGGAGATGATGAACCTTTTTGTATTGGTACATTTATATCAGCTGCTACGTTAATTCCCCCAATTGTAGAAGAAAGTCCTGCATCAACAGTTTGATTTTCAGAAAACGTTAATCCACCATTTGCCCTGAGAGAAAAATTTGATTTAGATTTACGTTGCATAGAATTGATTTTATTTGTCCAAACAGCTTTTTCAATTTCAGAAAAAAGATTCATATCAAAAGAATGAATATCAAAAGGTTCAGTTTCTTGAATATCTAGAGGAATAAGATTAAAAAAATCAAAACTTTGAGATAACTGCAAATCAGAAAATTCAGAAATGTCATAACCACATTTTTTGTAAAAAACAATGTATGAATGAATTAAAGAGCGAATTTGTTTTTCAATATCATATTCATTAGAAAGAATTTTCAATTGAGCAGTTCGATAAGTTGAGGAGTTTTCACTGTATCCTTGTGATTTTACTGTTTCAAACTCAATTTTGTTTGTGTAAAGTGTTTTCTGAAGCGATAAAACATTATCTATAGAATTTAATATAGATTTTAAATCATTATAAAAACTTTTTTCACAATTTACAGTTTGATTTTGCAAGTTTTGCATGGCCTCATCATAAGTGCGTTGAGCTTTTAGAAGAGAAATTTGTCTTTCAAGATTTGCAGAACTTAATAAATTAATTTCCATGTTAAATTTAAAATTGTTTAATGGAAAGTTTGATTTTTCGCCAGGTAGATTTGTAGATAAAGAAACAACCATATTTGAAGCTTGTGGAATTTGTAATTCAACTTGTGGGTTAATAGAAAAAGAATTTTTACCATCAAACTTAAAAGATATATTTCCGGTTGAAAGCGTGATATCGAAACCATTATTAATTTTTTCAGAATCTAAAGAAAGTTGTGCTTTCTGAACAGCCAAAGCACTTTCTTTTACTGAACTATCGTTTTCGATATAACCGAGCAACAAATTGCTAGTGGCAATAGGAGTAAAACAAAAAATATTCCCACCACAAAAAAATAGGAAAAACAACTTTATTATAAAAAATTTCGTAATTTTCATGATTCCCTTTGCAAATTTTTTGTTATTTTTAGAATTTGACTGTCTTTTTATGTAAATTCAGGAAAGTCAAAAAAACTGAAAACATCTTTCAGCAAACAAATTTTAAAATTAAGATGATATGAAAAGTATACAGCAAAAGAAAATATTAAAAAAAGAAAAAAATAGGAAAATAACAAAACTTTAATTCTGCATAACAGAAAATTATCGCTACAAAAAATTTTGAAAACAAAATAAAATTGCTATTCAAGTATTGTGCAACTCAAGATTGAAGCATTTCCTTCAGCTTTAATGCATTTTGAGCACCGTAACCTTTTGGATGATTGTTGAAAAAAATCTGACACCGCTTGCCTGCATTTTTTATAAACTTTACAATTGGCACAAAAGAAAAAAGTTCTTCATCAGAATAAAAATATTCGTAACGTGCACTTCCATTTTTATCATTTTTTTCGTTGGAAGTTGAAGCATACCAGCTATCAGCATTCCTTCCGTGAAGCCGAAGATAAGCCATATTCCCAAAAATTTTTGTACAATTCTGCTCCAGAAATTCTTTAGATTCAAAATCAAAAGCAGGAAGATGCTTCAAATCAGGCATATCACAATAAACAAAAGCAGCATTCTTTTTTGATAAACCTTCAAAAACAGAATCCAAAATCCATTGTTTGTTGCGAAACTCTACAGCCACAGGAAAACCTTCAAATTCATCTAAAAGATAGGAAAGATAAAATCGATTGTCAATATCATAATGAAAACTTTGTGGAAACTGAAATAAAATCGAACTCAAAAGATTTTTTTGATTCATAAGTTTCAAAGCATTTTTAAAAACTTGTGCCTCTGTTTTCCATAATGAAGAAATTTCATGAGTTAAAAGTCTGTGAGCCTTTACACTGAAATTCACACGCCCTTCAGATCTTTTTAGAAAACTTTCCATGCGTTCGAAAGTAGGCATGTTGTAAAAAGTGCTGTTTAATTCAAGTGCGTTAAATTTCGTAGAGTAATATAGAAGAAAATCTTTGCGTGCAAGATTATCAGGATAAAAAACACCTTTCCATTCTGGATAATCGTAGCCACTTGTACCAATTAAAATGTCGTCTATCATAATAAAAAGTTTAAAATCTTGCCAAACTCTTGAGATAATTGTTTTTATCATTAATTAATCTTAATAGAATAACTAATAAACCTAAAATGTAATCTCCAAAGCATTTGCATATTTGGTAGGCATTCTGTATGGAAGTTCTATCACTAAAAGTCCTGCATACTGGGTAAAGGCCAGATTACCTACTCCGAGAAGTCGAACAGTTCTAATATTTTCTCAATACGCTTTTTATTTGAGAAAAAATAGCGTATTTCTTTTGGCATATAATTCTTTCAACTGTTATTATAGTTTCATTTATTGAATTTGTATACAAAATTTATAGAAATACAAGAGGTCTGTCCCCATTTAACACAATATGTATACGAGCCAGAGACAGATCTTGAATTAAAAACTACGTTTTTTCTGAGTTTTGGTTGCAAAGGAAAATAAACTTTTATGTGAAAGAAGAATGTAATCAAAACTCGCAGCACGTGCCAAACAAAATGTACGTTGAAATGCAAATTTTTGGCACGTGCAGGGACAGACCTTGTTTTAAACAAAGCTAACACTGAGTTTTTGCAAAAGTGGAATTTCGACATAGAAAGCTAGGTGCTGGAAATGCAAAAACTCACGGCTCGTGCAGACAATACGTACGTTGGTATTTCAGTTATCAGCACGAGCCAAGGACAGATATTGAATTAAAACCTACGCTTTTTCTGAGTTTTGGTTACAAAGGAAAATAAATTTTTATGTGGAAGAAGAATGTAACCAAAACTCGCAGCACGTGCCAAACAAAATGTACGTTGAAATGCAAATTTTTGGCACGTGCAGGGACAGATCTTGTTTTAAACAAAGCTAACACTGAGTTTTTGCAAAAGTGGAATTTCGACATAGAAAGCTAGGTGCTGGAAATGCAAAAACTCACGGCTCGTGCAGACAATACGTACGTTGGTATTTCAGTTATCAACACGAGCCAGGGACAGACCTTGAATTATAGAAAATGTGGCAAGGATAGTAGCCCCTGCGAAGCAGTCCACTGGACTGAGCGAAGCGAGGGAAGCGGATGAGCGATAGCGAAGGGCGAATAGCCTGTTTTTTGGTTGCTTTGGTTCCTGAAAATCAGTTGTTGAGTGGTGCCAGATTAAATTGAAGGAAGCAAAGCAACCAAAAAGCCACCCATATTAAAAAAAATAAGAAATTTATTATCTGTTCAAAAAATATAATCAAAAGGAATAGTTTATTGATTTTTTTGGAAGATATGTTATAATGGAGTTTGGAAAAATGCATGTAGCTATTTTAAATATAAATAATTTGGAAAATTAATGGAAGCAACTGATTTTTGGAAAGAAATAAAAGAAAATCTCTCGAAAAAAGGGAAGACTCAAGAATGGCTTTGTAAAGAGTGTGATATGGATTTGCAGTCGCTTCGAAATCGTATTTATAAAAACAGATTTCCGACGATTGAAGAAGCGTTGAAAATTCTTGCTGTTTTTGAGTTGAAACCTAATCAATTTTTTGGAATTTCTGATAAAAAAGATGAGAGTTTGGATGATTTATCTGAGGATTTAAAAATCTGTGGCAATGATGTTATTTTAGTTCCTGTAATGGAGCAAGTTTTTTCTGCTGGACGTGGACAATTTGTTCCTGAAGTTGAAGAAGTTCTCGAATATATTGCGGTGCCGAAAGAATTACGTAAGTTTGGTAAAAATATTGCTGCATGCCGTGTCAAAGGTGATTCTATGGAACCTACGCTTTTTGATGGTGATACAATTATTTGTGATAATAAAGGTTATGACGGGAATGACGGCGTTTATACAATTATTTACAAAGGCAATGGTTTTGTAAAGCGTTTACAACGGACAAAAGACGGTGTGAAAATTATTTCTGATAATAAATTTTATGAGCCGATGTTTGAAAGTTCTGAAAGTGAAGATTTTTCTGTGATTGGAAAAGTGCGCTATGTTTTGCATAAGATGTAGTTTTATTTATTTTGTATGCGCGTATATTCTTATGAGCATTTTTGCAGGTTCTCTTAGCGACAGATGGAATAAAAAAATCACAATGCTTGTTTGTGATACATTGGCAACATTTTCTACAGGTACAATTTTCATTCTATAATAGCAACATGTCTGATTTTAGGAAAAATCATGAACAGATATAAGTTTGTTGAGAATGAATAAAATTTGAATAAAGGAAATGAAATTTATGTTACAAGACGATGGTAAGAAAATTGTGTCAAAAGAAAGGGCGGGCAGAAACAGAACTGTCACTTTGCATCCTGACGAAGTAGATTTTTTAAAATCGCATATCATTACGCCAGATAAAATTGATGGTAATAATATTATTAATCAGACAATAAATGGTGATTTATTATCAGTGATTGATTTGATTCCAGATGAATTTGCTGATTTGATTATTATTGATCCTCCATACAATCTGACGAAAAACTTTAATGGTCTGCATTTTAATTCACGAGCAGAAACAAAATATGATGATTATCTTGCTTCATGGTTTCCAAAAGTTTGCAAAAAATTAAAATCAAATGGTTCTCTTTATATGTGTGGTGACTGGAAATGTACTTCGTCATTGCAGCGTGCTATTGAAAAGGAACTTACAATCTTGAACAGAATTACATGGCAGAGAGAAAAAGGGCGGGGTGCTAAAACAAACTGGAAAAATGGTATGGAAGATATTTGGTTTGCGGTAAAAAATCCAAATGATTATTATTTTGATGTCGAAGCTGTGAAAATGAAACGCAAAGTGATAGCACCTTACAAAGTTGACGGAATTCCAAAAGACTGGAAGGAAGAGGATGATGGAAATTTCAGATTAACTTATCCATCAAATTTTTGGGATGACATTTCCATTCCTTTTTGGTCAATGCCTGAGAATACTGATCATCCAACCCAAAAACCAGAAAAATTGTATGCAAAATTGATTTTGGCATCATCTAAACCTGGAGCAATGGTTTTTGATCCTTTTTTAGGAAGTGGAACTGCAAGTGTTGTTGCAAAAAAACTTGGTAGAAACTACTGCGGAATAGAAATGAATGAAGAATATTGTCTTTTGTGTCAAAAACGTCTTCAAATGGCAGAAAAAGATTGTTCTATCCAAGGTTACAAAGACGGTGTTTTTTGGGAACGGAATTCACTGAAATTTCAAAATAAATGATAGACAAGGTCTGTCCCTGGCTCGTGTTATTAGCCTGGCACACCAATGAACATTTAGTTAACACGAGCCGAGAGTTTTGGCGTATGTTTTTTATTTTCTTTTGCTGGAATTGTAATTTTGCCAAAACTCAGAAAAGCATGCGGTTTGAAAACGAGGTTTGTCCCTGGCTCGTGTTATTAGCTTGGCACACCAATGAACATTTAGTTAACACGAGCCGAGAGTTTTGGCTTTTGTTTTTTATCTTCTTTTGCTGGAATTGTAATTTTGCCAAAACTCAGGAAAGCGTGCGGTTTGAAAACAAGGTTTGTCCCTGGCTCGTGTTGTTAGCTTGGCACACCAATGAACATTTAGTTAACACGAGCCGAGAGTTTTGGCATTTGTTTTTTATCTTCTTTTGCTGGAATTGTAATTTTGCCAAAACTCAGAAAAGCGTGTGGTTTGAAAACAAGGTCTGTCCCTGTTTTGTGTTGAAAAACCTAAAACTTTGGGTTATATTTTATATATGAGTAAAAAGACAACACAAATTTACACTTCCATTGATAATCTGTTTGAAATCCAGAAAAAACTTTTGGACATCAAAACAAACTTGCAGATGACGAAAATCACAACTGATTCAGAAAACTGCTTTCATGAAATGGATGAACTTATCTTTCATATGGAACAAAATCTCAAAAACCTAAAGTTTTGGGTTACATCACTTTATGAACAGAATGGAAAGTCCACAAGTGCTGCAAAGAAGATTGCAAGTAAACAAAATGGAAAAAAAGGGGGCAGACCTCCAAAAAAAATCACTCATGCGAAGCAAATGCTTGCCCAAATTGAAATCCATCTTTCCGATATTGACCATAATCTGAAAATGAATGATAATATGGAAGAAATTGAACAATTACAGACAGAAAAAGAAATTCTTTTACAAAATCAAAAAGAGTTTCAACAAATTCTTTTATCAGAAAAAAATAGGAATGACTAATTTATGGAAAAAATCGGTTTAGTTTTGGAAGGCGGAGCAATGCGAGGAATGTTTTCTGCCGGGGTTACCGATGTTTTGATGGAAAATAAAATCGAATTTGACGGTGCAATTGGAGTTTCGGCAGGAGCAACTTTTGGCTGTAATTATAAATCAAAACAACCAGGTAGAGCAATCCGCTATAATAAACGTTTTTGCAAAGACTGGCGTTATAGTTCATTTAAATCTCTCATCAAAACAGGGGATTATTATGGAGCAGATTTTTGTTATAACGAACTTCCAAATAAACTTGATATTTATGATGTAAAAACTTATCGGGAAAATCCCATGCCTTTTTACATAGTTGCTTCAGACTGCAACACTGGTAAACCTGTTTATAAAGAACTAAAAAAATGTGATGCAGATGAACTTACCTGGATGCGTGCTAGTGCGAGTATGCCGCTTGCAAGTAAAGTTGTGCAGGTTGACGGCTATGAACTTCTAGATGGTGGCATTACTGATTCCATTCCATTAAAATATTTTGAATCGCTTGGGTATAGCAAAAATCTTGTAGTACTGACTCAGCCTCGAGATTATCTCAAAAAAGACAACAAATTAATCTGGCTTATTAAAATCATGCTTAAAAAATATCCAAATATTGTTCATGCTATGAAAAATCGTGCCAAAGTGTACAATCAGGAAAAAAAATATGTGTTTGAACAGGAAAAACTTGGTAAAACTTTTGTGATTTGTCCGGAACACGATTTAAAAATCAGTCGCACGGAAAAGAATCCAGATGAATTACAGCGTGTTTATGATTTAGGTCGTAAAGTGATGCAAGAAAAACTAGAAGAATTTGTAAAATTTGCTGCAAGATAAAAAGGGTAAATGAATAAAATGTGGAAAACAGGGACAGATCTTAATTTTTTTTAATCTATAAAACAAGGGCTGTCCCTGCACGTGCCAAAAATTTGCATTTCAACGTACATTTTATTTAGCACGTGCTGCGAGTTTTGGCTTATTGAAATAAACTTAAAAAAATAAATCAACTTTTGCTAAAACTCAATAATTATTTGGTTTAAAATCAAGGGGTGTCCTTGCACGTGCTAAAAACTTAAACACCACAGAAAATTTTGTTTGCACGTGCTGCGAGTTTTTCTTAACGCTTCGCTGAAAAACTCAGGGAAAATCTTGTTTAAAATCAAGGGGTGTCCCTAAATTTTAGAAACAAAGACAACTAGGTTCAATTTCGAGTATTTGATTTACAAACCGTGGCACAGGTTTTAACTTGAAAATGAGACTGTTAATCGAAAAAAAATTTTACAATATCGTTAAGTTGTTTCTCAATATCAGAAAAATCTACATTTAAATCCAAAGTTTGAACTGCAAATTGATTTCCTGAAATGGTGAATTTTTGATTTGGTGTTATTTCTTCATCTGTTTTTGCATAAAGTAACAGCCCGCTAACTTTTCCAACGTACGTTGCTTTTTTATTACTTACATACGAATGAATTTGGTACATATTTCCGCTATGATAAGAATTTTTTCCGAATTGACTTTGCATGGTTCTGCCATAATATTTTGTATCAATAATTAAAACTTTCTTTTGCGACTTATCTTCTAAAGTAATATCTGTTTTCATAGCTGGAAGATATTCTTTTACTCCTACTGAAATTATACCATAATTTTTCAAATAAAATATGAAGTAACTATTCAGCACCTAAAATCCCAGGCATAATGCAGGATTTCCAGCAAAGGCAAGTTTTACAGCTTCAAAGGCGTTTACTCCATGTTTTCTTGCTGAGTCGATATAAGAACGGATTTTAAGATACCAGCGTGCACCATCATCTGAACGGAAATTTCCTGCGACCTTGGATTTTGACTTCAGATTCCTGATTGTTCTTTCTGCGGCATTATTTGTAAACGGAACCTCAAAATTCCTTGCAAAGAGAAGCATTGAGTCTTTAAGCT
>JALFAW010000074.1 GCA_022773305.1 Spirochaetia bacterium
GAAGTTACAGCAAAAACAGTTCTTGTAGAAAATGAAACAGAAGTTCAAAACTAAAATAAAATTTAGTAGGACAAGGGTGGCTTTTTGCTTCGCAAAAAACAGGCTATCCGGGGTTCCGCTATCGCTCCAGCCGCTTCCCTCGCTTCGCTCAGTCCAGTGGCCACCTTTGGTGCCCCTACTATCCTTGCCACGAGAGAAACTCGAAATTGAACCATTTAGTATTATTTTAGTATTGTTCTTAAAACTGTAAAAAAAAGGCTTCACTGGAAGAAAAATTTCTCAGTAAAGCCTTTTTTTTAATTTTTAATGAATTTTAGTTTGCTTTTATGCTATTTTTTACGATTACATCGTGAGCCCCACCTTCTCTTATAGATGCAGGACTTACAAGTGTAATTTTAGCAATCTTTTGAAGTTCAGGAATTGTAACGGCACCACAGTTACACATTGCATGAATTACTTTGCTTGTTGTAAGTGTAACATTGTCGTGCAATGAACCTGCATAAGGAACATAAGAATCAACACCTTCTTCAAAAGCCATTCCTTTTTTTCCACCAAGGTCATAGCGCTGCCAGTTGCGTGCACGATTTGAACCTTCGCCCCAATATTCTTTTACATAGTTTCCATTTACAATCAGTTTATTTGTTGGGGATTCATCAAAGCGAGCAAAATAGCGTCCAAGCATTACAAAATCAGCACCCATAGCCAAAGCAAGTGTAACATGATGGTCATAAACAATTCCACCGTCAGAACAAATCGGAATGTAAATGCCAGTTTTTTCATAATATGCATCACGAGCTTTTGCAACTTCAATAGTAGCAGTTGCCTGACCACGACCAATTCCTTTTTGTTCACGAGTAATACAAATTGAACCGCCGCCAATTCCAATTTTCACAAAATCAGCACCAGCATCTGCCAAAAAGTTAAATCCATCAGCATCAACTACGTTTCCGGCTCCAACTTTTGCTTCCGGCCATTTTTCATGAATGTCATGCAAAGCTCTTTTCTGCCATTCTGTAAATCCTTCAGAAGAATCAAGAGTCATTACATCAACTCCAGCTGCGAGCAAAGCAGGAACTCTTTCCATATAATCACGTGTATTAATTCCAGCTCCAACAATATAACGTTTCTGACTATCCAAAAGTTCAAGAGGATGTTCTTGATGACTTGCTGCATCCTTTCTGAAAATCAGACTTAAAAGATGACCATTTTTATCAACAACAGGAAGCTGATTCACTTTTTTCTGCCAGATAATTTCGTTTGCTTCTTCCAAAGTAATTCCTTCCTGCCCCATTACAAGTGATGAAAGTGGAGTCATATAATCTTTTACTTTTGCACCATCAGGACAGTGTGTAATGCGGAAATCTCTGTCTGTTATTATGCCCACAAGTTTACCATTTGCAGTTCCGTCTTCTGTAACTGCAACTGTAGAATGCCCTGTTTTTTCGATAGCTGTTACAAGTTCTGTTAATGTTTGTTCAGGTTTAATATTTGTGTCAGAAGTAACAAATCCAGCTTTATATGCTTTTACACGAGCCACCATTGCAGCCTGATTTTCAATAGTCTGAGAACCGTAAATAAATGAAATTCCACCTTCTTTTGCAAGAGCAACAGCAAGTTTATCATCAGAAACGGCCTGCATAACAGCTGAAGTCATAGGAATGTTCATCATCAAAGGACATTTTTCGCCAGCTTTTTTGTTATAACGAACTACAGGAGTCTGCAAAGAAACATTAGCGGGAATACAATCTGGACCAGTGTAGCCAGGAACTAACAGATACTCATCAAATGTGTGTGAAGGTTCTTCAAAAATGTAAGCCATAGGTTCTCCAATAAATAAAAAAAGTAAAGAAGATTGTTTCAACAATCGTTTGACTCTTTACGCTGTTCCGATATGAAATGTGGGGACAGCGGTTAATTATCAAGTTTGCAACGCAAACTTTAGTTACTATAAAAGACGTGCTGTTTCTGCAGTTTTTATATTATACTTCATTGATTGTAAAAAATATATTAATCGGTAATTATACACGATAATTTAATTAAATTCAATATTATTTGCTTTACATTTTTTCACTTTTTTTATGATTTATAGATTCACTTTTATGTTTAAACCTGTGGCAAGGATTGGAGCACCTGCCGAAGGCAGTCCCGAAGCGCAAGCGTAGCAAATTTTGCAAGCAAAACTTGGGAAGTAAAAACGAAGTTTTTACGACGGATGAGCCGCGGTTAGTCGGCGAAGTGCGCAAAGCCTGTTTTTGGTTTGGTTGTTTCCTGATTTTTAGTTTCTTATTCCTGATTTTTAAGCGAAGTTGAAGGAAACAACCAAACCAAAAGCCACCCGCTACAATACCTTTTTCATCAGTTTGTCAGATTTTATGCTGAAGATTACTGTTACGGTTAGTGTCAGGATTTCTGTAACTGGAGATGTGAGCCAGATTCCGTCCATTCCCCATATTGTTGGGAAAACAAAAATTGTAATGAGCAGAATAAAAATACCGCGCAGAAAGGCAATTACGGCAGATTGTTTTGGGCAGCTTATGGAAGTAAAGTACATGGAACCTGCTACATTAAATCCCTGAAGCAAAAACTCCAGTGCAAAAATTTTAAATCCGCAGCTAACCATATTGATGATTTCAAGGTCTTTTACAAAAAACGAACAATATAATCTTCCGCCGAAAACTAATGTCACGGCAAAAACTACACCTACTCCAAATACAATGCGGTTTGTAATTTTTCTTAAATCTATGCATAATTTTTTTTCTTTTGCCCCGAAACAAAAACTTACAAGAGGGGACATACCTTCGCAAAGTCCTATTGCAATCATATTGAAAATAAAGATTGAATATCCGAGAATTGTAAAAGAAGCAACTCCGTTTTCGCCCACATATTTCAGCAAAACAAAGTTATAACAGAACATGCTGATGCAGCCGGCAAGTTCACCGATACATTCTGAACTTCCGTTGAAAAAAGTCTGTTTTACTGTGTCAGGGGCAAACTTAAACTTACAAAAGTTCAACAGAATTTGATCTGGATTTTTTGATTGTCTGAACAGAAAATATAAAGTGTTTATTGTGACCGAAATGCTCAAAGTTATAAGTGATGCAAAAATCAAGCCGCGAATTCCAAAGCCGAGTTTTGCAGTAAACAGAAAATCAAGAATTGCATTCAAAAGAATAGAAAGTGCATTTACACCCATGTAAACCTGTGGTTCACCGTCCGCACGCAAAAACATTCCGTAACATGAGTCAATAATCATTAGTGGGGCTGAAAAAAGAAAAACAGAATAATACTGCTTAAAAAGAACGGCAACTTCACCCTGAGTTTTCAGTAAACGAAGCATTGGATTAAAAAGAAAAAATGCGGCTAGAGAAATCGCAATTCCCACGCAGAGAATCAGAAACATTGACTGGCTGAAAGTGTTGTTTGCCCGAGGTCTGTCCCTGCTTCCAATGGCAATACCAGCAATCACGCTTCCGCCAACGCCAATCATTAGTCCTACGGCAAGATAAAAATACAAAAGTGGCAGTCCAAGATTTATGGCAACCAGAGCCTGTGAACCAATATAATTTCCGGCAAAATAACCATCGACGATTGTAATCAGTGATGTCATCAACATTCCGATTGTTGCAGGAATGCCGAACTGCAAAATACTTTTTGTTTTGTTTAATTTGATTTTTTCAATTTCCATAAAATTTTACTCCTTGAAGTAGAATCTACAATGAGATAAAAAAATAAACTTCTGAATTCGTGCGGAATTAAAATTGGTGTGAAAGATATAAGGGAATTTTCTAGGTCTGTCCCTGTTTGTGCTAAACACTGAAATACCAACGCAATTTTCGTTTGCACGAGCTGTGAGTTTTGGCACATTAAATCAATATCATTCAAATAAAATAAACTTTTTGCCAAAACTCAGGATAAAAATATGATTTCTAATCGAGGTCTGTCCCTGTTTGTGTTCGAGGTCTGTCCCTGCTTGTGCTGTGAGTTTTGGGGCGTTGCGGGGCTGCCTTAAAATGAATTTTGCCCCGCTAGAAGGGGTGGCGAGCAACGTAGTGCGAGCCAGGGGAAGGCTTTCCCCTCCTTTATTCTGTTTTTTATTAATAAACAAAGCAAAATCAAGTGAATAAAAATATTGATTATGATAAGATTGAATCTGCGGTAAATACGGTAGAAGCGCTTAGCATAAAAAATGATAGAAAATCAGATTGTAAATAAAGCAATAGATTATATTTTTTCTCATATCGAAAAAGAGCTTTCTGTTGATGAAATTTCACAATACATCGGCTATTCAAAATATTACCTTACACGAATTTTCAAAGCTGAAACTGGCGAAAGTATTTACGCATTTATAAGAAGGTTAAAAGTTGAACAAAGTGCATGGCGGCTCAAAGTTGAAAAAAGCAGAAGCATCACAGAAATAGGCAATGAGTTCGGTTATTCATCTTCGAATTATGCAACTTTGTTTCGCGACCATTTTGAAAAAACACCGGCACAGTTCCGCAAAGATATTTCTGACATTTCCAAAAGGCATGCTTTTTTTTATGGCAAACAAAATCATCTTGAAACCTACGAAGAATGCTGCAAAAAAATCACAATAGAACAACTTCCAGATTTTTATGTCCTCTACGAACGGCACAAAGGGAATTACACAAATCTAAAAAATCACTGGTGCACATTTATGGATTCCAACAGCGAGTTTGTAACTGACGACACTCTTTTTATAGAAAGAACTATTAATGACCCTACAATTACAAACCCCGACGAATGCATTTATGACATTTGCATGACAGTCAGCAAAGAAGATTCGCGGCTAAAATTTCAAAACAGGGCCGCTGCAGGAATTACAAGTAAATCAGGTACACAACCTCAAAAAAACACAATGATAATCGAAGGCGGGAAATTTGCTGTTTATCATTATGCAGGTTATCCACAAATGATATATCTGGCATACCAGAGTTTTTTCTGTAACTGGCTCACAAAATCAAACAACAAAATAGACAACCGTGGTGGATTTGATCTTTACCGCAAAATTGACAGTGAAACTCTTTACATGGAACTGGACATCTGCATCCCTATAAAATAAAAAGCGAGTTTTATTTCTGTTTTGAAGATTGCAGTTTTTGTTCTAACATACCGGAAACAAGTTTTTAGTCGCATTTTTTCTGCAATGATAAATAATGTATCTGTTTTTGATGAAATGCAAAATGTTGATTAGTTTGGATTTATTAGTTCGGGGGAGAGAAATTTTGTAGTGGGGGTAAATTTTCACATACCTTTAAGGATTATTTACCTTCTAGGACAAATGTCGAGTTTTGAATTTTATTTTTAGGGTGGCTTTTTGCTTCGCAAAAAACAGGCTTTTCAGGGTTCCGCTATCGCTTCATTCCTTCGCTACGCTTCGGAACTGGCTTCGCCAGCCCTTACAATCCTTGCCACGGTTTGTAAATCAAATACTCGAAATTGAACCTTCTATATATTACTTCAAATTTTCACTTCAAAGGAAACATTTTTCTAAGCCCAGCTAAACCTGTAAATTCATTCCATTTGCCTTTAGAGATAAATGTTATTGCGCTGGAAACGCCTGTGTGCCACATAAGATGACGGAACTGGGCAAGAATGAATTCAAGCCGTGAATATTCACAACCTTCTGGTTTTTCTATTAATTGCTCAACTGTAAGTGTTTCAAAGTAAGTATTTATTTTTGATTTTACAGATTCAAAATATTCCAATAACTGCTTTCGTGGAATCACAATAGATTTATCATCAATGTAACCAGCTCTAGCGGAATCAATAATACTTAGATTTTCCTCAATGCTGCCTTCATAAACATAAGTAGAAGGATTAATAAAGAATCTGTCCATTGAATGAAGATAATGAAAGATATAGCGGGAATTATTCTCGTTATCAAAGACAGTTTCCAAATCAGCAAAACGAATCTGGTCTTCCACATTCTTAAAGTTTATCTCCTGCTGTTTTTTTATCTGTTTGATAATTTCTTCCATTCTTACTCCATGATTTTTTATCAAATCCTATTCACACCAGTCTTCTACTTTTAGCATGCTGTTTTTAACAAGAGGAGCAAAATCTGCGGTATTGTGAGTAATCAAAATCATGTTGTTGGCAATGGCAGTGGCTGCAATCTGGCTGTCACAATAAGGAACTGGAGTTCCATCTTTTTCGCAACGAGCACGAATTTCACCGCAGATTTGGGAAGCAAAACTATCATAAGGGAGAATTTCGTAGGATTCTTTTAAATTCTGAATGTATTCTCCAAGGTGTTTTTTCTTTTTTCCCTCAGGCATTCTTTCATATCCATAAACAGCTTCTTCCCAGACTGTAGCACAGATTGAGCAAAGTTCCTCGCGTTTTGAAACATTTTCCAGAAGTTTTTGATTTGGGGAAATTTTTGTAAACTCTGAAATTATGTTTGTGTCAAGTAAATAGATAGGTTTCATACTTCACTCCAGATTGAGTCGATTTTTTTCATATACTTTTCATCAGGATACTCTTTTTTCATATCATCCAAAAATCCTTTGTCATCCAGCACATCAGCATATTTTTTCTTTAATTTTTCAAGTTTGTCTATAAAACTTTCTTTTGGTTTTCGTGCCTGAAATTCTTCGTAGCTGATGATTACGGCAACAGGCTTGTCGTGTCGGGTAAGTTCCACTGGTTCGCCGCCTTCTGCAATTTTTACCAGAGAAGAAAAATTATTTCTTGCATCATAAATAGTAGCCGTGCACATATTCTAAACCTCCACTTATTAGAATAACATAAAACTAGCCAGTTGGCAATAATATTAGCCATATTATTAAAAATTCACCCGCTTTTTTCGAAATATTTTCCTTCCATTAGTTTTATAAAAATATCAAAAAAAAATTACTGTTGGGACAAATGTCGAGTTTTAATTTTTTTTTTGGGTGGCTTTTTGCTTCGCAAAAAACAGGCTATCCGGGGTTCCGCTATCGCTCCAGCCGCTTCCCTCGCTTCGCTCAGTCCAGTGGCCACCTTTGGTGCCCCTACTATCCTTGCCACGGAGAAACTCGAAATTGAACCTAGTAATAAAATCTAGCTTTCAGTTCTGAATCACAGGTCAATAACGCGAAATAATGTGCTAGACGTTTTTTTTTGTGTAGAAATTATTATAATGCCTCTCTTGTGGCAGCTCCAAAATAAGTTTTTTTGCTATGTGCATCAATCCTACTCGCCAAGTTTTCTGAAACTTTTTTATAATGAGTATGCCTTGTGATTTTAAAGAACAAAAAAGGGACTATATTGAAGTATTCAAAAAGAAAATATATAATAGAAGAATAATAATTGTTTTTTTAATTCACTGAGTAAAAAAACAAGTCTATTTATTATTCTAAATTTGCAAAAAAGTACTATAAAATAAATATGGTCAGCTATGTCTGACAAAAGGAAATCGTATGGATTTTTTGGATTTTGGTCTTGACGAAAGACTAATGAAAGGAATTGAGGCTGCAGGTTATGTAAGTTGTACACCTGTTCAACAGCAGGTAATTGAAGCTTCAAAAAAGAACGAGGACAATGAAAAAGGTCCTGATTTGTATGTTCAGTCTCAGACTGGAACTGGAAAAACAGCTGCATATTTGGTGGCTGCTATTGCTCAAATGCTTAAAGAAAAAAATGCTGGAAAAAAATGTCTTATTCTTGCACCTACTCGTGAACTTGCTGTGCAGATTGAAGAAGAAGCAAAGGTTCTTGCTTGTGAAACAGGATTAAAAGCTTTTAGTGTTTATGGCGGAGTTGGTTATGAAAAACAGATTGCAAATTTAAAAAAAGGTGTTGATATTTTGATTGGAACACCTGGTCGTATAATTGATTTGCTTGAAGGTAAAAATCTGGAACTGAAAGATACTGGAATTTGTGTAATTGATGAAGCAGATAGAATGTTTGATATGGGATTTTATCCTGATTTAAGACAGATTTTAAAAGAATTACCTGAAGCAGAAAAAAGACAAACTATGCTTTTTAGTGCAACACTCAATTCTTATGTCAAAAACCTTGCGTGGGAATATACTAGAGAGCCTGTGGAAATCACTATTGAAGCTGAAAATATTACTGTGAGCGAAATTGAACAGGAACTTCTGCATGTTTCTTCTGATGAAAAAATGAAACTTTTACTTGGAATTTTGAAACATGAGAATCCTGAAAGTGTAATTATTTTCAGTAATACAAAGCGTTCTTGCGAAGTTGTGGCAAAACGACTTCAGTTAAATGATATAAAAGCAGAGTTTTTGATTGGAGATTTGCCTCAGCCGAAACGTCTTCAAATCCTGAAAGCGTTGAAAGCTGGCGAAGTAAAATGCCTTGTTGCAACTGATGTTGCTGCGCGTGGAATTGATGTTGACGATCTTGCTATGGTAATTAATTATGATTTACCTGTGGAAGCTGAAAACTATGTTCATAGAATCGGACGTACTGCAAGAGCTGGAAAATCTGGTAAAGCTTACACTTTCTGTTCTGAACAGGATGTTTATAATCTTCCGGCAATTGAGCGATATATTGAAATGCAGATTCCTGCAACTGTGGCTTATCCTGAACAAATGGAAGAGGACAAATCTGCAGGTATTTATATAAAGACTGAAAATTGGCATGGTGATGAAAAATATGATAATCGTGGTGGCTACAAAAAAGGAAAAAATGGTGATTATCATAATAAAAGTAATGCTAAGTCTTATAAAAAAGATTATTCAGAGAAAAAAGGCAAAAAGAATTATAAAAGTAGTGAGAAAAAAGGTGATTCTAAAAAATATAAAATGCCTTACATTGATCCAGCAAAACTTGAAGGTTTGTCTTCTGAAGAACGCATGAAACTTTATAAGGAATTGTATGCTAAAGGTTCTTTAAATAATGAAAAGACAAATGTGCAAAAACCTGAAGGTGGAAAAAAGAATAACAATAAGACAAATAAGAATTACGACAAGAAGAATGGAAAGAAAAAAATTAATAAGGATTATGTAAAATCTGGAAATAAGAATAATTCTTCTAAAAAATCAAAGAAAAATTACAAAAAATATGAAAATGTTCAAAAACAGCCTGTTGTTGAACAGAAAAAAACTTTGTGGCAGAAAGTAAAAGCCTTTTTTGGAAGATAATTTTTCTGGGGGTTTTTAAGGGGGATATATACGAAGTATAAATATGCGGAGCATATATCCCCCTTAGGAGAGAGGGTAGCGGAAGCCTTTTGGCTGGAGCGAGGGAGAGACTTCTCCCTCCTTGCTTAAAAATGATGGAGTTATAAATGATTACTGTTAGCGATGTTAGTTTGTCTTTTAGTGAAAAACCACTTTTTAAAGACGTGAATTTGAAGTTTAATAAAGGAAATTGTTATGGAATTATTGGTGCAAATGGCGCTGGTAAATCTACTTTTTTGAAACTGCTTGCCGGTGAACTTGAAAAAGATTCTGGTGAAATTTTTATGACGCCTGGTGAACGAATGGCTGTTTTGAAGCAGGATCACTTTGCTTTTGATGATTATTCTGTAAAAGACACTGTAATGATGGGATATCCAAAACTTTATGAAATTTCAAAGGAAAGGGATGCAATTTATGCTAAGGAAGATTTTTCTGAGGAAGACGGTATTCGTTCTGCTGAATTGGAAGCAGAATTTGGTGAATTAGGTGGTTATGAAGCTGAAAATCAGATTGAACAAATGCTTTCGGGACTTGGTCTTGAAGAAGAATATCATGACAGAATGATGAGTGAACTTGATGAAAGTCAGAAAGTTCGTGTCTTGCTTGCGCAGGCGATTTATGGTAATCCTGATGCTTTGATTCTGGACGAACCTACGAACGGTCTTGATATTGAATCTATTACCTGGCTTGAAAACTTTTTGATGGATTTTGAAAACACTGTTATTGTTGTTTCACATGACCGTCACTTTTTGAATACGATTTGTACATACATTATGGATATTGATTTTGGGAAAATTACTCAATATGCCGGAAACTATGACTTTTGGTATCAGATGAGTCAGATTATGCAACGTCAGGCTCATGACCAGCAGAAAAAAACTGAAGAAAAAATGAAAGATTTGAGGGAATTTATTTTAAGGTTCAGTTCAAATGCTTCCAAAGCTAAGCAGGCTACTAGTCGTAAAAAAATCTATGATAAACTTGCGGACAGTATGGAAGATATTCCTGTTACTACGAGAAAATTTCCTTATGTAAATTTTAAAGCTGATAGGGAAATTGGAAACAATGTTCTTGAAATCAAAAATTTAAATTACAAAGATGCTGATGGAAATGTTTTGCTTAAAGATTTTAGTTTGAAAGTGAATAGAACAGACAAAATCGCATTTGTGGGAATTGAGCATAACAGTGTGACTGCACTTTTTGATATTATTAATGGTGTAAAAAAGCCTGATTCTGGTGAATTTTTCTGGGGACAGACAACAAGTCAGACTTATCTTCCACGTGATAATTCTGAAAGCTTTAATAATGATTTGAACATTACTGAATGGTTAAAGCAGTATTCAAAAGAACAGGATGATGCTTACGTTCGCGGATTTTTGGGAAGAATGCTTTTTAGTGGCGACGAATCTTTGAAAAAAGTAAAGGTGCTCTCTGGTGGTGAAAAAGTGCGCTGTATGCTTTCAAAACTTATGCTTAGTGGTGCAAATTGTATTACCATGGATGACCCGACTAACCATTTGGATTTGGAAGCTATTCAGTCTTTGAATGAAGGTTTGATTACTTTTGGTGGTGTTCTTTTATTCAGTTCTCACGACCACGAATTCATTCAGTCTATTGCAAACCGAATTGTAGAAATTACTCCAAACGGAATAATCGATAGAATGATGAGTTTTGATGATTACATTTCAGACAAACAAGTGACTGAATTGCGTCAGAAAATGTACGAAGGAACTGGAAAAAAGATAAAATACCGCGTATAAAAATAATCAAAGTATAAAAAATTCTTAAAAAATTGTAAACTAAGTTTTTTTCCTGCCGATATTCTAAAAGAATGACTGTAAAGTTTAGGAGTTATCGGTATGGAAAAAAATGAAGTTTTTAATAAGGAATTTTCTGAAATCCTTGAAAAAGAGGAAAAACTTTTAGATTCGCTTGCTCAAAAACAACTGGTTTTAAGAAAGGCTGTTGTTGAAAAAGATTGGGAATCTTTACAAACTCTCATTTCTGAAGTGAACCAAATATCTGATTCTTTCCAGCAGATTGACCAGAAACGCGAAAATCTGATGGAACAAAAAAATACCGAAGAAATCAAACCATATTTCGATAAACTTTCTATACTAAGAACTAAACTTTTAAAATGTAAAGTTGAAAATCAAGTCATTTCTAATTACGTTAATGTAACTCGTGAATTTATATCAGAAGTAATCGACAAAGCTCTTCCTAAAACACACAACAACAATTACACAAGAAACGGAACAATAGTTCAGCACAAAGCAGCAAGTGTTTTAGTTGATGTAAGGGGGTAGAAAATGGGTTCAACTTTTTCTGGAATAGAACTTGGAAAACGCAGTATTATGGCAAACACTGATGCTATCACTACTGCAGGTCACAACATTTCAAATGCAAATACAGAAGGATATTCTAGACAGCGAGTGCAGATTAAAGAATTTGATCCGTTGTACAAACCTGATTTGGAAAGAGCAGAACGTGCAGGTATGATTGGTCAGGGAGTTGATGTTCAGTCAATCAACAGAGTCAGGGATGAACTTCTAGATTCTAGAATTGTTTCGCAGGCAAATACTGAATCATATTGGCAGACTCGTTCTGACTATTACACAATGATTGAGCAGATTTATAATGAACCTGATGATGTTTCTGTGCGTTCAAATATGGATAAATTCTGGGAGAGTTGGCAGGAACTTTCGATTAATCCTGAAAGTAAAGCTTCCAGACAGGCAGTTGTGACAAGAGCGGAAACTTTGACTGATTCTATTAAACAAAGATGGGAAAGTCTTACTGGAATTGGAAATCTTTTAGAAGGCGATATTGAAGCAACTGTAAAACAGGTAAACAGTCTTTCAAAACAGATTGCAAATGTAAATGCAGAGATTGTTCGCAGTCGTGCAATGGGGGACAATCCTAATGATTTACTTGACCGAAGAGATTTGCTTGTTGATAAACTTTCAAAACTTGTGAATGTAAGTACAGACCAGCGTGATGGCGATGAATTTATGGTTCATGTTGATGGAAAAGTCCTTGTTCAAGGTGGAATTTCTCGTGAAATTGAACTTCAGCCTCGATATGATGATACAGGATATTCTAAACTTGTCTGGGCAGATACAAAAAATGATGCAGTTTTTACTGGTGGAAAACTTGGCGCACTTGTAGAATTGCGTGATGTTGATGTGAGAAATGAAATTCAATCTTTGAACACTATGACAATGAACTTTAGTGATCTTGTTAACGATGTCCACAGAACTGCAGTTGGTGCAAATAAAGTTACTGGTCTTGATTTTTTTGTTCAACATTCGTTTGTCGAGAATGTAAATGGAAACTTTGACAGAAACGGTGACGGAACTCTTGATACAAGTTATGTTTTTAGAATGAGTGGTACAAATGCATTAGATAAACAGCAGCAGGTTGGAATTGAAGGTGTGATGACTTTCAACGGAACAACTGGAAATGTCCAGGTTCCTTATTTTCATACAGATACTGTAGAAACTGTAATCGCCCGTATTAATGACAGTACAAGCGAAGTAAAAGCATATCTTGATAAAAACAATAATTTAGTATTAAAAGCTACAACTTCAGCTCAAAGTGAAAATCCGGATTTTGTAATCCGTCATGTAGAAGATTCTGGATTCTTTTTGAGCGGCTATGCTGGAATTCTTTCTGCAAATGGAGAACAAGGAGCTTATGATTTTGCACAGGCAGATGCAGTGAATGCATTGACTCAAGGTGCACAGTTTGCAGTTTCTCCAGTTTTCAATCCTTCAGCTTATATTGAAGTAAATCCTGCTATCAAAAATGATGTAATGAGCGTGGCTGCAGGTTATATGGATGCAGCAGGAAAAGTTCCGACAGGAGATGGACGTGCTGCAGTGGAAATAGCATCTATCAGAAATTCGTCTGTTATGGTCGGTTCAATGAAAACTTTTGATGATTACTTTGCTGATACTGTTACAAATGTTGGATTAAAAGGAGAACAGGCTGAAACTAATCTTTTAAGTCAAAATGCAATTATGGATGATTTGAGAAATCTCCGTGATTCTATAAGTGGTGTTAATATTGATGAAGAACTTTCTGAAATTATGAAATTTCAGCATGGATATAATGCTGCAGCAAAATTTATTACCGTTTGGGATAGTCTTTTGGACACTGTAATAAACAGACTTGGCGTGTAATAAATGAATTGTATACTTTTTTGATAAAATGCCGAAAAAAAATTAATTAAAAAAAGTAATGTAGAGAATTGATAAAAAGAAAGTGAGGTGACAAAAATGCAGAGAATTAGTAGTCAAATGAATAATAATAGTACTCAAAGCAGCTTACGTTTACAAGAATCAAGACTTAATGCGGCTAACAATCAAATCGGTTCTCAGCGAAGGATTCAGCAGCTTAGACAAGATCCAATTGCTGCAGGTCATCTTGTGCGCTATCAATCTTATTTACAGCGCGTAAATCAATATGAAAAGAATGCACTTACTTTATCTGATCAGTTTTCTGTACGAGAAGGTTACATGACAGATTCTCTTGACATAATGCAGAGAGTTCGTGAACTTGCTGTAACTGGTGCTAACGGTATTTACAACAAAGAAGACTTAAAAAATATGGCTACCGAGGTTGATGAACTGTTAAAAGCACTTGTACAAAATGCAAATGCCGTCAGCGCAGATGGAAATTCTATTTTTGCTGGAACAAATACAAAAACTACGGCATTCGATATTGAAATGGGAAATGTTGAAGGAAGTGGAGTTCCTTTAATTCAGAGTGTACGCTACAATGGAAATAATAATATAAATCTAGTGGAAGTAGATGAAGGAAAATACCTGCAGAATGATAATATTGGCGACAAAACATTCTGGGCTGAACATCAGCAGCTTTTTGGCGGACGTGACGCATTAAACTGGCAGTCTAGTTCAAATAATGTAATTTCTATTGATGGCGTGGAAATTCAAATTAATCAGGGTGACAATATTTATGCAGTAGTTTCAAAAATCAATGATAGTGCTGCAGCAGTTAAGGCAAGTGTTGACCCAATTCGTAATGCATTAAATCTGGAAACAACAGATGCAAGACAATTATGGCTCCAGGATGTAAGTGGAAATACTTTAGAAGAACTTGGCATCATAAAAGATTCATCTCAACTTCCACCATACAATATTGCAACAGGAACACGAGTTAGCGGTGGCAGTATGTTTGATGCAGTCATAGCCTTCAGAAATGCACTTTTGAGCGGTGACCAGGAAGCAATAGGAAGTCGTGTTTTAGGTTCTTTGGATCAAGGAATAGACAGCCTTGTAACAAGAATTGCAAAATTTGGTGCTGAATATGAACGTGCACAACTAAATGCAACAAGAAACGGAAACCTTGCACTGGACGTAACTCAAATGGTCAGTCGTGAAGGGGACCTTGATTTTACAAAAGCGATTACAGATTTAAAAATGCTTGATTACACAAATCAGGCAACTTTAAGTCAGGCTGGAAAAATGTATTCATCAACACTGCTAAATTACATGCGGTAAGGAATAAAGTGCATTAGTTTGAAGCAGCTAAGTTTAGAAAATTTACAATTCTAAAGAAAGATAATAAAAATTGCGAGGAAAAAAATGGAACTTTTGACAAAGACAAAAGGAAAAATTGAAGTTTCTGATGATAGAATTCTTAAAATCCCGGAAGGTCTTTTTGGATTTGAACAATACACAAAATATGCACTTGTAGACTGCGATTTAGAACCATTTATCTGGCTTCAGTCCTGTGAAGATCCAAATCTTTGTTTTTTGATTGTAGATCCATTTTTAATCTGTTCAGAATACGAAGCCGATATCGATGATGAAAGTCTTGCTAAAATCCATATTTCCAAACCAGAAGACATAATTCTTATGACAATTGTAACAGTTCCTCATGATGGTTCAGCAATTACAGCAAATTTTCAAGGTCCACTTGTCATCAACAAACAAAACAAAATGTGCATTCAAGCAATTCTAACGGATAATCGTTGGTCAACAAAAGTTGATATCGTAAAAACCTTAAATTCGAAAGGAGAGAAAAAATGCTAATCCTTTCAAGAAAAATAGATGAAAAAATTAAAATCGGTGAAGACATTACAATCACACTCATTGATGTACACGGTGACCAGGTTAAAATTGGAATTGAAGCTCCAAAGAATGTAAAAGTGTTCAGACAGGAAGTATTCGATGCAATTCAGTCAGAAAACAAAGCAGCAGTGGTAGAAAATCCTTCAGATAGTAAAGATGCTTTAAATGCAATGAACGCACTTAGTAAACTTTTTAAAAAGTAGGGGTTGCCTTCCGTTTCACTCCAGGACGCTACGACCGCCCTTCGCTAACGCTCATCCGCTTCCCTCGCTTCGCTCAGTCTGATATGCACCCCAAAAAGGTGACAGTTTTAAAAGTCACTGGTGTCGAATTGGTGACACTTTCTTATTTTTAGTCAGCTGTAATACAGCATATTTTTTTACTGCAACCGTTTAAGAGACAAAAGTGTTTCTTCTGGTTCAAAACAGTTACAGGTTTTTATAATTGCAAATACTCTGATTTCTGTCAATCTTTTATGACCATCAGATATGTCCCTTTCGGATTGTGTTCCCGAAACTGCACCGGTGATAATCCGCCTAAAGACTGCTTTGGTCTTTCGTTGTTGTAATATTCAATAAATGGCGCAATTTCAGCTACAACTTCATCAATCGGAATCTGTCTGTTCCTGAACTTTGACTTGCCGAACTTATTGTAAAGGCATTCGGTTTTTATTACTCCGTTTGCACTTTCCATTGATGCATTATCCCAGCAGACTCCTCTTGCAGAACAGCTTTGAATCATTCCAAAAAACTTAATCTTTTCCTTGAATTTTGGAGAAAGATAAGTTGACCCCTGGTCTGTATGAAAAATAGCTCCTTTAAGATTTCTTTCTGCTGCAAGTAAGTCCAATGTATTCTCACACAGTTCTTCATCAGGATGATCAGAAATTTTCCACGCTACTATTTCTCCGTTGATCAGATCCTCAATCAGGCTTAGGTACTT
>JALFAW010000075.1 GCA_022773305.1 Spirochaetia bacterium
TGCGCTAGACGTTTTTTGGGGTATAGAAACTATTATAATGCCGCTCTCGCGGCAGCCCCAAAAAAAGTCTTTTTGCCCTGTGTCTCACTCCCTCGCGCCAACTTTTATGAAAATATTTTTTATAATGCGTTTGCCCTGCGTTAGCGTGCCTTGACGCCTCGTATTGAAATGACAATAAAATAAATATTGTTGCTGTAAAAAAAGAAAATAGATAAGATTGTTTTATTTTTTAATATTTTATTATTTGTTATATATAGAACTTCTTTTTTTTGAAATGGTAAGGTTAATTTTCAAATGACTATAAAGGACATAGCAAAAGAGTGTGGTTGTGCCATTGGCACAGTTTCAAGAGTATTAAATAATCATCCTGATGTGAGCGAAAAAACAAGGCAAAAAGTTATGGCTGTTGTAGAAAAACACGGTTTTGTACTGAATACCAACGCGAAACAATTGAAAACTCAGGATAGAAAAAATATTGTGATTATTGTAAAAGGTGCTTCCAGCACTCTTTTAAATGGACTTTTGGAAAAAATACAAAAAAAATTGGAAATTTTGCCTTATACTGCTAATGTTGTAGTTTTAGATGAAAATGATAATGAAGGGATGGTCGCTACAAGAATAAATTTTGAACAAAAACCATTAGGTTTTATTTTTCTTGGAGGAAGTCCTAAAAAACTTCGTGGAGATTTTGAAAAAGTCCATATTCCATCAGTTTTGATTTCAAATCAAGCTGAATCTCTTGGAAGTGCGTATATTTCAAGTGTAAGTATTGATAATATGAAAGCATCTTTTACATCAGCTGAATTCCTTTTAAAAAACGGACATAGAAAAATCGGTGTGATTGGTGGTGCTCTTGATTCTGAAATTTCTTCTACTCGATATGAAGGATTTCTTTCTGCTTTGATTTCAGCAGGAGTTCATTTTGATTTTGATCATTCGTATGAGATAGCAAAATATTCTTTTGAGGGAGGTGCCTTAGCTGCAAAAAGGTTGATTGAAAAAAATCCAGATATTACTGCGGTTTTTACAATGTCTGATGCTATGGCAATAGGTGCGTGTCGTGCTTTTCGTGATTTGGGATATAAAGTTCCAGAAAACATTTCTGTTATTGGATTTGATGGATTAGCTATTTCAGATTATTTGTGTCCACGACTTACAACAATTCGTCAGATTGAAGAAGAACTGGCATGCGAAGGTTTAAATGTACTTTTAGACAGTATAGAAAATAAAGCTTCATGCTGTCATAAAATAGTTCCCTTTGAGTTTATTCAAGGGGAAAGTGTAAAAAAAATTGATTAGGTTTGCTTATGACTACATTAGATAAACGTGCTGATGGTGTGTTAATGCACATTTCATCTTTGCCTGGAAATTTTGGAATTGGAACATTTGGAAAAAATGCTTATGAATTTGTGGATTTTTTGAAAGAATCAGCACAAACATACTGGCAGATTCTTCCAATTGGTCCAACTAGTTATGGGGATTCTCCTTATCAGAGTTTTTCTACTTTTGCAGGAAATCCATATTTTATTGATTTAGAAAAACTTGTAGAACAGGGATTTTTGAAACAAAGTGATTATGAGAATATTGACTGGGGAGAAGACTCTTCTCAAGTTGATTATGGAAAACTTTACGTGAACCGAAAAATTGTGTTCAAAAAAGTTTTTGAAAATTTTCAGAATAATATTCCTACTGATTTTGATTTATTTTGCAAAGAAAATGCTTTCTGGCTAGATGATTATTCTTTGTTCATGGCGATTAAAGATGCTCATAATGGTGTCTCTTTTGACAATTGGGAAGATAATCTGCGACGTCGTGATAAAACTGCTTTGAAAAAGTGGAGTAAAGATTGTAGAGAAAATATTTTTTATTATAAGATGCTCCAGTATTTATTCTTTAATCAGTGGTTTGCATTAAAAAACTATGCGAATGATAATGGAATAAAGATAATTGGAGATATTCCGATTTATGTTGCTGCTGATAGTGCTGATGTATGGTCAAATCCAGAACAGTTTTCTTTAGGAAGCGATTTTAAACCTGTGGAAGTTGCAGGCTGCCCTCCAGATGGTTTTTCTGCAGACGGTCAGCTTTGGGGAAATCCTGTTTATAATTGGGATTATATGAAAAAAGATGGCTATAGCTGGTGGAAAAAGCGTCTTGAAATGAGTTTAAAAATTTATGATGTTCTTAGAATCGACCATTTCCGTGGTTTTGAAGCTTATTACTGCATAAAATATGGTGAAAGTACTGCAAAAAATGGAAAATGGAGAAAAGGTCCTGGAGCTGATTTGTTCAATGAGATTAGAAAAACTTACGGTGAACTTCCAATCATTGCTGAGGATTTAGGATTTTTGACAGAAGAAGTGCATAAGATGTTAGAAGAAGTTGGTTTTCCTGGAATGAAAGTACTTCAGTTTGCTTTTGATTCAAGAGAAGCAAGTGATTATCTGCCGTTCAGTTACACAAAAAATTCTGTGGTTTATACTGGAACCCATGATAACGAAACTATCAAAGGATGGATGAAAACTTGTCCTCCAAAAGATTTAGAATATGCAAAGGAATATTTAAGAAGTAGTGATGAAACTTTGCCTCAAGATATGATGATTGCGGCTATATCTTCTGTTTCAAATACGTGTATTTTGTGTATGCAAGATTTGATTGGTCTTGGTTCTGAAGCAAGAATGAACGCTCCTTCTTCCGTAGGAACAAACTGGAAATGGCGAGCAAAACAAGAACAAATCACTAGTGAAATTTCAAAATTCTTAAGATATTATACAAAACTTTACCAGCGTTAATACAAAAAGGTGATTCAGTGAAAATGCTGAGTCACCTTTTTTTTAAGTTTTTGTTTTTTTACATTTGTGATTTTAGTTGCTGAAGAAAATCTCCAAACATTTTTCCTGTTTCTTCAATCGTAACTGTTTTTGGTTCATGATATTCAACCAGATTTGCAGGAATTTCATCAAGAAAGCGACTTGGTTCAACTTCGCTGACCATTTGCATATGACGTCTTTTTCTGCATGATGAAATAAAAAGTTTATCTCGTGCTCTTGTAATTGCTACATAAAAAAGTCTCCGTTCTTCTTCAACATCACCGTTGTTTTCTTCTACAGAACGTGCATGTGGAATTAAACCTTCTTCTGCACCTGCAATGAAAACAACTGGAAATTCAAGTCCTTTTGAAGCATGAATTGTCATAAGGTTAACTTTTCCTTTGTCATTTTCATCTTCGTTGTCACGACTCATAAGTGTAATCCTATTTAAATAATTAAAAATATTTGGATTATCGTTATCAGGATCATTTTCCCATACTTCAATTGAGTTTAAAAGGCTTTCAATGTTTTTCATTTTAAAACGAACTGCCTTTTCATTTTTAGAATATTCTGTCAAAAGATAATCTTTATAATTTATGTCTTCAATTAACTGACGAATTTTTTGCGATAGACCGCGTCCTGTAAGAAGTTTTTGACGGTGATCTTCTATAATTTTCATAAATTCACTAAAATCCTCTTTGACAGTTTCGCTGGCAGGAGATTCCTGACGTTGGACAAGTGAAATCATTGCATTCCACATGGAACAGCCCTGCAGATTTGCTTCATCATTCAAAAGAGCGATTGCCGCACGACCAATTCCGCGTCTTGGACAGTTTATAATTCGAATTAAATTTATTTCATCATCATGATTTGCAATAACTCTCAGATAACTGATGACATCTTTGATTTCTTTTCGCTCAAAAAAAGATGTTCCTCCGCTCATGGTATAGGGAATATTGTTTTGCAAAAATGCTTCTTCTATAAATCTTCCCTGAGAATTTGATCTCATCAAAACACCAAATTCATCATATTTACGTTTTTCTTCACAGGAAATGCCTAAAATGCTTTCTGCAATAAAATCCGCTTCGTCTGTTTCGTCTTCTGGCATAAAAATTTCAATAGGTTTTCCAGCTCCATTTCCACTCCAAAGTTTTTTGTCTTTGCGGTTTGTGTTATGTGAGATTACACCGTTTGCTGCTTCTAGAATTGTTCCTGTAGAACGATAATTCTGTTCAAGTCGAATTTCTGTAACGTCAAAATCATGTTCAAAGTTTATAATATTTTGATAATCTGCACCACGCCAGCTGTAAATGCTCTGGTCATCATCACCAACGACTGCAACATTTTTATCTGCCAAAAGATGCATAAACTCATATTGCTGATGACTTGTATCTTGAAATTCATCGACCATGATATATTTGTAACGTTCGCGATATTTTGCAAGAACTTCAGGATGCTCTTTGAAAAGTTTTATTGGAAGAACAATTAAATCATCAAAATCAACAGCATTGAAAAGTTTTAGACCTTCCTGATAGCTTTCATACAAAGGTCTATACATATCGTTAGAAGTGTCCCAGTTTTTTCTGCCTGTTTTTATATTGGAAATCAAGTTTCCAATCATATAAATATCCATTGCTTCTGGCGAAAATTTAAGTTCCCTGCCACATTCTTTTATCAGCGAAACTCTGTCTGTTTCATCATAAATAGAAAAATTATCCCTATAACCGAGTTTGTCTATATCAGCACGCAGAACTTTTACTCCAAAAGCATGAAAAGTAGAAACTGTAAGATTCTGAAGTTTTTTTTGTGTCAAACTTTTAATGCGATCTGCCATTTCTTTTGCAGCTTTGTTTGTAAAAGTTAAGGCAAGAATCTGACTTTGGGGAATTCCTTTATCAAGCATGTGTGCAATTCTAAAAGTGATAACACGAGTTTTTCCAGAACCAGCTCCGGCAATGATTAAAATTGCACCTTCTGTTGTTGTGACAGCTTTGTATTGCTGAGGATTAAGTTCATTTTTTAAGTTTTCAAGATTTAGCATAAAAATATATTACCTTTATTTGAAATTATCTTCAATTAGGTGTATAATAAAAATATAAAGTGATAAGGGATTTCTCTTATTGAAGGGGTAGTACAACCCCTCAAAACGGCGAAGTCAAGGCTTTAAGCGTTAGCGTGCCTTGACTCGACGTATTGAATATTATATAATTTTAGGATTTTGATATGAATAGTCAAGTTAGTTCATTTTTGGCACGCCATAATTTTGTAAATCATGTTGATGTATTGTCTGTAGCTCAGGCAATTTTAGATGATATGAAAAAAGGATTAAAAAAAGAAAAATCAGATCAGGATATGATTAGCACTTTTTGTAATCCACCGGCAGAGCAGGCAAAATCTAAATCTGTGATTGTGATTGATGCTGGCGGGACAAATTTCCGTTCCTGTCTTGTTTCTTTTGATGAAAATGGAAATCCTTCAATTTCTGATATGGAAAAAACTAAAATGCCTGGTGTTGAAAGAGAACTTTCACGTAAAGAATTTTTTGAACAGTTTGCAGCAAATCTTGAACACTTGAAAAATAAATCTGATAGAATTGGTTTTTGTTTTTCTTATCCTATGGAAATAAAAGAAAATGGTGATGGAGTTCTTCTTGGTTTTTCAAAGGAAGTAAAAGCACCAGAAGTTGTTGGTTGTGAGATTGGAAAATGTTTGAAAGAAGTTTTGGAGCAGCATGGCTGGAATTCCATCAAACGCATTTCTATGCTCAATGACACAGTTGCCGCTCTTTTAGCAGGTGCTGCCTGCGCAACAGAAGGTGACAGATATTCATCATACATTGGATTTATTTTGGGAACTGGAATGAATGCTGCTTACCTTCAACCTGATTGTGATTGCTGCGGTATTAAAAAACAGATTGTTGTTTGTGAAAGCGGAAAATTTTTGAGTGTAAATCGTTCTGATTTTGATGTGGAATTTGATAAAACTACTGTAAAACCTGGTGTTTTCTGGCTTGAAAAACTTTGTTCTGGTGCATATTTAGGACCTGTTTCCTGGTTTGCATTACAGGCAGCTGCAAAAGAAGGTCTTTTTACTTCAAAAACATGCGAAGAAATTTTAAAACTTCCAGTTTTGACTTTGATTCAAATGGATAAATTTCTTCACTCTCCATATAATAAAGAATGTGATTTAGGAAAAATTGCCTGTGATATTGCAACTGAAGAAGATACTGACAAAATGTTCCAGATTTTGAATGCAATTGTTGAACGTTCTGCGAGATATTCTGCTGCTATTCTTTGTGCCTGTGCAATTCAAACTGGTGAAGGAAAAAATGCTTCAAAACCAATTTGCATTCTTTGTGATGGAACTACGTTCTTTAAAACTTACAAAGTAAAAGAAAGAGTGAATGCATATCTTGATGAAATTTTGACAAATCAGATGGGAATAAACTGGAATATTGTTTCTTGTGACAATGATATTACTTTGGGTGCTGCAATTGCCGGTTTAATAGAATAGAAAAATCTGAATAAAAGGTGACTGAACGTTTGGTGGTGTGAAAGCGGCACCAAGCGTGGAGCCATAGCACGAAAGTGATAGTCCGAAGGACTGACCGTCAGGGAATGGCGGAAGGCGTCTGGGTGTCTGATTTTGTGCCCAAATATTATAAAAATTTAATTCCTGTTTCTCTTTTAATTGCAAAAAAATTATTTTTAAGTTAAAATATTTAAAATGTCGTTTAAACAAAGTTTTGGAAAATCTTTTCTTCTCATTATTGTGATTTTGATTTTGATTGTGGGCGGGCTTCTTTGGTTTGATTATCTTGGTGTTGTTCATGTTAAGTCTGTTTTTGCCCCTGTTTATAAAATCTTAAAAAAATCTCCTCAAACTTCGCAAACATATACTCAATCTGATTTGTTAACTGCAAATTTGGATGAGGATCGGCTTTTTAAGCAGCGTGAAGCTCTTTCGATTTTGCAGGAAGAACTCGATAAGCGCGAAGCTGATATTCAGGCTATGGAAATGAAAAATGAGCAGGTGGCGAAAGAACTTTCTGAGCGTGAAAAAAATCAGGAAGAACGTGAAAAAACATTTAACCAAACGGTAAAAAAATACGATGATAAGAATATAAATGTTGAACAGATTGCTAATAATCTAAATGGCATGAGACCTGAAGCTGCTGTTGCAATTTTGGAAGCGATGGATGATCAGACTGTGATTGATGTACTGCGCAAAGTTGAAGAAATTGCTGCTGCAAACGGGTCGTCTTCTATGGGATCGTATTGGTTGTCTTTGATGAAATCTGAGCGGGCTGCACTTATTCAGCGCAAGATGATTAGTAAACCAGAGTCTTTAGAATAGTTTTTTTAGATTGGCAAATCTGACGCAATGTTTAGGGAGATTTGCCAGATGTCGTATCAGACAATTACAAATTTATCTTTAGATTCTCAAAATCTTTCTGTAAATTTAGTTGAAAATAAGACAAATCAATTTTCTCTTTCTGATATTTCTTTTGATTCAAAAAAATCTTCTTTTTTGGATATGCTGAATTCTCGTACGCAGGAATCTTTTTCTCAAAAGAATGATGATTCTTTTGGTGTGTCTTTTGAAAAATCTGACAGTTTTGAAAAATCCTCAAATTCTGAGATAAAAAATAATCTGAATGAAATTGAGGATTCTTCTGTCAAGGAAATGAATGACAATGGCAGGGAAAATAAGATTCAAAAAAGTGAGGAATCTAAAAAATTTGATGAGTCAAAAGTTTCTGAAACTGATAAAAAGAATTCTTTGAATGTAAGTGATGAGAATAAAGTAGCTAAAGATGAAAAAAAATCTAGAAAGGATTTAAAGAATAAACGAAGCTCTCTTGATTTTAATAAAATAAATCAGATTGAACAAGAAAGTGTTTCTATTTCGGGGCAAAATAAACTGAAAATTTTGACTGCTGATGATGCTAAAGACTCAGAAAAAAAAGATGCTTTTCAAAATGTTGATGGTATTCAAAATCTGAAAAATACGAAAAACTCAAAAAATGATAAAAACGATATTGTTTTGGGAGTTGATTCACAAAACCAGCAAATTTTAGTTGAAAAAAGTCTGCAGGACGGAAAAAATCTTTCTGAGACTAATGTGAAACAACTTTTTAATGCGAAAAATCATGAGGGGTCTGAAAAAAATCAGATGGACTTTGGTGATTTGAATGAAAATGGCGAAGCTGATTTTTCTGATTTACTGAATAATAGATTGGTGTCTGAAACTTTGCTGGAAAGTGAAATGCAGCAAAAAAATGATGCACGTGGTGGAAAGATTTCTGTGCAGGATTTACGTTCGGATAGCGAAAAACAGAATGCACTTTTACTGGCAGAAAACGAAAAGAACAGTCAGAACGGTTTGATGGTTTCTAATGTGCAGGTTTCAAGTGATGGTACTAATTTTATAAATATGGAAATGAATCAGGCTGTGAGTGCAGACGTGCTTTCTTTGAACAATCAGACAGCTGGCGCAAATGGTTCAAATTTTCAAGCTATGCTGAACAATCAGATTCAGAGTAATATTTCAGAGTTTGTAAAGGCTGGAAATATTATTTTGAAGGACAATGACCAGGGGCAAATTAATCTGATTTTGCATCCTGATGATTTAGGAAATGTAAAAATTCATCTTTCACTAGACGGAAAAAACATTTCCGGGCAGATTATTGTTTCATCAAAAGAAGCTTTGCAGGTTTTCAAAGATAATGCTGAAACAATGAGGGAAGCTTTTATCAAAAATGGTTTTGACGGTGCAAATTTTGATGTTGCATATAATAATTCTGGGGCTCAGTCAGGAAATAGTTCTGGTTTTGAACAAAATGACGGAACTGGATTGATTGCAAGAAAAATGTATTCAAATGCTCATGAATCGTCTGAAATTGGTTTTGATGATGGAATGAATAAGGAAATTGAAAAATATTCAAATTATTCTGTAAACATCGTTGCATAATCTGACGATATAAAAATGATTGAGAAACAATCCTTTGAAAACAAAAGTTTTCGAGGAAAAAAAAGAAGAAATACTTCAAAATGATGTATTTTTGCGAGTTTTTCATAAAAGATATGCTAAATTTATGTAAGAGGTAGATGATGGAACTACTAAACACACAAATGAGTGCAAGCGAAAAAACTATGGTTGAAAACCAGGTGAACAACTACAACAAAACGCTTGTGCGCGAAGGGAAAAAGTCTTCCAACGAATTGGGAAAAGATGATTTTTTAAAGCTGCTTATTACACAACTTTCAAATCAAGATCCTACAAATCCGATGGAAGATACTCAGTTTATTTCACAAATGGCTCAGTTTAGTTCACTGGAACAGATGACTAATATGAGTACAGCTTTTAGTAAAATGGCAACATTAATCAACAGTTCAGAAGCAGCTTCGACTCTAGGAAAAACTGTTGAACTTAATATAGGAGATACAACAACTACTGGAATTGTGGAAGGTGCGACACGTGGGGACAATCCTCAGATTCTTGTAAATGGTATGTATTATTCGATGGATAAAATAGCAGCAATTTACGCTAACTAATTTTTATTTTGGAAAAAGAGGGCTGAATATATGATGAGATCACTTTATTCTGGAGTTTCTGGATTGCAGAATCACCAGACAAGAATGGACGTAATTGGTAATAACATTTCGAATGTTAATACAAACGGTTTTAAACGTGGACGTGTTAATTTTCAGGATATGATTAGTCAACAGTTAAGCGGTGCTGCAAAACCTACTGATGAACTTGGTGGTGTAAACCCAAAAGAAGTTGGTCTTGGAATGACAGTTGCTTCAATTGATAACGTATTCACACAGGGAAATCTTCAGTCTACAGGAATTTCAACTGACCTTGCTATTCAAGGAAACGGTTTTTTTGTGATGAAAAATGGTGAAAAAACTTTCTATACAAGAAACGGTGCTTTTGGTCTTGATATGGATGGCACACTTGTTAATCCTGCAAATGGTATGCGTGTTCAAGGTTGGATGGCTGAAGAAATAAATGGTCAGATGCTTGTGACTACAGCTGCAACTCCAGAAGATTTAATTATTCCTGTTGGTTCAAAAGACCCTGCAAAAGAAACAACAAATGTTAATTTTGCGTGCAACTTGAATAAAAATACTCCTGAAATTCTTGAAGGAGCAAGTGCTGATGATATTTTCAAAGGAACTTGGGGAACTGAACAGAAGATTTATGATAGTTTTGGTAATGAACATATGCTTTCTGTGTCTTTCCGCCGTGTTGTTGGAAATCCAAATCAGTGGGAAGCAACAGTTGTCATTGACCAGGACAATGCTGATTATACACAAACTAGAGTAGGGCTTGGTACTACAGATGGTGTTGGAAATACTTTCATTGTAAATTTTGATAATTATGGAGCCTTACAGTCAGTTACTGATACTGCAGGAAATGTTACAAATCCAGAAGGTCAGGTTGTTTTACAGACTTCTTTTGCAGTTGCTGATTCAAATGTTGATGAACAGGGAAATCCTTATCGTCAGACTTTGAATATAAATCTTGGAACAATCGGGTCATTTAAAGATACAATTACGCAGTCGGCTTCAAAGTCTACTACAAAAGCTTTTTATCAGGATGGATATACAATGGGCTATCTTGATAATTTCAAAATAGATTCAAGCGGAATTATTACAGGAGTTTATTCAAACGGAACAAACCGCACAATCGGTCAGATTGCAATGGCTACATTCGCAAACGACAGAGGTCTTGAAAAAGCTGGTGATAATACTTATGTTGAATCAAATAACTCAGGCATGGCAAGAATCGGGGAATCTGGTGTTGCTGGAAAAGGTTCATTGATGGCTGGTGCTTTGGAAATGTCAAACGTTGATTTGTCTGAACAGATGACAGATATGATTGTAACTCAACGTGGATTCCAGTCAAATGCTAAAACTATTACAACTGCAGATACTCTGCTGGAAACAGTTTTAAGCTTGAAACGTTAATATGGTATTAATGGCGGTGCGTGAATAAACAAACCGCTTTAGTAAATCATTTTAGGAAAGTGTTTTTTCGCTTTTCTTAAACCCCTCAATTTTTTTTTCACCACAAAGCAATCCATCAACTTTGTGGTGTTTTTTTTTAACTTTTTTCCTAAAATGAAAGATTTTGAAAGAATTTACGTGATAAATATTTTGAAATAGTGTAATATTATATTCTATGATTGGTTTTGACAGACTTATTCATATTTATGATTTTATCCGTCCTATTCTTGATATTGCGGTTATGACATTTATTTTGTATAAAGCTTATGATTTTATCTCAAAAACAAATGGTGTGCAGATGTTCAAGGCTTTGGTGATTGTTGCAATTGCCTTTGGAGTTGCTATTCTTCTTGATTTGACAACTTTACTTTGGCTTTTGAATTTAATTGCTCCAGGTCTTGTAATAGCTTTTGCCTTGATTTTTCAGCCTGAAATCAGAAAATTATTCATAAGAATAGGGCAAAATGGATGGTTTGCTTTTGGAAACAGGTCAAAACACACATATGTTGATGCAGTTTTGATAGCAGCTGATATGCTTTCTAAGCAACGTCGAGGTATGCTTGCCGTTTTTATGCGAAATACACAACTTGAAAACTATATTCAGACTGGAACAAGATTGAATGCTGACCTTTCATCAAGCCTTTTGATGACCATTTTTGGCAAAGATACATCTTTGCATGATGGAGCTTGTTTTATTAAAGGTGGAAAGTTAATAGCAGCTGGTTGTTTTTTACCTACAAGTGAAAATTATACAATCAAAAAAACTTTTGGAACACGTCATAGGGCAGCGCTTGGACTTTCAGAAGTTTCTGATGCTGTTGTTCTTGTTGTTTCTGAAGAAACAGGTGCATTGAGTCTTGCTTATGATGCAAAGTTAAATTATGATTTGTCACTTACTGAAGTTAGAAAAATTCTTGAAAGGGTTTTGGAAATCACTTCTGAGGAAAAAGTTTTGGAGGATACAATAGATGAGCAAAAGATCATTAATTGAACGAATGCTTGATAAATGGCCTGCAAAAATTATCTGTCTGATTATTTCCATTTTTTTGTATATTTTTCATCAGACTTCTATAATTGATAAAAGAAATATAGTAGTTCCTTTAAAAATTGTGGAAAATGGACTTGTGATGCATGTAGGAAAAGTTCCTTCGACAGTTTCTGTTGTAGTTCGCGGTAATGATTCTGATGTAAAATCTGTTGTTCCATCTGATTTTGAAGCAACTGTCAATTTAGATGAAATTACAGAAAAAGGTGATTATTTAATACCTGTAAAAATCTCTTTATCAGAAAAACTTATGGAATTTGATCCTTTTGAAGTGAAATTAAAAAACCATCAAGTTGAAGTTTCTGTAGATTTAAAAGATATAAAATATGTTGAATTAGTTCCTTCAGTAGTTGGTGAAGTTGCACATGGATATACAATTTCTTCTATAGAAATGAATCCATCTTTCATTGAAATTTCAGGAGCAAAATCAATTCTGGATAAAATCTCTCATATTGATACTACTAAAATAAATGTATCGAATGCTAAGAATACATTCTCTACTGATTGTGAATTTCTACAAGTTAGTAAAAATTTTACAATTGAAGATATAAATCCTGCAAAAGCAACAGTAATCATTACGCCATTGGAATATGAAAAACAGTTTGAAAATAATTCTGTTCAAATTTTAAATCTAGATGATAACTTTGAAATAGTTTCAAATCTTCCAAAAATTAATGTTACACTCAAAGGAACTATGCCTGATTTGGAACCTTATGAACCTGGTAAAAGTTTTGTCCAACTTGATTGTTCTTTAATAAAAAGTGAAGGCATTTATTCGATACCAGTGAAAATTAATTGTCCCAAAAAATTTCAATTACTTTCAAAATCATTTGATACAATTAATCTGAAAATTAAGATTAAGAGAATTGATGAATTGGATAATGATGATGAAAATCAAGTGAATGAACAGGAACAGATATTTGAGCCAGCAGATGAGAATTTAAAAAACGAAAATAAAGACAAAGAGCATAAAGATATAATGTTGTCAAAAGTTGAAGGTGCTGTAAATAACATGATTCAAAAAGAAAACAATATAAGCGTTAATATTACTGACACTCAATAATTCTTTAATGTATTTAAAAAAAATCGGATTTGAAACTTAATAAAGATTCAATTTCCAGAATTAAACCATAACAAAGAAATATAAAAATAATATTTTTATTTTAATTGCGGGGGTAGTACAACCCCTCAAAACGGCGAAGTCAAGGCTTTAAGCGTTAGCGTGCCTTGACTCGACGTATTATAGAAGTTTTTGATTTTTCTGAATTAGTATAAAAACTAAAGAAGTGTTTTCTGCTATAAATGATGGGAAGTGATTTGATGATTTATGGAATTGGCACAGATATTACAAAAGTTAGTCGCTTTGAAAAATGGGTTAAAAATGAAGAATTTATAAAAAGATTTTTTAATTCTCAAGAAATTATGGTTAGTGGAAGTATATCTGCAAAGTGTGAACATTATGCAGCAAGATTTGCAGTAAAAGAAGCTTTTTCCAAAGCATTGGGAACTGGAATTTCAGGTTTTAATTTACAAGATGTTTTTATTACAAATGACAAGGATGGAAAACCGAAAATCCACATTCAGAATAATGCTAAAAATATTTTGGAAAACCGTTGCGGTGAATGTAATGTGATGGTGTCTTTAAGTCATGAAAAAGAATTTGCTGTTGCTTTTGTGGTAATTGAATGTTTATAAATTAAATGTTTTGGAATAGAATATTGCTAGAAAGAAATGGAAAGATTATATTAGAATAAAAAAATGGGGTAAATATGGCAGTTACATCAAGAAACGGAAGTGAGAAAAAAAATGTTGGTATTTCATATTGGTCAAAAGACAAATGTACTTGTCCTGTTTGCAATAAATCATTTGAACGTGAAATCATGCGAAGTGGAAATGGTAGAATGATTGCTGGAAATCTTACAGATGAACTTCACAGAAATTTTGAACCTTCTGCCAGATATGGTTTGATTTATCCTTTGATTTATGAAATTGGAACCTGTCCATTTTGTTATACTTCACTTTTTTGGAATGATTTTAAAGAAAAAATTACACAAGAAGATTCAGATAAACTTTTTGAACATTCAGACAAAAGAAAGCAGGCTTGTGAAACTATTTTCCCTTATTTTAATTTAAAAAAAGAACGTACATTGTTTGATGGTGCTGCAATGTATTATCTTGCTTTGATGACTTATGATGATTTTGGTTCATATATGCTTCCGACTATGAAACAGGCAATTTTATCACTGCGACTTGCATGGCTTACAAAAGACATAAATTTGAGGTGTGCAAATCATAATTATGATTTAATTTCACAAATGTTTTATAGTAAAGCATTGTTTTTTTATCAACAGGCTGTTATTGCCGAAACTTCAAAAGAAGAGAAAAGTTCAACTCTTGCAAATTTGGGACCAGATATGGATAAAAATTATGGTTGGGATGGAGTTATTTATCTTTGCGGACTTTTGGAATATAAATATGGTCAACAGGAAGATATTCAGTTACGGTTAAAGAAATTAAGTGAATCAAAAACAGCGATTGCAAGAATTTTCGGACTTGGAAAATCTTCAAAAAATAAGCCAGGTCCTTTGCTTGAACATGCAAGAAATCTTTATGATAATCTTTCAAAACTCGTTAATGATGAAGATTTTTAATTCTTATGATTTTGGTCGTGGCAGATTTTAATATACTTTTTAATTGGGTTTGATATGCAAAATGTTTTACTAAAAGTGTCTTATGATGGAACTGATTTTTGTGGTTGGCAACGTCAAGATAATGAAAGTGGTGAAGAAGCTTTCAGAACTGTACAAGGTGAAATCGAAAAGGCATTGTTTAAAATTCATAAATCTCACATTCCGCTTTATGGTTCGGGACGTACTGATAGTGGAGTTCATGCGCTCGGTCAGGCTGCGAATTTTTATTCACCGATAGAAAAAATGCCGGCTGAAAATTTTATTCCAGCTCTGAATGCATTTCTTCCATCTGATATAAGAATACTTGAATCAAAAAAAGTGGATGACAATTTTAATGCACGAAAATCAGCCACAAGCCGAATCTACCGTTATTTTATTGCTTATGAATCGACAATTCCAGCAAACAATTCTCGTTTTACCTGGCATGTTAAAAAATATGAACCTAATCTTGAGCGATTAAATCATTTTGCAAGTTGTCTTCGTGGAGAACTTGATTGTGCTTCATTTGCAGCAAGCGGAGATGAAAGTGTTTCCACAAACAGGTATATAGATGATGCTTTCTTTTTTATTCAAAAAGACATTTGGGGAAATAATCTTCTTGTTTTTCAGATTGAAGCAAATGCATTTTTGTGGAAAATGGTGCGAACTTTAACGGGCACACTAATAAATCTTGATAAAAACAATAAACCTCTGGATTCAATGGAGAAAATACTTGAGTCAAAAGATAGGACAAAAGCTGGTGTTACAGCACCTCCAACAGGTCTTTTTTTGTATGATATCAAGTTTAATGGAATAAGGCGACATATTTAATCAGAAAACTTTTAAAAAAAATGTTAGGTTCAATTTCGAGGTTTTTAATTTTAACCGTGGCAAGGATTGTAAGGGCTGGCGTAGCCAGTTCCGAAGCGTAGCGAAGGAATGAAGCGATAGCGGAACCCTGAAAAGCCTGTTTTTTGCGAAGCAAAAAGCCACCCAAAGAATACGTCGAGTCAAGGCACGCTAACGCTTAAAGCCTTGACTT
>JALFAW010000078.1 GCA_022773305.1 Spirochaetia bacterium
GTACTGTTTGCAATTGTTCGCCAGGCATCAGCTAAATCAGACATCATTTTTAAAACTGAAGATACTTTTTCTTTATCTTGATTTATGTTTGCATTCATAAGTTCTTCATTGAAGAATAGATAAAGTGACATCAAGTTTTTTGCAATTTCCCCGCCTTTTTCCATATCAAGAGAAACCTGAAGTTCAGTAATAATAGCTTGTGTTTTTTGAATATGAATTCCAAACTGCTCAATCTGATTAGGTTTAAGTTTGTTTTCCTGACCAAACAGATTTTTTGCAGCAGTCAGATGTTTTACAGCTCCTTCATAAAGAAGAACAACAAGGCGACCTTGACTTGCAGTACTTACATTGTTTTTTTGATAGGCAGAATATGCGTTTTGATAAGCCATATTTATTTTTTTCCTCCCATGCAATTTTTACTAATTTATACTATTTTAATACTCTTAGTTTTTCGGTAAACAAAAAAAAAACTTTAACAAAATTTTTATACATTTATGCAAAATTTAAATATAAAATAAGTGGAAAAAAAAACAAATCTTTACTATATTATATAAAGCAAAAGAAAAGGATTATTCCATGCGATTTTTGTCTTTGTGATTAAGTTATTTTGTAATCGAATTTAGCATTTGGGAAATCTTTTATCTTTTAGAAAAAAATTTTTAGGAAATATTTATGGCAGAAAATCAGGACAAAGAAAAAAGAACTAAAAAAGATTCTAATGATAATGAAAACGATCCTTTCAATTTTTTTAAATTTGAGGGTCCAAAAAATAATTCAAACAAAGATGATGATGATAAAAATAAAAAGAAAAACTCTTTTAGCCTGTTTTTTACAATTTTAGCAATTTCTCTACTTGTAATGGTTGTGCTGAACTTTATTTCTTCACAAAAATCAGGTGGAAGAATCATCGATTATTCTGAATTCAAAAATAAAATTTCTGCTGGTGATATTGTTGAAGTTGTAATTGGTGAAAATTATCTTATTGGTTACTCGAATGTTGAATATCAAGAGGATGAAAATGCAAAGGGAATAAAACTAGGCGGTGTAAAAGAGTCAAGAATTCAGTATAAGACAACTGCAATCATAACTCAAAAACTGTTGGATTTGCTTGATGAAAAAAATGTAAAATATAAAGTTGCTGAAAAATCAAATAATTATTTTCTGCAGCTTCTCATTAATCTGATTATTCCATTTGGAATCATCTTTTTGCTTTATTTCTTTCTTTTCCGCAAAATGGGCGGAGGAGGCGGCGGTGTCGGCAGTATTTTTACAGTCGGAAACAGTCGTGCAAAAGTTGTGGGCGAAGGAAAAATCAAAACTCGTTTTGCTGATGTAGCTGGTGTTGACGAGGCAAAAGAAGAACTTGTGGAAGTAGTTGATTTTCTTAAATCACCAAAGAAATATACTGATATTGGTGGAAAAATTCCAAAAGGTGTTCTGCTTGTTGGTGATCCTGGAACTGGTAAAACTTTGTTGGCACGTGCTGTCGCAGGCGAAGCTGGTGTTCCATTCTTTAGTATTTCTGGTTCTGACTTTGTAGAAATGTTTGTTGGTGTGGGTGCTTCTCGCGTGCGGGATTTATTTAAACAGGCTCGAGAAAAAGCTCCTTGTATTGTTTTTATTGATGAAATTGACGCCCTTGCAAAAAGTCGTTCAAATGGTTTTAGCAGTAATGATGAACGTGAGCAGACTTTGAACCAGCTTCTTGTAGAAATGGATGGTTTTGATAATGATAAAGGATTGATTATTCTTGCAGCAACAAACCGTGTAGATGTACTTGACCCTGCAATTCTGCGTCCAGGTCGTTTTGACCGTCAGGTTCCAGTTGAAAAACCTGATGTAAAAGGACGTGAGGATATTCTTAAAATTCATTCAAAAAATGTAAAACTTGATTCTGATGTTGATTTTGAATCAATTGCACATGGAACAACTGGTTTTGCCGGTGCTGATTTAGCAAACGTTGTAAACGAAGCTGCACTTCTTGCTGTAAGAAATAAACGAAAAAAAGTTACAATGGAAGACTTTAATGAAGCAATTGATAAAGTAAGCATTGGATTAAAGAAAAAATCTCGCAAAGATAATAAAAAACAGATGAGATTAACTTCTGTTCATGAAACTGGTCATGCTCTTGTTGCAGCATACACACCAGATCACGAACCTGTAAATAAAATCACAGTTGTTCCACGTTCGCATGGTATTGGCGGATTTACTCAATATCGCGAAGAAAACGAAGAAAAATTCTGTTTGACATATAAAGATATGATAAACGAAGTGGATTGTTGTCTTGGTGGGCGTGCTGCCGAAGAAATCATTCTTGGTGATATTTCTACTGGTGCTTCAAATGATATTGCACGTGCTACTGAGATGGTTAAACGCATGATTACAGATTTTGGAATGTCAGATAAATTCAAAAATATGACACTTGGAAAAGGTGTTCTTGGAAATCGTGGCGGAGAACCAAGCCTTGTTCGTGAGTACAGTGAAGAAACTCAGAATTACATTGATAGTGAAATTGCTAGAGTAATGGCAGAACGTTACAGTCATGTTTTGGAAGTTTTGAATAAACATAAAGATTTGCTTGAATACATTGCAAACCGCCTAATGGAAATTGAAACAATGGACGGAAAAGAATTTTATGATATTGTAAATGGTGAAATGCACTGTAAGCAACTTGAAGAATCATCAAAACAGGAAGAACAATTTGAAAAAAATGATGATTCGCAAGAAAATGATTTAATTCAAAGTGACAATAAAAATGAATCTAGTACGGAAAATGTCGACATAACTGATTCAACTGAAAATAATAAACAATAGACAAAAGATGAGCAAGATTTATTATTAAAATCAATCAATATGGTAGATTTTTACTATTTGATTGATTTGATATCAGTTTTTTTTTTGAAACTATGAAATTGTATTTATGGAACCATTTTGGTTAATGCTTCGTTTAACTTTTTTAGAGAATTGTTGTTTGGATTGATAGCAACTACCTGTCTTAAATAGTATTGAGCTTTTCTGTAATCTTGCCTATCATAATAAATTTCATACAATCTGAAAAGTGAATCGCTGTTTCGAGGATTCATACTCAAACTTGAACGTAAATCCGCCAATGTTTTGTCCTCTGAAACTTGCAAGAAGCTTCTTACATAAAACAGATAACTTTTCATTTTTTGAGTTGCTTGTACCATCAGAGAATCAATATATTTAATGACCGCATCACGATTTCCAACTTTTGAATAAGCAAAAACGTATGCTTGAAGAACTATTTCATCATCTGGATATTTTGTTAGTTGTGTTTTAGCGAAATTAAAAGCTTCTTCATTTTTTCCAAGTCTTAAACAAATTTGTACAAACTTTCCAACTATTTCTACTGGATAATTATTCATGCCTATTATTTTTTGACAAATTCTATAAGATTCATTCCAGTTTTCACGTTGAATCAAGGCATTTAGTGAATAAATCATTGCTTCAATATTATCGGGGTCTTTTAGTAGAACTTTTTCTGTCAGTTGGTCAGCATATTTTCCTGCGACTGGTGAATCCGTGAGAGAAGAAATTTTTGCTGCTATCATTAAAACTTGAATATCATCTGGATATAGTTGCAGTGCTTTTTCAATTGTTTCAGTTGCAGCTGTTGTATTCTTGCTCCAATCCAGTTGAATTCTAGAACGTAAAATCAAATAATCCAATGATGTGTCATTTTGACGAGCATAAACGTCCAAAAGTGAAACCGCTCTGATATAATCATTTTTTTCTACAAGAATTTTTGCACGAAATAAAAGAAAATCAAGGTCATTTGGATTTTGCTGTAAAACACGAGCAACTAAAAGTTCAGCATTATCATAATCTTTCAATTCAAATGCAATATAGGCTTTTTGTTTTAAAACTTGAATATTCAAATCTTGAGAATCAAATTCCTGGACTATTTTTTGTGCTAATTCTAGATTTCCACTTTTATAAAGAACATCGCAATATGATAAAAGAATTTCTTCTGTTTTAGAAGAAGAATCATAAGCAAATTTTAAATAAGGCAGTGCTTCTTCATAATTTCCTTGTTTTTGAAAAAGTACCCCCATAAGATAATGAGCTAAAACTGAATCTTGATTGAATTGCATTGCTTTTTGAATTGAATTTTGACAACTCTCAAAAACAGAATTATATGAATTTTTTAGTTCATTTGTTTGCGTGACCACAGGACTCAAAAGAACTAAAGCAGGTAAAATTGTGGAAAGAAAATCTACATCACCAGTACTTGAATCAAAAATTCCTTGTTTTGCAGAATTGATTGCACCAATGTATGGATTTTCTATATTTGTTTCCGGCTGTTCCCACGAAATTTTTTGAGATGGCCAAACAATTTTCATTATTTGAACTGCTATTGAAATTAAAACTTTTTCATTTTCTTCATATTCTTCATAAGACTTTTTTATTAGTTGCATTGCATTTTTTAATGATTCAGGAGAACCGTTTTCAACTTCTTTGACAATTTGTTCATCAATTTTATAGAAAAAAGTTCTCTTTTGTACAGGAAGTTTTATAGCTTGATTATCTATGACTTCATCATTATTTATGTCAATATATTCATCATTTTCTTGATTTTTTTGTTCTTGTTGAGATTCAGTTTGTTGTTCTGTGTTTTTTGTTTTTTTCTTTGATTTTTTGGCAGCACAAAATGCTTCATTGCCCAAAAGGACAATGAATAAAATGAGAAAAAAAGTTTTTTTAAAAACAGTTTTGGTCAAAGCAAGCACCCAAAATATCAAATGCAATTATTTATTATCATCAATTTCTATATCCATAAAAGCATCTTCTTCATCAGAAAAAGTTCCAGTTTCTTCATCAATAACTATCAATTCTTTATGTTTTCGTTGGAGTAAAAAGAACAGAATTAGGAGAATTATGAGAATGGCTCCAAAAATTGGGCCGAAAATACTCACTACCTGCATAAAAGGTAGTTTAATAATTTTAAAGGTAAACAAAGAGAACCAAATACCCATAAAAAAAAGTGTTGCAGCTGGAAAAAAATAACCGAATTTTATTTTTTTATATTTATAAAAACCAGAAACAAAAAGTGTTATTCCAGCTGTGCAGGTGTAAACTGGCCACAATTCTTTTAAAGAAAAAAGTGGATTATATTTGGAGATGATTTGTAGCAATCCCCAAAATAATATCAAAAGTCCTATAAAAAAATGTGTTGCTCTTTTTGTTATTCTAAGAGAAAAAATGATAATTAATATACCTAAAACTACCTGTGAAAGCAGAAAAACAACAAAAAGAATCTTTATGAATTTTGGAGGTGTTACTAACATTGCAAAAACTGAACATATTAAAAAGAGTGTTATGGCACTAGGGATTAAAAAATTTAATAACAGTGACTTTCTATTTTTTTCCATAAGCAAATTAATTAGTTTTTTTATATATAATTTTCTGCACTATTTTGATATATATGCAGAAAACCGCCAAATTTACAAAATAATTTCTTATATTATATAATACATGGAAAATTTAATCTTTACAATAACAAACGTCTATGATAAATTCAAATTTATGAATTCTACTAAAAATATTTTTTTCCTGCTTTTATTATTTTTTTCGGTATCATTCGTTGTTTCTTGTAATCGAAACATTACAATAGAAGAAAATCAAAAAAAACTTAATGATAATCAACAGGAATTGCAGTTAATTTTAGAAACTCAAAATCTTAATGAAAAACAGAGATATTCAATTATAAATCAGATGGCTAACAATCTTTTGGCTACACAAGATTATCAGGGAGTGATACTTTTTTTAACTGATTGGGTTGAAAACAATCCTGATGATATGTACAATTCTTATTGGCTTTTGATGACTGCTTACGCATATCTTTCGATTGGAGCAGAACCTGTTGCTGAATATTATTTTGATAGAATTTTAAATCAATGTCAGGATTTGTTAGTAAAAGGAAATTCTGTCCATTTTATGTGCTTACAGAATTTAATTCAGATTAGTAAAACTCCATCACACAGAATTAAATATTTCAATGAATTGATAAACAGATTTTCCAGCAACGTCAACATTACAGAGTTATATTTAAGACTTGCTTTGGAATATGAGAATGATAGTCAATGGGATCAAGCTTTAAAAACTTATTCGCTTTTTTTGCAACAACCTGATGCAACAACAATTCAGATTCCGGGTGAACCTGATGCCTACAAAAATGCACGTCATCTTGTTGATTTTAATAATTCTTCAAAAGATTGGACTTTCGAAAGTTTGCCAGCTTTGGAATCTGCTGTAAAACGTGCCATCAGAAATTATGATTGGAAAACGCTTGATAAATATAAAGCTAAAGTAAACTTTTTTACAATGTCGTGGAAACAGGATGAAAATGATGCAAATTCACAAGAAGATACTCCAATGGCTTCATGGGCAAGAGGAAAACGAATAAGATATAGTGAAACTTTGGACGAAGCTTCAAATCCAAACGAAGCATACTTGCGTACATGGGGATGGAACACTTACGTTCCGATTTTCTATTTCTATTTTAGAAAAATCGATTTTCCTGTAGATCCTGATATTCATGGAAACTGGGAATGGGCTGGAATTTATTTAGGAAATAAACTCTAATGAATTTAAGAAAAACTATCTTTTTTTTATTTTTTATCTCCCTAATAAAAACTGGTTTTTCAGAGGAGTTAATATCAAAAGAATTAACAAATAAAAAATCTCAGCAAGTTGAACTGGAAGATTTATTAACAGAAACAAATCTGGATGAAGAAACTCTGAAACAAGAATTAATAGAAGAAGCTGAACTAAACGATGATAGAAAAAATAATGTAAATCTGTCTGAAAACGAAAATATAAGTGAAAACGAAGAGCAAAAAAGAGATGAGGAAAACAACAATCAAAAAATCATTCAGAAAATTCCTCTTTCTTTTGTGTCTGAAGAAATGCTTGCCAGACCTGAAGTTGAAAAATTTCGCCGTCAATATTTAAATGAAAAATGGCTTAAACATCTGTACAATGTTTTAGAGTCTGCGATGGAATACAGACTTTTTGTTAGAAAATCTGTTCAGGATAAAAATCTTCCAGAAATTTTAGAATATCTTCCTGTGGTAGAATCAAATTACAAGACAAGTGCAAAATCAAAATCAGGTGCAATAGGGATGTGGCAGTTTATGGCAAACAGTGTTTATCCTTTTTTGGTTTTGGATGATTTTGTTGACGAACGACTTGACCCATGGAAATCTACTGAAGCTGCACTAAAAAAACTTACAGAAAATTATAATTATTTTAATGACTGGCTCATTGCAATTGCCGCTTATAATTGTGGTGTCGGTGCCATGAATAAAATTTTGCGAAAAGCTGAAAAAAAAGATTTTTGGTATCTTGTGGATAAAAAACTTTTACCACAGCAAACAGCAGATTATGTTCCAAAACTTATTGCAATTGCTGACCTGGCAATAAACAGTGAATATTATCAGATAAATTTACCAAATCATAACGAAGAATATGAAATGCTTATTAACGAAAAAAACGGAAATTTTGATTATATAATAGTAGAAAAAGCATATTCGTTGAAACAACTTGCTTCGGAAATGAGAATGGATTACGAAACATTAAAAAAATTAAATCCATCTTTTGTGCGTGGAATGACTTATCCTGTAAAAAAATCTGAAATCAGGCTTCCTTTGGGAATGAAAAAATCTGCAGAAAATGCTATCGCAAAACTTATTCCAATTGACTTTCCGTTTAAATACACGGTTGAAAAAGGCGATTCGCTTTGGTCTATTTCAAGAAAATACAAAGTCAGTATTCAATCAATTTGCGATTTAAACGACATTCGGGAAAATGATATTTTGAGAATTGGAAAAATTCTTTACATTCCTGCCAAATAGTCCGATAGTTTAAAATAGCATTTGCAGTTTCTGCTTCTATGAATGTCTGAATATTCAATTTTTTAAATTGTTTAAGGATTTGTTTTATGGTTTTTGATAAAAAAATTCCTGTCTTTTTAATTCTGATTTTTTGTTATATATTTCTTTTTGCACAAAAAACGCCTGTTATCGAAGCTGTGAGTTCAATTAATTGGATTACAAAAGAATTCAAAACAGATTTTACACTTGATGCACAAAAAGCAAAAATCAATATGCCGTCTGGTAAAAAAACTGCTTCGGCACAAATTAATTCAAAAATAAATCAGTTGACTCAACCCGCTTTACTTTCACTTTTTGAGAATTCACAAAAAAAACTTTCAGATTGTGTTATTAATAATGAATTGAAACTTCCTGATGTTTACGATTTTATTCAAAATGGCTATAAAACTCCTGATGTTTTCTCTCAGGATTTAAAAAAACTTCAAACAACAAACTCTCTAAATATTTTGGATTTGAATGATTTTTTAATTCGTCACAAAAATGAATATACTCCGCAAAAACCAATAGATTACACTCCATCTAGAAAATTTTCAGGAATAATAATTGATGCACGTGGAAATCTTCCAGTGCATGGAGAATATGTTTCAAGCGAAACCGCTGCCTGTTTTTTTCCAACAGTTTGGGATGAACAGATGAATGTTGTTTTGGAAAAAAATCTGGTTGCGCCAGAAATTGCCAAAAATAAAGGAATAATTCAATATCATTATTCTGATAACACTGCTGAATATGAAAATATCGTGGGAATTGATCCGCTTTACATAAAGGCAAAAAAAGTTTTTGGACGAAACAGAACAGACCCGATTATTTCTCAACAAGATGCGTTAAAAATTCTCACGATTCCAGAAAATGTCAGACTTATGCAGGAAGGAAAAGTTGTAATTCTACTTGATAAAAAAAATCTTATCTATGATATTTCAATTCCACAAAAAGACAATTCTTATTATGTGAAATACAACGCAATCAAACAGTATTTTTATGAAAATAAGGTTCCGGGCATTACTGTTTCCGATTCCATTGACGGAATTCTTTTTTCTGTTGATTTGAAGTTTTATCCAGATTCGCCAGAACTGCTACCTTCTGAAAAAGTGCGCATTTCATTGATTGCTGAGAATTTGAAAACATTGCTTTTAGATGACGGTTACACAATTTTAGTTGAAGGTCATACTGCTGATGTAGGAAAACCTGTTGGTCAGCTTAATCTTTCGATTGAACGAACAAAAACTGTAAGAGATGCTCTTGTTGCAGAAGGAATTGACAGTGAACTTTTCACATACAAAGGATATGGTGGAACTATGCCAATTGCTCCAAATGATACGGAAGAAGGTCGTGCGCAAAATCGTCGTGTAGATATTACGGCAAGACCTAAAGCAACTTACATTCAAAGAGATTGGCAATGATTGATTGGCAGGGATAATGATTTTAAATAAATTTCTGTTCACTCATCCTTGATAATCATAAGTGATTTTTCCTGATATTTTGGAAAGAAACGCTTTTTCGAACCTGTTTCAAATGTCACTTCAATCAAAAATTCGCTTCCACTTTTTTTTGTTGAAGTGATGTATCCATAACCATAATCATCATTGAAAATTTTTGTTCCTGTTTTCCATTTTGCTGCAAGTTCAGAAACTTCATCGTTTTCAAAATCATCACCATAAAGACTTTTATTTTCCGAATGATGATTATTTCCAAAACCAAAGGGTTTAATGCCAATTGCGGTAAATGCAGGTGCGGCTTCTTTAATGAACGGACTTGGGGTCATGATTTTCCAGCCGCCATACATGCATCTTTTTGCTGCAGACGTAACATAAAGTTCATCCTTTGCACGCGTAATTCCCACATAAAAAAGACGGCGTTCTTCTTCAAGTTCGGCACCAGTTTTTGTTTGCCAGGGAAAAACACCTTCTTCAAGGCCTGTAATTACAACTTTTTTATATTCCAGACCTTTTGTGTTATGTAAAGTGATAAGCGTTACAGCGTCATCATTTTTGCTATCATTTTCAGCAGCCAATGTTCTATCCAGATTGATTGCATCCAAAAATTCTATCAGCCCTTGCATTGTACATGGATAGGAAACAGCGCTGTTTACAAGCTCTTCAAGGTTTAAAACTCGTGTTGTACCGTCAATTTCATCGCCAGCTTTGTGGTATTCTTCCAATCCCGAATCTTTGATGATTTTTTCCACAAAATGCGAAAGTTTTTTTGAGTCATCAAAACAGTCTTTCAGATTATCAAAAATCTTTACAAAATCATGGATTCCATCCTGGGCTTTTTTAGAAAAACTCTTTGCTGATTGAGCCGCAGTTTCCAAAAGATTTTTGTAAACAGGATTATTCTGTTCGTCAAGAATAACTGCATTTTCCATTATTTTATCCTGTGTTTTTTCACCAATACCTCTGGTTGGTTTATTGATAACACGTCTGAACGAAATCTCATCTTTAGGATTTGCAAAAAGTGAGATGTATGAAAGTGCATCTCGGATTTCTTCACGTTCATAAAATTTTAATGAACCAACAACAACATAAGGAATTTTTCTGCGCAGGAATTCTTTTTCAAAAACAAGTGATTGTGCATTTGTTCGGTACAAAATCGCCCAGTCAGAATATTTTCCTTCTTTATCAGAAAGAGATTTTTTTATCAAATCACCAGCAAAAACTGCTTCAGCATTCTGGTCAGGTAAAAATGCAAGAACAGGTTTTCCACCTTCACCACGCTGTGAAACAAGATTTTTTCCAAGTCTGTCCTGATTTTTTTTCACTACAATTTCAGCTGCTTTTAGAATATTTGCAGTTGACCGGTAATTTTTTTCCAGACGAATAATCTGCGTTCCTGGAAATTTTTGTGGAAAAGTGAGGATATTCTGAACTTCTGCACCACGGAAATGATAAATAGACTGGTCATCATCACCAACGACACAAACATAACTGTCATTTCCACTCTCAATTCCAGAAATTTTTTGTAAAAGTCGGTATTGCGCAATATTAGAATCCTGATATTCATCAACCATCACGACTTTAAATCGATTATGAATGTAACTTGCAATCTGTGAATCTTTTTCCAACAAAACAGTAGGAAGCATGATTAAATCACCAAAATCCGCATTTCCAGTTGCTTTGAGCCTTTTTTGATATTCAAAATAAATCTGATTGATGTCAAACTCACTTCCCAAAAATCCCAAATCATCTTCTGGAGTAAGGCAGTAGTCTTTTGCAAGGGAAATCTGATGAGCGGCAAGTTTTACTTCCTTTTTAGAAAGGGAAGGAACAGCTTTTTTGAGGATTGTTTCCATGTCGTCGTCATCATAAACAGTAAACGAAGGTTCAAGTCCTGCTGCTTCATAATATTTTCGTAAAAACCATGAACCAAATGAATGGAAAGTTCTGATTTGCGAAGATTCTGCCCTGCTTTCCAGCTTGATTGCACGCTCTTTCATCTCGTTGGCAGCTTTCTTTGTAAAAGTTACAGACAGAATAGACCAGGGTTCAACATTTTTTTGAGAAATAAGATATGCAATTTTTGTTGTGATTACGCGAGTTTTTCCTGAACCCGCACCAGCGAGAATAAGCAAAGGCGAACCTTCGTGTTCAACAGCCTGTCTTTGCTCTTCGTTTAGCAAATTCAGATATTGTGAAAAATCATTTGTTTCTGACATTCAATCAGTTTAGTTTATAACGTGAATTTTCGCAATTGATTTTGAGGGAATTCTTTGACAATTTTTTCAAAACGAGAATCTAAATCTACACCAGTACTGGCAACAATTTTCACTCGAACAACATTTCCAGGCTTTACAGCTTTTTTGTGTTCTGCACAATCCAAATCGTAACGGATAACAACACTGCCATCCACATCAGGCGCCTGAAACCACGCTCGTCCGATTGCAAGTCCTTCCACATCTTCATTATCAAAATTTTCAGAAGAATATTCATTTTGAACTGTAAGAGACTGTTCTGTTTGAGCTGAATTAATGATTTCTTCTATTAAAACATCAAATTCTTTTCCAACATAAGTTTCCAATTTTTTTGAAGTAATTGATGCCTGTAATTCTTCCAAAGCTTCAGCACGTTTTTTTGCAATTTTGGCAGGAACTCGCGGTTTCATATCATAAGCCGGAGTGTCTTCTTCCCGACTGTAAGTAAAACAGCCTGACCAATCTGGCTGAATAGTCCGTAAAAAATCATAAGTGTTATCTGCTGCTTCCTGTGTTTCACCTGGAAATCCCGTCAAAAAAGTTGTGCGCAAAACTGCATCTGGCAATTTTTGCCTGATTTTTTCAACAAGATTTTGATATTGCTTTTTGCTTCCAGTTCTGTTCATGGCCAGAATAATTTTATCATCACCACTTTGAAATGGAATATCAAAATAAGGGACAAACCTTGAATCTTTTTGCATAGGTTCCAGAATATCTTCTGAAAAATGGTCTGGATGAATATAAAGCGGTCGGATAATAAAATCTCCTGGAATCCTTGAAATTTCTGAAAACAAAACGGAAAGAGGAGATTTGAAAGGATTGTTTTGAATTAATGAATCAGAAAATGTTTTTTCAGTTCCATAAGCTGCCAAATCCTGTCCAATCAGATTAATCTCATAAATGCCGTCCTGCACAAGAGATTTGATTTCCTTGATGATTTTTGAAACGGGACGACTGCGTAATTCTCCACGAATCAAAGGAATGGCACAAAAAGAACAGTGATTTGAACAGCCTTCTGTGATTTTCACAAAAGCTGAAGCTGGAAAATTGAAAAGAACAGGGCGTTCACCACCACAAACACCTTTCTGTTCAAAAGTCTGAACGGAACGACCTTCATTTTGAACACTTTTCATAAAATCAACAATTTTTGATAAATCACCGTTTCCAAAAATGCCATCAATTTCAGGCATGGAATCGTAAAACATTTGTGCATAACGTTCTGCAAGACAACCTGCAAGAATAATTTTTGCATTTGGGTAGGAATTCTTAATAGAATAAACAGCATCAATCGATTCTTTTTTTGCAGATTCAATAAATCCGCAGGAATTTACAATTATAAAATCAGCCTGCAAAGGATTTTCTGTCAATTCAAAACCATTTTTGATTAAATATCCAGCTAAAATTTCGCCATCGGTTTGATTTTTTGCACAACCGTGCTGGTCTATGAAAAATTTAGTCAAGTTCAATCACCACCAGTTTATATTTTCCATCAGTATCCTTTATCCATTTGATGTCTTCAACCATAATCTGCCCGGCTACACCAATATCCAAATCAAAAGAACGTGAATCTGCAATAATCGTCATTTTTACAGTGTTGTTATTTGAAATCCAAAGTCGAATTCCATTTCGTGCAGTTGCTGTAAAAACTTCACCACGATTGAAATAAGTTTCTACAGAATTCGCATTATCTACTTTGTCACGGAATAAACATGGACCTCTGAAACTAGCATTTAAAGTAAATGGATAAGCTCTGTTATCTTCCAAAATTACTTTATATGGGCGTTTTGTTTTGATTTCACTTGCGTTAGGAATATCTTTGATTTCTGTAGCCATAACATCTCTATTTGTTCCCTGACGTAGAAGTACACTGATTTCAGCACCGCGTTTTTCATCAGTAGAAGAAATGTCAGACACATAAACAATCATATCTGAAACATTATCACCATCAATATCAAGTTCGGACTCTTCTGCCAAATCAACATAAAAAATGCCAGAAGGTGTGTCGATTCCAAATGAAGATAAAGTATCTCGCACTGTCAGAATTATTTTTCCTTCGTTTTTAGTCGGAATCAAAAGTTGATCACCTTTATAAACACGTTTTACAAATTTTGTTTTGTCAATTTCATATTGATTTACTTTTGAATTTTCTGAAACTACAACTTTAGTATCATTATTCTTATTATTCTGTCTTAATAATAGAATTGAAATTGTTGCAACAAAAACTACAAAAATAGTAATAGGAATCAAAAAAGGAAGAATACGTTTGGATGATTTTTTTCCATAAAGTCCTTCTGGTAATGGTGATTCTTGAATCTGTTTATTGTGATAAAGTTTCAGTACAAAATCAGTATCAAGTTCAAGATAATTTGAATAGTTTTTCAAAAAACCAACAAGATATGCTTCTCCTGGAAAGACTGTTGAATCCTCATTTTCCAAACCTTCAAGATATCGTTTTTCTATAGAAATTTCGCGACTAATTTTAATTAAATCAAGATTTTTCTCTTCTCTAGTTTTACGAAGAAGATGTCCATAGCTTTCCATTTTTTTTACTACTCCGAATAAAGGAAATTATTATAATTATTTGCGGAAGACGGTGCATCATAAATAAAACGCTGGTCTGTAATTCCTTGATTCAATTTATAATCATAAAAGTTAAAAATGAATTCTTCACCTTTTGGAGTAACTGCTTCAATTCTGCGAATTAATTTTGTATGTTCGTTAATAGAAAGTTTTATATATCTGAACGCTTCTGACGCATTTTTACGTGATAAAATAAATTTTACCACCATTTCATCTGAGCCTTCTTCCAATGGTTCAGCATTCTGACCTGTTTCGTAAGCAACAGTATAATATCTTGTCATTAAAGAAAGTCCTTGAGGTGTTGTCATGGAAACAGCATTATTTGAACTTTCTGGATTTATCTGTTGTTGCAAAACTGCAGCGGCTTCTGGAAGATAAATTGTAAGTACATCACCATTAAAACAGATAACTTGCTCCTGAGGATTTGTATAATCTAAACGAAGCAAATCTGGAGCTTTGAAAGAAAGTTTTCCGGCAGTTTCGGTTTTATCCATTTTAATTTCAAAATTAACTTCATAATCTTTTAAAGTACTATAATATTCTGATATTGTTTTAAAATAAGCACTTGCAGTTGTAATTCCCTGTGCGAAAATCATTGAACAAAAAAATAATGCACAAATACTAAAAAAAATCTTTTTCATATCAATGTATTATATCGTGATTTTCAATAATTGTCTATGAATACAAAAAAGCATATAATATTAAATTTCAAATAGATTTAAATATAGGATAAATGTCGAGTTTTAAATTTTTGGGTGGCTTTTTGCTTCGCAAAAAAAAGCGAGAAATGCTATGCATTTCTCGTCCCGAGTTTGCATTGCAAACTCGCGCTTTTCAGGGTTACGTACGCACTTCGTGCTACCTTCATTTCTTCGCTCCGCTTCGGAACTGGCTTCGCCAGCCCTTACAATCCT
>JALFAW010000012.1 GCA_022773305.1 Spirochaetia bacterium
CAATTTCGAGTATTTGATTTACAAACCGTGGCAAGGATTGTAAGGGCTGGCGAAGCCAGTTCCGAAGCGGAGCGAAGGAATGAAGCGATAGCGGAACCCTGAAAAGCCTGTTTTTTGCGAAGCAAAAAGCCACCCAAAGAATAAAATTTAAAACTCGACATTTGTCCTACTAGTTTTTTTTAGAAATAAAACTACCTGGAAATATTTTTTTTGACTATTAGTAAAACATTTGGAGGTGAAAATGAAAGTTTTAGTAATTGGCGGCGCAGGTTATATTGGAAGTCATGTTGTTAAAGAATTGATGAAAGCTGGACATGAAGTTACAGTTTTTGATAATCTTTCTAGCGGATTAAGAGAAAATCTTTTTGCTAAAAACGGTTTTATTTATGGTAATATTTTAATTCCAGATGATTTAGATGCAGCTTTTTCACAAGGTTTTGATGCATTTGTTCATCTTGCAGCTTTTAAGGCAGCTGGTGAATCAATGGTTAAACCAGAAAAATACAGTGTAAATAATATTACTGGAACTTTGAATATTATGAATGCAGCTGTAAAGCACAACTGTTTCAAAATGATTTTCAGTTCTTCTGCCGCAACTTTTGGGGAACCACAATATCTTCCAATTGATGAAAAACATCCTCAAAATCCAATAAACTATTATGGATTTACTAAACTTGAGATTGAACGTTTTATGACTTGGTATGATAATCTCAAAGGTTTGAAATTTGCAGCACTTCGTTATTTCAATGCAGCTGGTTATGATCCTGAAGGAGAAGTTCACGGGCTGGAACAAAAACCTGAAAATCTTTTACCACGTGTAATGGAAGCAGCTCTCGGTGAACGTGATTTAAAAATTTTTGGAACTGACTATGAAACTCGCGACGGAACTTGTATCAGAGATTATGTTCATGTTACTGATTTGGCTCGTGCTCATGTTATGGCTTTAGATTATATTGAAAAAAATAATAAAAGTCTTATGCTTAATCTTGGTACGGAAAAAGGTACAACTGTAAAAGAAATTATTGAAGCAGCTCGTAAAATTACAGGAAAACCAATTCCTGCATCAGAAGAACCACGTCGTCCTGGTGACCCTGCAGAATTATACGCAACAAGTAAGTTAGCAAAGGAGCTTTTAGGCTGGGAACCAAAATATTCTGATGTTGAAACGTTGGTAAAAACTACTTGGGAAGCTTACACAAAACATTCAAAACAATAATTTTAGTTTTTGATTTACATTTTGATTGAGAATTTAAGTTTTGTTAGTAATGATTATTGAAATCCAAATGTGAGTAGGTTTTTGCAACTTTTTTAATGATTTTTACGTTTTCAAATTACTTAAAAAACTCAATCAAAGTTTCTGCATCTTTACATAGATTTTCAATTTTGCAGTATTCGTTTGGTTGATGGGCTTGATCATCGAGAGTACTCCAAACTACAGCGTCAATTCCTTCTCTGCGAAGTTCTGCTCCAACAGTACCACCACCAATTCCAATGAACTCAGGTTCAATTCCATGCACTTTTTTAATGCACTGCGCAAGTTTTTGTGCAACGGGAGCTTCTTTTTTTGTTGCTGGTGATTGCGATTTTTGTGGAGTTTTATAACTTATCTTCACACCATATTTGTTTTCTACTTCACGGCAGATTTCATCTGTCTTTTTAAGAACTTCTTCCAATGTGTAACAAGGTAAAATTCTGCAATCCATACAGAAAACATCTTTTCCAGGAATTATATTGATGCTATCCACATTTGCAAGTCTTTTTGTCGGCTGGAAGGTCGAATAATTTGGTTCAAATAAATCATCAGTTTTGTCAAAATATTTTTCTAGATTATTTAATCTGACTGTCAAATCACTAGCGGCTAGACATGCATTTGCACCACTGTCCGGACGACTTCCATGTGTCTGTTTTCCTTCAACTGAAATTTCCAGCCACAAAAGATTTTTTTCTGCAATTTCAATAGTTTTGCCCTGAGTGTCGCCACCATCAGGAATTAAAACTAAATCATTTTTATGAAAAATTCCTTTTTTAACAAGCGGGATTGTCCCAAATAAACTTCCATTTTCTTCATCCGCGGCAAAAAGCAGTTTTATTGTATGTTCCGGCTGGATATTGTTTTCCAGATAATAAAGAGCTGCAAAAACTGCACTACAAAGTCCTTGCTGATTATCTTCGACACCTCTGCCATAAAGTTTTCCATCTTTTTCAACAACTTCCCATGGATTTGTATTCCACAATTTGATATCGCCAACTGGCACTACATCAATATGTGCAATTACCCAGATGCAAAAATCATCTTTTTGACCGGGAACTTCAGCAAGAAGTGATGGACGAACTTTCGCACTCACACGTTCGTCAGGAATTTCGTAGCGTGTAATTTTTTCAAAACCTTTTTGTTTAAGCCAATTTTCTAACGCTAAAGCTTTTTTATCTTCACCGTCACCACCACCTTCAGGAGCAATTGCCGGAATGGAAGTCAAAAGTGTCTGTAATTCAACAATTTCATTTTTTTTGTCTGCAAGAAATTCTTTTGGTGTCATTTTTTCCTCTTGTTTTAATATTAGGTTCAATTTCGAGTTTTTTAATTTTAAACAGTGGCAAGGATTGTAAGGGCTGGCGTAGCCAGTTCCGAAGCGTAGCGAAGGAATGAAGCGATAGCGTAACCCTGAAAAGCCTGTTTTTTGCGAAGCAAAAAGC
>JALFAW010000014.1 GCA_022773305.1 Spirochaetia bacterium
GGTGTGATAAAAATTACGTCCGTGTAATTTTTATCACCAAGTTTATTTCGTGCTCTGCACTTCATAAACTTGGATACTCGCCATCCTGGCTCGCCGCTAACGCGGTGTTTTAAAAGGAGTGTAAGATAAAACCGCTAAAATAGCGCGGCTTTATCTTACTTGAAGTTTGCGTTGCAAACTTATAATTCAGGGGTTAATACAACCCCTGAAAACGAGCGAGTCAAGACCTTGAGCGAAGCGTGCCTTGACCGGTCGTATTGAACTGCTGTTCCTCATTACATTACGGAACAGCATAAAAAGTCAATCGATTGTTGAAACAATCTTCTTGACTTTTTATGGGAGTAGAAGATGGAAGTTTTTAAAAATTATGTTGATTTTATGTTTAAGGATTTGCCTCAGAATGAAAGAATAAAGCAGGCAAAATACGAACTTTTGCAGAAAATGGAAAACAGATTTAACGAATATGTAAAAAGTGGAAAATCTGAAAACGAATCTGTTTCAGTTGTTATTTCTGAATTTAATGATTTGCAGAAAATTGCAGTTGAGTTTGGAATTGTGGATTTGCTAAAACAAAAAGAAACTTCTGAAAATGATAAAAAAGAAAATGCATTTAATTTTGCTTCTCAAAATGAACCTTTAAAGCAGTCAAAACCAGTTGAAAAAAGAAAAATCACTACCGATATTGTTGAATCTTTTATTCAGGCACGAAAGAAAGTAGGAATCATGCTATCAACAGGTGTTGCTTTTTTCATTTTGTGTGTTTGTGGTCCCATTTTGAGTGATGCTTTTGGCATCAATGAAGTGATTGGCGTTTTTTGTATGTTCCTTTTTATAGCTATTGGTGTTTTGCTTTGTATTTTTTCAAATTTCCAAATGGAAGATTTATCATTTTTGAAAACCGATCCATGTTCTCTTGACGAAGAAGCTAAACAATTTGTGAAGCAAAAGAAACGTGAAAATCTCAAATTGTTTCAGATTATGATTGCAATTGGAGTTTTGTTATGCACACTTAGCATTTTTCCACCAATGTTTTTGAAGTACAATTCAGATGTTGGTGCTGCATTACTTTTTGTATTTGTTGCAATAGGTGTTTTCGTGATAATTTATGCATATGTCATTCAGAATAGTTATAAAAAACTTTTATTACTAGATGAAAACTATATTTCGCAGGAAACAGAACCTAAAAACAAAAGATTTCAGAAAATAAATAGTGTTTACTGGCAGTCTGTAACATGTATTTATCTTATTGTAAGTTTTATTACTCATAGATGGGATATTTCATGGCTTCTTTGGCCAATTGCTGCTGTTGCATTTACATTACTTAAAATTATTTTTTCTGATGAAGAATAAATTTTTAAAGTTGAGTTCTGAATTTCTTATTTTAGACAGTGGTAAGAATTGTAAGAGGATTGAAGGGGAGCACTAGATTGAGCAAGTCGTAGCAAGTAAAAAGTTCCCCAAAATATAAAATCTAGAAAATTTGATAATGGCAAGAAAGTATTTGTGTGCGCCATTTTTACAAAGATTTGTTTATCTGTAAGGTACGGATGAAATATAAACTTTCTTTAGGTTTATTATTTTTTTTAAGGAAATGGAAATGAAACGTAAAACTTATTTGATTTTGATTTGGAGTATTACTTTGTGTGTGATAGTTTGTTCTTCGACTATTACATTTATCAAATCAAAAGAAATATTTACTAAAGTTTGGAACGATGTGAGAAATGAACTTGAAGAAAGTTTTGATTTTGATTTCAAGTTTATGTCAAAAAATAATGATTGGAATTTGAACGATAATGATGCCTCTGATTTTTCTAGTGGAAAAGAATTTGAAGTAAATCTCGAAGAATTTTCCGAATTGATTGTTGATGCAAATATTATGTGTTTTCAAATAAAAGAAGGTGAAAACTGGCGAATTGAATGTAGTTATTCGCATAACCAACTTAAACCGGAGTTTTTCAATAAAAATGGAACTTTGTATATCAATCAAAAAAGTCAGATAAAGCATTTGGCTGGTTCAAAAAACTGCGATTTACTAATAACTGTTCCAGCAAATACAGAACTCAAAAAAGCGGTGGTCAAGGTGAATATTGGTGACATTGATATTTCAGATTTGACTGTGAAAAAACTTGAAACTGATGTAAATATTGGAGAAATTGAATTAGATTCTGTAATATTTGATACGTTAGACGGCGAAGTAAATATTGGAGATTTTAAAATAGAAGATTTCAATAATTTTGATGATTATAATGTAAACTTAAAAGCAGATTTGGGAGAAATCAAAATTCACAGAAACAGTTATGGCAAAAAAATGTTACAGAAAAGAAACTCTTCTAAAAAAATTGATATAGAAATAAATATCGGGCAGATTGATATTATGTAGACTACGAGAATTGGAAAATCTTAAATTTTAATATTTGAACTATATAAAGTATTTTCCAAATCTACATAAATAAAACCGCTTCTTCCTGTTTTGTAAAACGAAGTTTCTTCCCATGCAGCATATAAACTTGTTCCTGTTATAACAAAATCAGAATAGACAAAATTTTCTGGAAGAAGTGGAAGTCTAATAGCCACAGGTTTTCCGTTTCTAAGAATATGTTTTCCTTCCAATGCTCCTTCAATAAAAAAAGTTCCATCTTCAAATAATGCTGCACTCCAAGTTTCAGCCAAAATTGCAGTTGCTTGTAGTATAGATTGGTTATTTTGAAAATTTACATACTCTTTTGGAGAATTTCCTCCAGATGTTTTTACTTTTATGGTGAAAGGAGTATTAGTGGAAAAAGATGATAGAAGTTTTTTTACCCGTTCTGGTGCTGATGAATAACTCAGTTGTTTTTTTGCATCTCTGAATTGGTCAACTGAATTAGGCTTGATGCTTAGAAATCCGTTTGCTGTAGAAGGTGAAAGTGTTACTAATGAAACTGTTGGGGTAAAAGAAATGTACGTGAAAGTAGTTTTTGTTTGAGATATAGATTTAGCACTGCATATCCAGTTCAATCCATCCCATACAAAATCTGTGATTTCAGAATTTGGCTCTGTACATATATTTTCACAGTTGATTAATGGATAAGAAATTTTTGCTTCATTATCAAACTGAATGAGAAAAAGGTGACTGTCTTTTGTTTTGTTTACATTTTGATTTGATATAGTGTCATTAAAAAAAGAACTTTTATACACAGAAAAAATTGGAGTTTCGTTTAGAAAAACAAGATTTCCTGCCGTTCTGTTTGAGAATAAGTTTTCGTCTTTTGATAGATAAAAATATTCATTTTCGAAACATATTACACCAAGCCTGTTTACAATTCCAAAAGCCGTATTTGACACACAATTGGCAGATGAAATTCTTTTTGCTTCTGTCCAAGGTTCAAATAACACTTGTGGAACATTCTGAATTTTGTCAGTTTGCTCGTATCCAGTATTAGTAAAATAAAACCATTTATGATGACTTTTCTTTACATCTTCATTTTGTGTTATTTCAATAATCTGTTCAGAAACTTTTTTTTCACAACTAATAAAAAATAGAGAAACAAATAAACTTACAAATAATACAAAGAAATTTTTTTTCATAACCTTTCACAATATATCGGCAATAAAACAACTTCTTTTGAAACTTTTTTTTGACTATCACATGAAAATAAAATCCCAAACTCATTTTCTGTAGCTAGTAAACAAGTTGATTCTTTTCGTATGAAAATTTTCTTTTTTTGAGACAAAAATTCATTTTCAGGAATAAATCTGGAAAATAAATTTATTTCACTCTCTTGTTCACCATTTTTCTTTTCATATAAATAATAATCGTTATTGTTTAAATCTATTTGAGTACAGTTGTTCAGTGAAATCAAGGTTTTAGAAAATTTTCTTTCACTTAAACTGGTCATCAACTTATGAAAATCAATTAACCATGGATTATAGAACGCAGAATCTTCCTGTTGCAAAGAAAGTTGAATTTCAGATTCAATTTCTTCAATTAATTTTTTCCAGTTGAATTTTCCAGAAAAACTGATAAGAGATTCCTCAGAAATAAAAGTTTCATTTTTACTCAAAAGAATGGATTGAAGACATTTTGCGCAAAAACCATTTTTCCAATCTAAAGTTAATGAATCATTATTCAGTTTTGAAAAAGGATAGATTCCTCCAGCTGGATAGAAAAAATCAGTTTCGTAGTACTCATCGTTATTTTGAAAAATAGTAATTGGAACTACTAGAATACTAACAGGCTCATTTTTATTTACCGTTATGGAAAAATCATTATCTTGTAGATAAAAAAAATTCTGAGTAGTAGAACTGCAAACAGAAACTTCCCAACGTGACAACTTGGGATATTCATTCATCAGACAATCTTTAGGAGGCCATTGAGGCAAAATTACATTTATTTCTTCTTTTATCGAAGATTGATTGTTAAAGCTACAGCCTATAGCTACCCAAAGAAAGAATTGAAGAATTCCCAAAAACCAATTTTTTTTTGTATAAAAGCTCATATATATAAATAAGCCCTAACTATACAATTTATGGAAGTCAAATCAAAAAAAAATTCAAAAAAAATATAAACTTGAAGAAAGTTTTTTTACTTTCGAGAATTTATGATTCATTTGCACCAAGAGAACAGTTTAACTCAGAGGTTTTGTAGAAACCTTAAGTTAAATCAAATGTCTCTATTTTAGTCTTTTGATTTAAACCATTATTTTTTTTCTAAATAAATAAGTTTTCCCTGGAAATCACCACTATCGCGGGAAACTGGAATGCCGGCATTTATAATTGTGCTTCCTTTTAGTTCCAGCGGCTTGGAATTTTGTTCATCATCAAGATAATGAACAAGATAATTGCTTTCTGCACAAATTCCTTTGACTTTGATAAAACGTGTTTTGAAATTCGGATGATTCAAAACTTGCACAAAAGTAATAAGTGCCTTGTTTTTGTCTTTTGAAATGCATGCCCAGCAGTCAAATTCGTGATTTTCACTGTAACTTGCAATTCTCCAGTAATCACCGTTTCTTACAATATCGCTGTATTTTTTATAAAGTTCAATCTGATGTGGAATAATCTTTCTTTCTTCTTCACTTAGTTTTGTAATGTCAAGTTCGTACCCAAAAGTTCCTGCAAGTGCAACATAACCGCGAGTTTTGAATGGAGTATTTCTTCCAACTGCATGATTTGGACAGACAGAAACATGCGCTCCCATCGAAGAAAGCGGATACATAAGGGCTGTCCCCTCTTGAATTTCAAGACGTTCGATTGCGTCTGTGTCATCTGAACACCAAATCTGAGGACTGTAATAAAGCATGCCAGGGTCAAACCTTGCACCACCGCCTGAACAGTTTTCTAAAAGAAGGTTTGGAAACTCGGTGATAAGTTTTTCCTGCATTTCATAGACAGCAAGAACATAACGATGGAAAAACTCGCCATTTTTAGTTCCATGCAAATCTAGAGAACCAATATCAGAAAGTTGTCGATTCATATCCCATTTGACGTATTCAATATTTGCGCTGTGAAGGATTTTTGAAATCTGATTGTAAATGCATTCACGAACTTCTTTTCTTGTGATGTCAAGAACAAGCTGCTGACGGCTCATTCCTGGTTCACGTCCTGGAATTTGAATGGCATAATCCGGATGGTTTTTAAAAAGGGTAGAATCAGGAGAAATCATTTCCGGTTCAAACCAAATTCCAAATTTCATGCCTATTTCGTTTACCTTGTCAACAAGATTTTTTAATCCGCCTTTAAGTTTATTTTCATTTACAAACCAGTCTCCAAGACTTGAATCATCAGAATTTCTGTGTCCGAACCAGCCATCGTCCATTACAAGCATTTCGATTCCATCTTTGTGAGCTTCTCTTGCAATATCAAGAAGTTTTTCTTCATCAAAATTAAAATAAGTTGCTTCCCAGTTGTTTATTAAAATTGGACGCATAGTTTTTTTGTAAGGACTTCGAATCAAATGTTCACGGTACAAATCATGAAAAATGTGACTCATACCATTTAATCCTTCTGAACTGAACACAAGAACTGCCTGTGGAGTTTCAAAACACTGTCCGGCTTCAAGTTGCCATGTAAAATTTTCTGGATTGATACCGATTTGCGTTCTGATGGAACCAAACTGATTTTTCTGTACGCTGGCTATAAAGTTTCCAGAATATATGAAATTAACACCATAAACATTTCCACTGTCGTTATCTGTATTGTGATTCAAGATTGCCATAAACGGATGTTCCTGATGACTTGTTTCTCCGCGAATACTTTCAGTGCCTTGTAATCCCATGTGAACAGGTCTTCTGTCAATATGTCGTTCCCTTGCCCATGAGCCATGAAGTGTAATCATATCAAAATTATCATCATCCATATCAAACGAAAGTGAAAGTGCTTTTTTTATAAGAACAGTTTCTCCATTTTTATTGTTGTTGATGATTTTAGCAGAACGAACAATAGCATCATTATCTTCAAAAACTGTATAAAAAAGAATAACTTCAAGACCCAAAACTTCATCTTCTGTGAAAATCTCAAGAGTTTGGCAAGATGACTTTTCACCAAAAACGCATGGAAGTCCGTCTAATTGAACAGTTCCATCAATTATTTTGTAATCTTTGTATTTAAGTTCAACAGCATTGTTTCCATTTTGATTTGTTATTGCAATTGCTGATTTTCTAAAATCACCGACGCCATCAAAAGGATATTCCATTGGCAGAAAGTCTAGAAGAGAATGTTTTTCTCGAAATATATCACTGTCACTGAAGCCATATTCAAATTGTCTTGTGAGATAAGAGATGTCGTCGTTGCCAATTTTTGCACCATAGTAAGCGTGTGAAACGTAACCTTTTTGTGTAATGCAAATGCGATATGAAGAATTTGGAGTTTCTAATCTAAAAAGTTTTTGTGTTTTATCAAAAAATATCATTTTTAACCTCTTTTATTTCATTATTCTAATAGGACAAATGTCGAGTTTTAATTTTTATTGAGGGGGGGGTAGTACAACCCCCTCAAAACGGCGAAGTCAAGGCTTTAAGCGTTAGCGTGCCTTGACTCGACGTATTTTTTGGGTGGCTTTTTGCTTCGCAAAAAAAGCGAGAAATGCATAGCATTTTCTCGTCCCGAGTTTGCATTGCAAACTCGCG
>JALFAW010000019.1 GCA_022773305.1 Spirochaetia bacterium
AAAGAATAATCACTTAAGGCTGACTTTTTCAGGCCGTCTTCTTTTTTTTGCGAAAAATGGAGCTTCCGTTCAAAATAAAAAAGCAAAGTCTGAAACGCAAATCAGAAAAAGGATTCCAGAAAAAGCATCCTGAATCAAACACATATAGTCTGACAAGTAAAACCTGAAAAAACAGATTGAGCAAGTCAGAAAAAATCAACAGAAAGATTTGGAGTTGTAAGCCTTCCCAATGCCCTTGACTCAAAATATCCTTCAGGCAGCAAGGAACTCAAATGGCAGTAGCTCTTTCCGCAGAAAAACCGCTGGAAAAACAAATTGACAGGTCAGGAAGAACGCTGGCACGTAGACGAATCCCTTACCATACAGGAACTTTTCGGTCACAGCGATGTGAGCACCACCATGATTTATACCCATGTTCTAAACCGCGGGGCTGGTGGCGTGGTAAGTCCGCTAGATAAAATGTAGATTTTTATAAATATCCGTGTAAAATATGTACTAATTCACAGAAAATGATATATAATAAGAAAATAAGTAAGAATTATAAAGGTTTTACAATGGATACGGAGAAATTATGTTAGGTTGATGGCACACTGGGGCGCTTTCGTTGAAAGTAAAAATCAGTTAAACAATATTTTCTTTAATTTAAACAAGGAGGCTTTTATGCTAGCTTTTATTATTGCAATTGGAAAGTTTATCTTAATAGTTGGGGGAATACTTGTCGCTATTGCTGCTTTCTTGGGTGGTGGTGGGTCAGACCCTCATGACGATACAGGATGGTCTGAGTAACTATTTAAACCATTGAATAAGTTTAGTATCAAATATTATTCAATGGTTTTACCTTTTTAAGGAGAATTATATGAAAGTTAAAAAGAATATTTTATTTGCTATATTTTCAATACTTTATTCGTCTATATTTGCTGAATCTCCTATTTTTGGTGTATGGTCTGAAGGTTGGTTTCGATGGACTAAACATTCGTATGCAATAACAGAAACTGATTTTAAATATCGTGATAATGATACAAAAGTTCAAACTCGTTATCCATATTATATTTCTGGAAATTATATAATTTTATCCGAACCTGACCATTATCGCTCAGATAGCCCTCGAATGCCTGATATGAAATTTACGTTTGAGAGAGATGGTGATTATCTGACATTACATTTATCAACTGGCGATGTAAATTGTGTTTTGAATGATAAAATAAATTCTGTAAAGACAACATTACTAACTACAGGTGGTATCTGTGTTGCTACAGGTGTGATTGCCTATGCAGGTGGAAAAATCATAAACTATAATAAGTGTGCAGCAGTTGGTGAAAATTTTACGGCTTCCACATCTGCATATACAAATTTTAGTAAAGGAATAGTTCAAAAGTCTGGTTTATTCAAACCTAATTTAAACTATACATCTTGTGGATATAATTATAAAACTGATAGTTTAGGTAGAATTTCTAACTATTCAGGAAAATTAAAATTGCAGAATGGAGTTAGAAATAAAGCTGCTCAAGTTGCTGCTGGTGGTAATGATAGGTTGGCAAATGATGATGGTGGACATCTGATTGCAACTATATTTGGTGGTTCTGGAACTTCTGAAAATTTGGTTGCAATGAATTCTTCAATAAATCGTGGTGAATATAAAAAACTTGAAAATCTATGGGCTAGTGCTTTGGCTGCAGGAAAAACAGTTTCTGTGGATGGACAGTGTTTATATAATGGAAATTCTGAAAGACCTACAAAATTTATTATTACTTACATAATAGATGGAATTAAGAATAAAGCAACAATATTTAATACGTATTGAGAGGTTCATTTATGGAAGAATTGTTTAATTTTTTAGCGGAAACATTGCAATCGGTTTTGCCAGATACTTGGGAACTAGTTCATTTATATTCTGAGTTATCGGAAAATTCTCATGACATTTCTTTTTATTGTAAAATAAAAGGAAATAACAATTATATAAATTGTTATAATTTAGAAAACTTTGATATATCAGAAAATGAGATTGATTGTGCAATTGAAAAAATTTCTGTACAACTAAGAGAGTTTTGGATTGCTTCTAAAGATAAATGGACAAATTGTACCTTTTCATTAAAATCAGATGGTGATTTCAATTTTGATATTGATTACACAGATTTGACAAATTGTGCTTATGAATACCGTGAGCAATGGAAAAAAAAGTATTTGTTATAGCATAACACGCATTTCAAAACCGATGTCAAGGACAAGCCTTGCCACGGTTTAAATGCAAGTTAGGCGGACGGGCCACTGGCGTGGTAAAATAGGTAAATAGAAAAAGGAGAAAAAAATGAAATTTAAAGATTTGTTTGATGAAGAATTCGAAAAATCTCAAAGCGACCTTAAAATAAAAACTTTGGAAGATTTAAGGTTGTTTGTTGATGCTGAAGCTAGAAAAAGTACAGATGAAAATCATTTAGTAGAAGCTAGAAATCGGATAGATGAAGTAATTAATCGCTATTCGTTATCAGCTGATGAACGAATTTATGTATGTAGAAATATATTATCAGAAGAACAATCAAATACCAAAACTCTGATTAATTCAACAAAAGCAAAAGAAATTTTACTTAAAAGGAAAAAATAATGTGTTTAAAAACTACATTGGAAATTGCATCAACTATTGGATCTTTAGCAGCCGCTGGGGCAGCAATATATGGCTTGAAAATTGCAAAAAAGCAATTAATTCAAATAGGTAAAGAAATTAAAATTGCCGTAGAAAATAAAAGAACAGATTCTCTACGAATAGTACTTGAGATAGAAACTCAGATGAATTCTAGAAAATTGGAATTCGATAAAGCTTCCAAAGAAGTTAGAGAGGCAAAATTAAATTCTGCTTCTGAAGATAAAATGGATATTTTAAAAGACTATTTTGAAGCTGTAAAAGAGAATTATTTTAATTCATTGGATAGATTATGTTTTTGCATGTTAAAAAATTATTTAAGTGACAAGGATTGGAAAACTGAATATAGAAACTTAATTCATGATACAATAGCTAGTTACGAGGAAGATTTTAGTACAGCTTCACCATATAGAAATATAAAGGCAATTAACGAAAAGTGGCAAAGCGAATAATAGCATAACACATATAAGGTCCCAGCTTGTCAATAAGAATCTTCAAAAAAAATCAACTAAGGCTGTCTTTTTCAGGCAGTCTTTTTTTTGAAAAAAATAAAGTTCCCGTTCAAAATAAAAAAGCAAAGCCTGTATCGCAATTCAAAAAAAGATTCCAGGAAAAGCGTCCTGAATCAAACACATATAGTCGGTCACGGCAAACCTGAAAAACAGATTTCCGGCACGAAGACATTTTTGAAGAAAAGGACGCGAGTGACGCAGCGTCCGCCAAAAATGCCGAACGCCCCTGCGTGAAAGTGAACCGGTACCCATGCCAAGCCTGAAGCAAAAATAAGATGGTCATCATACGATGCCGATAGTTATATGGGCAGGTCAAGGCAGGGACAGTCCGCTTGTTTATTTTCAACAAAAACAGAATATAAAAAGGCGCAGTGGTCGCGTCTATTCAAAGGTTACGAAGTCACGGCATCCGGAACAGAAAGAATGAGGGGCGGTCTAAGCCGCATATAATTTTCATTTTTCAAAAGTCCCGCCGTATCCGCTTCAGTTATGCGCAAGCCGCGAGAGTGGCGACTTAAATAATTTCCTCTCATGCAAACGGCGCGAAGAGACGTATGCGAGATGCTCGCCGCCACTGTCCTTATTTTCAATTTTCTTATCCCCATAAAACTTATCAGAAAAAACTAAGGTCTGTCCCTGTTTTTTGTGTCCCTTATTTATGTGTGAGAATTAAGGTCTGTCCCTGTTTTATGTGGCTAAAGTTGACATTGCACGAGGCACGCTTTATTATTAGGAAAAATGTCGAGTTTTGAATTTTTATTGAGGGGGGTAGTACACCCCCTCAAAACGGCGAAGTCAAGGCTTTAAGCGTTAGCGTGCCTTGACTCGACGTATTTTTTGGGTGGCTTTTTGCTTCGCAAAAAAAGCGAGAAATGCATAGCATTTTCTCGTCCCGAGTTTGCATTGCAAACTCGCG
>JALFAW010000021.1 GCA_022773305.1 Spirochaetia bacterium
CAATTTCGAGTATTTGATTTACAAACCGTGGCAAGGATTGTAAGGGCTGGCGAAGCCAGTTCCGAAGCGGAGCGAAGGAATGAAGCGATAGCGGAACCCTGAAAAGCCTGTTTTTTGCGAAGCAAAAAGCCACCCAAAGAAAAAAAATTTAAAACTCGACATTTGTCCTAATATTATGTTTTATTTTGAGTATTCTATTTTAAACAATGACAAGAATTGTAAAAACAGGGAAGTCAAAATTTGACCTAATATTTTACATAGATATGAGAGGAAAGTTTTAGAATGCAAAAAGCTATCGCATTAAAATATCCCCAAGGTTTTGACGCTCCCATTATTGTTTCTAAATCTTATGGGAAACAGGCAGAAATCATGATAGAGCAGGCTAAAAAACAAAATGTTAGTATTGTAGAAAATTCTATGCTTGTGGATATGCTTGGTTTGTGCGGTGAAAACAGTGTTGTGCCAGAAGAAACATGGGAAGTTTTGGCACAAATCTTTTCAGTAATATTAGAAGATGAAAATTATGGAGAAAATTTCAACTAAAAAGATTGGTAATGAAGGTGAAAATAGAGCTTGTAATTTTTTATTACAGAATGGATATGAGATCATAGAACGTAATTGGAGAACAAAATCAGGTGAAATTGATATAATTGCTAAAAAGTGTGATACAATTATTTTTGTAGAAGTGAAAGCAATTGCTCATTGCACGTTTGATATGATAGAAGGAAAAATAAATCATCAGAAACAAGAAAGAATTTTAAAAACATCTAAATGCTTTTTGTTAAATCACCGAGAATATAATGACAAGTTTGTTAGATTTGACGTGATTTTTGTGGATATGGATGGAGTTGAACCTGTTTACCACATTGAAAGTGCGTTTTTAGAATAGGTTGATAGAAAATACTTTCATGTTTTTTTTATCACTCAAGTTTATTATGTGGGGTGTAATATATAAACTTGAATATAGTCCCTTCGTGTTCATCGCCACAATCGCGGAGGTTTATAGGAGTTTCTATGATTTCTAGCAGAAAAACGAGTGGAACTGCAACAATGGTATTGAAAAAAGAGGATACTAGTGGTTTGCCACCCAAAATTTTGGAATTGCGAAAAAAAATTCATAGTAAAGAATATCTTGATAATGCAATTCAAAGGATAGCTCAGGTGATTAGTAATCATTTGATTGAAAATCCAGAAGAATTAAAATTATTAGATTAAATTATATTTTTTTTGCTGGATTTTGTGAGGATAAAAAATGGATAAGAAAAAAAAGAAGAATTCAGGTAACTGGAATACTCAAAAAAGAAATCAACAGAATAAAGAAAATAATAATGCAGTAAATCGTCCAAAAGAATTCCGATTTGATAATTCAAATTATCAGAATTCAAATTTTGAAAAACAAAAGCAGAAAGCAATAAATGAAATAAAATCTCGAGAAATAATTTGTCCAAAATGTAATATGCCGATTACAGATGTTTCAAGTGCAATGGCTGATAAAGTTACAGGAAACCCAGTGCATTTTGATTGTGTTTTAGCTCAATTGAAAGAAAATGAACCTGTCGGAGAAAATGAAAAGATTGCTTATATTGGTCAGGGACGTTTCGCTGTTTTATATTATGAGAATCCAAGAGATCAAAAAAAATTTGTAATTAAAAAAATTATTGAATGGGAAAATCGAGAGCAAAAAGCAGAATGGCGTGACGAATTGAGTGGTTTGTATAGTCAAGTTAGATAAAATCTGTGTGTATAGTATAATAATTATATATAATACTTGACAATTATTTTGTAAATTGCTATTCTTATGTTATGGAGCTTACGATTTTATGCAAAGTTATTGATAATTTTGGTGATATTGGTGTCGCATGGAGAATGGCAAAACGATTTGTTGAACTCACCAAAAAAGATAATCCAGTAAAAATAGAAAAAGTAAATCTCATTGTGGATGGAATTTTTTCATTTAAGAAAATAGAGAATTCAATTGACAATACACAAAAATTTCAAAGTGTTAATGATGTTTGTGTTTATGATTGGAATGATTATGATTTCTGTTACCAATTATTTTCACAAAATGATGGAAACAAACTTTCATTTATTATTGAGTGTTTTCAGTGTGGACGTCCCGATTGGATGGAAAAAATTCTTTTTGAAGATAAATTACAGAGAACTGTTCATATTTTGATGATAGATTATTTAACTGCAGAAAAATATGCAGAAGATTTTCACAAATTAATGTCTTTAACAAGAAGTGCAAAAGTCCAGAAAGTGAATTTTATGCCAGGTTTTTCAAATAAAACTGGCGGGCTGATTATTGAAAATAAATGGAAAAGAATTCCAAAAAGAAATCCTGATGGACCAGTTTTATTTTTTACTTATCCAAAAAAGTGGGACGGTGTTGCGGAAAGTTTTGTGAAAAAAACTAATAAGCAAATTTTAGCGGCGAATGGAATTGGATTCGAATCTGTAAAGAATTCTTTTGAAATATTTCTTTCTGAACCTGATTTTTCTTCAAGATTTAAGAATATGGATTTTTGTAATCAGAGTGAATGGGATAATCTTCTTTTGAATTGTTCTTTTTTATTCATTCGTGGGGAAGACTCTCTTTCTCGTGCCTGTTTAAGTGGCATTCCTTTTGTTTGGCATGCTTATGTGCAAAGTGAAGATTATCAGTTGGTAAAAGTAAAAGCTCTTCTTGAAATAATGAGAAAGTATTTTAAAAAAAATCAGTTTGAAGTTATCGAAAATTTATGGTTACTGATTAATCAATCAGATTTTCAGACAAATCAAAATATTGATTTTGAAGAAAAAAATCAGAAGATTAAACAATTATGTGATTCATTTATTGAAAGAGGTGATGATTTAGCAGTTGGGTACAGAAAATTTGCGCAAGATTTAAGAAAAAATGGAGACCTATGTCAGAATATAATGACATTTATCAAAAAAAAGTATATAATAGAATGATAATAATGACTGCTAAAATTAGAATGCGTATTAGGCTTCCTAATTTTAAAAAATAATTTTTTTTAGAGGTTTAAATTATGTTAATGACATCTCAGTTGAAAGTTGGAACTGCTTTCATGTATGAAGGAAATGCACTTATTGTTCAGAAAATGTTGGGACAACGTTCAGGTCGTGCAGGTATGGTAACTAGTTTCCGTGTAAAAAATCTTGTAACAAACTCTACAATGGATCTTGGTATTGATGCTGGTGAAAAGTTTGATGAAGTAGATTTGGATAGTCACACAACAAAACTTTCTTATATCGATGGTGACACTTTTGTATTCATGGATCAGGATACTTATGAACAGTTTGAATTAGCAAAAGATGATCTTGGTGACTATGCTGGATATATTACTCCAGATGATGATTTGGAAATTAGCCTTACATTCTATGAAGGAAAACCTGTAGGTATTGATTTGCCTGTTCGTGTAACTCGTACTGTTACATATTGTGAACCTGGAGTAAAAGGTGATACTTCGGGAAAATCTTTAAAACCAGCAACTTTAGATACTGGAATTGAAGTTCGTGTTCCACTTTTCATCAATACAGATGATAAAATTGTTATTGATACAAGAGATGGTTCATTCTTGGAACGTGCAAAATAATAAATTTAAAAAAAATCATTAAAGATTTTATCTGAGGTGGGCGATAATAAATTTATCGGGAACATTTTCCCCTCCCACCCATGTTCCCGAATGCCTGATGGGCAGGGCTCGGTAGATTCCGGGCCTTTTTTTATTTTAAATCAAATTTTTTTCAAAAACACTTCCTAAAATCGTACAGTTAAGACCATTTATATTATAGAAATAAAAATTTAAGAGGTGTATTAATGAAAGAGTTTTATCTAGAAAAATGGGAAAAAGCTGGATTGTCAAATAACTTTATATTTAATTGCGTTATGAGTGATAATCCGGATTTGTGTAAGAAACTTTTGGAAATATTATTGGATTGTAAAATTGACCACATTGAAAAACCTGTTTGTGAAAATCATTTTCAAACAAGTATTTGTTCAAAAGGAATTCGTTTTGATGTGTATGTGAAAGATGATAATAATGTTTATGATATAGAAATTCAGACAACAAAACATAGTAATCTTCCAAAACGTTCAAGATATTACCAGTCAGTGATGGATATTTCAAATCTGAGTCCTGGTGATTCATATAAAGAATTAAAAAAGAGTTATATTTTGTTTCTTTGTGTTTTTGATCCTTTTGGGCATAACCTGCCAGTGTATACTTTCGAGAACATTTGTAAAGAAGATTCACAAATATTCTTGAATGATCAGGCAATCAAAATCTTTTATAATGCAAAAGAATATGATAAAATGAAATCAAAAGAGTTAAAAACTTTTTTTGAATATCTGGTGAAAAACGATATCAAATCAGATTTTACAGAACATCTTGATTCAAAAGTTCAGATAGCAAAAATGAATAAAGATTATTGGAGGACATATATGACTTGGGAACAGGAATTAAAAATACAGGCAGAGATTCTCGGCGAGGAAATTGCAGAAGATATTGCTAAAGACATGGCTAAAGATATTGCTAAGGACATGGCAAAAGATATTGCAAAAGATATGGCTGAAGATATCGTAAAGAAAGCTTCTGAAAAAGCATATGAACAAGGAAAAAAAGAAAGTCAAATTCAGACTGCAAAAAAATTTCTAGAAAAAGGTATTCCAATAGATGTGATTTCTGAATGTACAAATATTCCACGTGAAATAATTATGGAATTGAGTTTAAATAATAATTAAATTCTTTGTAAAGTATAGGTAAAAAATAGGCGATAATATATTCACGAGATATTGATTAGTGTAAAATAAAAAAATATAACTTTTTTTTATATTTTTTCTTGACTTCAAGATATTCTCGTGCTAACATGTATTTAAATGGTTTTGCGTAAAAAGTCGTTGACTTGTAAAACCTATAAAAAAAAAGGAGGATTTTTTCGAATGAAAAAAATCGTTGGAATTTTAAGCGCAGCTGCTGTTTTGGCTGCTAGCGTATTTGCAGCTGATGTTTCAGCTGGTGTTAGATTAGAAGGTTCTTTGTTTAATTTTGATGCAGCCACAAAAAAAGTAACTGCTCTTAGTGAAAAACATAACAATGAATTTTATCATGCTCCAATCTCGTTTGCTATCAGTGATGACAAAGCTGGTGGACAGTTGAAATTAACTGACAAAGCAGATAGTACAGTTTTGTCAGATGCATGGTCTATTTGGATTAAACCAATTGATCAGCTCAAAGTAACTGTTGGACGCTGGTCAACAAACTTGAATCAGGAACACATTGGATGGTCTCACTCAGATTCTGGTATTGAAAGTGATGGTTATGCATTATCTTTAGGAATCGATGCATTCTCTATGGATTTGTTCTTTGCTTCTGGAAATGGTAATGCTTGGTTCACAAAAGAAGATGGAGTTGATCCAGTATTGAAAGAACTTTATTTGAAAGTTCAGTATGGAGCTGATTTTGGTACAATTAATGCTATGTTCAATACAATAAATAACTTCAAAGATTTCCGTTTCGGTGCTGGTTATAATGCAAAAGGTCTTCCTGTAGGATTGTGGGTAAATGTAATTGGAATTTATGCTGCAGAAGAATTCCAGAGACTTCGTGTTGAAGCTGATGTTTCAGGTTCAATCGAATCAATCGGATATGAAGTATTCTTAGCAGGTGGATATAACTTCACTACAAACGTTGGTGCAATGAATGCATTCACAGGTGTTGACGGATGGCACAAAGGTGGTTCTTACTATCTCGCTGAACCTGCTGCATTCCTCGGTTTGATGGCTAAAGTAAATATTCCATTAGATGCAATTCGTGCATATGTACAGATTGAAGCAGGCGACCTTCTTGCTAAGAACTTCAGCATGCTCATTAAGCCAGGTATGGTTACAAATATTGGTGCTTGTGAATTCGAAGCAGCACTTGCATTTACTGCACAGGAAAAAATCGTAATCGATGTTCCTGTATCATTCAAAGTTTCATTCTAATTATAATCAAGAAGAAATATAATTATATACAGAAGAGTTATCTGTTTTTTATAGGATAGCTCTTCTGTATTATTCGTATTAATCTATTCTTTAGCACAAAAAATTATCACCCGTTAATTCCCTTTTCTCTTAAAAACAAATACAGCGTTGAAACTGAAACTCCAAGTTGCTGACTAATGAGGACTTTTGTGTATCCTTCAGCAAGCATTTTTCTGACAGCCGTTTCCTTTCCGTCCAGTTTGTGATGACTGTTTTTCTTGCCTTTAGGGTGACCGAGTACCACTCCTTCAGATTTTTTACGTTTCAAAGCTTCTGTTGTCCGCTGCGAAATTAAAGCTCTTTCAATTTCAGCAGAAATACTGAATGCAAATGCCAGAACCTTGCTTGGAAGGTCATCGCCAAGCCTGTAATTTTCCTTTACCGTGTAAACTTTAATTCCGTGGTCCATCAAAATATTCAAAATCGACATAATCATAAACATGCTGCGTCCCAGCCGAGAAAGTTCCGAGCAGATAATCACATCATCCTTTTTCGCATTCTGCAAAAGCTTCCCCAAATCTCTGTTTTCAGGCTTCACAGTCCCGCTAATAGTTTCTTCAATCCATTTGTCCACTTTTTTGCCAGTTTTTTTCATAAATCTGTTGATTTCATACCTTTGATTTTCTACTGTTTGTTTGTCTGTACTAACACGAATATATCCGTAAATCATTTTACACCTCACAAAGATTTTTTCTTGATTATCGGAAAAAGGAATTCATAAAGTTTAGAGATAGGGTTTTCGCCAGTTTACAAAAAAAAGTGCAGGGTTTTAAACTAAACAGCGCACCGAGGCTGGAGCCGCCACCGAAGGTGGGTCCGTAAGGACTGAGCGGTTAGCGAACGGCGGAAGGCGACTGACTAACTGCACTTTGCTATATTTTTTTTGGGCGACTTTCTGCAAGCAGAAAACGGGCTTTGCGGGGTTTCGCTATCGCTCCAGCCGCTTCCCTCGCTTCGTTTCACTTCGCTCAGTCCAGTGGCCGCTTCGCGCCCCTCCAATCCCTGTCGCTGGTTTGGACGAAAAATTTACACTCCAATGAACGGTGTGTTAGTTTGAGAAGCAGAGGTGTGTCCCTGTTTTTAAACGTTTTTACATTGAAAATGAGGTCTGTCCCTAGTTTTTAAATGTTTTTTACATTGAAAATGAGGTCTGTCCCTGGTTTTAAACATTTTGTATTTAAAATGAGGTCTGTCCCTGTTTTATTTTATTGATACAGGCTTGCTTTGTTATTTATTAGGAATAAGTTCCGTAGAAGACTTGATTTTAAGTCCTCATAAAGGTGCGATTGTTGAAACCTACGCAATTTCAGAATTACTTAAGCAAAGGACAAATCTTGGTAAAAAGCCAAATCTGTCATATTTCAGGGACACACGAGGGTTTGAAATTGATACAATTGCAGATTGGAATCATACATTTGCCATTGAAATAAAAAGCAGCAGTGAGACAGAAAAAAAATTATCTGCTAATACCAGAAAGTATTTATCATTAAGAAATGATGAAAACGCAAAAGGAGTAATATTTTATCTTGGCGATATTACTTGTAAGATAAATGATATAACTTATGTCAACTGGAAAGACTGGGGTGATTTTCCAAAGGAATAAGATTGCTTAGAATAACTAATGATTTAAAATAACAAAAGGCATTCCTGTTGAGAGAAATGCCTTTTGTTGTTAGCTATTATAGAGATTATAAACTAACAGTAATATCTACAGGTACTTTCCAATTAACTGTATCTTTTGCAAAATCCAATCGTAAGCAAGCATCAAAATTAGCAGAACCTACACCAAAAGTTGTACCAACTTTTGTAGTAATTTTGAAATTATCAGCAAAATTGTCATCAAAAACCCATCCAGCATCTCCGTCTGGTTCATTAGTTACTAACAAATATGGAGTGAAAGCGTCAATTGTATATGATGCTTTTACAGAAGCATGCATACCAACACCAACTTTATCACCATTTTTATAGATTGAAACAGGAAGGTGTGCTTCTACTTTTAATGCATCTACAACATATTTTTCATAGTTATCAACTGAAAGTGCTGTAAATTTAAAATCTTTATCAAATGCAATGTTTATATTTGCAAAAGCATATAATCCAGCGCCAAACTTATTTCCATAATCAGCACCAATACCAATAACTTTATTCTGGTTTTTGTCAGCATAAACAACAGTTGCTGAAAGTGGTAAATCAGCAATGTTAGAATATGATGCCTTCAAAGCAAAATTTGTTACCTTTGAACCTTCTGCTGTAGAAATCCAAGCTGTATCAATACCAGGCATGAAAGCAAAAGTGATATTCAATCCATCAATTGGTGCAATTTCAGTTTTTACACCGACGCCACTAATATATTCTCCACCAAAATTTCCCCATGATCCTGGCTTTTCTCCATAAACACCATGCCACCAGAAAATCATTTCTTTATATGAATCAACAGAAACATTTCCTACAGTTACTTTAATCATATCAATTGGTTTAAACCAAAGATTTACACTTCTGATACGTAAACCATGTGGTGTGTCTAGGTTTTCATCTTCCCAAGGTTTATCTTTATCGTCGTTTCCTGCCTCTTTTTTAGTTAGATCTTTATAAAAATTCAGACCATCAGTACCGTCAAATCTGTACCAGAGTTGGAATTGACCACCAGCTTTTTCTCCATTTGCAGAAAAAATTAAAGCATCATTGTCTTTTTGATCTTTATTATTAACTGCAAAGAACTCAACATTGTCTCCAGATTTAGATTTACGAACAATATCAGCATTCATTTTAACTGTAGAACTAATATCTACTGCAAACATTGAAGCTGCACAAGCAATTGCAGCTATTCCTATTACGATTTTTTTCATTCGAAAAAATCCTCCGTTTTATTCGGAAAAAAATTGGGGAATTTCGGCTAAATTTGGTTATAATTTTTTGTTATATTTATTATTTTTTATTTTTTAACTCTACTGCTGTAAAGTAAAACTTTATTTA
>JALFAW010000023.1 GCA_022773305.1 Spirochaetia bacterium
AATTTTAAAAGCTTTATCTGCAATATCTTCCGACACCTGTGCAAAACCAGATGCAAAAACTGCAGCACCTAACAAAAAAGTCAAAATAATTTTTTTCATAAAACAACCTCAAAAAAAATATATCAATTCATTAATCAAAAACAAATATCAATCAGGACAAATATAAAATTTAGATTTTTTTTAAATTTTTGGGTGGCTTTTTGCTTCGCAAAAATCAGGCTTTTCAGGGTTCCGGCGTCAAAGCGCCTTCATTCCTTCGCTTCGCTTCGGAACTGGCTTCGCCAGCCCTTACAATCCTTGCCACGGTTTGTAAATCAAATACTCGAAATTGAACCTAAAAAATTATTTTTTTAATTCTTGAAGAGCTTTTTTTGCTTCTGAAATTTCATCATATGGCATCACGTAATCTTTGTAAATGATGCTATTTTCATGCGATTTTCCAAGCAAAAGAACTATATCTCCTTTTTTTGCCATGCTAAACGCCTGTCTGATTGCTTTCGGTCTGTCTGGCGTAATAAAAAGGTTTTCATCCATGATTTTTCCTTCTCTAATAGCGCCATCTGCAATCATTTTTAAAAGTTCTACAGAATCTTCGCCGCGAGGGTCTTCGTCGGTCAAAATTATTATGTCGCAGAATTTTGCTGCAATCTGACCTTGAAGAGGACGTTTTGTCAAATCGCGTTCTCCACCACTTCCAAAAAGTGCAAAAATCCTTCCAGAACAGCGCTTTTTCAAAGGAGGAAAAATTGTTTCAAAACTAGAAGGAGTGTGTGCATAATCAACAATTACTTCAAAATCCTGACCTTCATCAATAACTGTCATGCGACCTTTGATTGGACAAAGCTGTGGAATTTTCTGTGCTATTTCTTCAAAAGAAATTCCTGTTACACTAGAAACGGCAATAATTGATGCCATTAAATTGTATGCATTGAAAGCACCTGGAAGCGATGCTTTTACAGAAAAATGAGAATTTGTTCTCGGTAAAACTGGGTCAAAGTTTTGTGGATAAAGTGAATTTTCGCCATCTGCATCTACATCAAAAGTAAGACCGTATGTTGCACTTGCAATATTTTTGGCAGTCATAAAGCGGAGATTTTTTGGAATTTCAGGCAGTGGAACTGCATTTGCCCCCACTTCTGCAGCTGCTTTTCCAGCTTTTCCTTCTGTTGTAAAACCGTAAACTTTATGTTTTGTAGAATCAATGAAATATTTTGCAGATTCATCTTCCAGATTTACGATTCCAATAGAATTTATGGAAGTTTCAGTTCCAGCAATCTTTTTGATGTGATTATGTTTGTCAAGGGCTCTGAAAAGATTTGCCTTATCGCTTCTGTATGTTTCAAAGTTTTTATGAAATTCCAGATGTTCTAACGTAACATTCATAAAAACACCGCAATCAAAAAGAATATTTCCGCAGCGATTCAATTTTGCAGAAAGTCCGTGTGACGAAGTTTCAATGACTGCATATTTGCATCCGTTTTCAAGCATCTGATTTAAATGATGCTGAATAATCGGAGCTTCTGGAGTTGTCTGATGCTGAGGATTAGGCATAGCATCATCACCAAATGAATATTCAACTGTTGATATAAATCCTGCTTTTTCACCACAGGCACGCAAAAGCTGCCAGATAAAACTTACTGTTGAAGATTTTCCTTCTGTACCAGTTACGCCGATTACAATAAGCCTTTCTGATGGATTATCATAAAAACAGGCTGATAGCGGTGCCATGGCAACTCGAGAGTCTTCAACTTTAATCAAGGCTGGAGCAAATTTTGTTCTTTCTTGTGAAAGTGCATTGTCAATTGTACGTTTGATAATTGCTTTGGCAATTTCTTGCTGCTGTTCTGAAGAAAATTCTCCCTGATAAACAACAGCATTTGCACCATTTTCTATCGCTTTAGCAATAAAATTATTGCCGTCAGTGTGAGTTCCAGGCAGAGCAAAAAAAAGCGAATTTTCAGATACATCCCTTGAATCAAAAACAAGGTTTGAAATAGGGATTTTATTTATTTCCTGTAAATCTAAAATTTGAACACCGTCTGCAGAAGTAACTGTATTTTTAATTGACGGTAAGAGTTGAGATAAAGTTTTAGTCATAAAAATTATTATAACTCCAAATCAAAAAAGATAAAAGGGGAAAACAGGGACAGACCAGGGTAAACGCATTATAAAATGATTAGTTGTAATATCTGGCTCCCTGTCGTGATTCACAGGTCAAAAACGCGCAATAATGCGCTAGACGTTTTTTGGGGTATAGAAACTATTATAATGCCGCTCTCGCGGCAGCCCCAAAAAAAGTCTTTTTGCCCTGTGTCTCACTCCCTCGCGCCAACTTTTATGAAAATATTTTTTATAATGCGTTTGTCCTGGAGATTCTTTTTTATCAAAAAAAATGCATATTCCAAAAAATATTAAAAAATGATAAATTAGGTTTTATGGAAATCAAAACTGTAAATAAAGCTGAAAACATTCGCGATGTCATAAGATATCTGCAAAAATTCAAAAATGCAGTTGTTGTTATTTATCTTGATGACAACACAATTCAATCTCCGTTGTATTCGTCGCACATCAGTGATATTGCACTTTTACATCAGGCTGGATTAAAAGTAGTTTTGATTCCAGGTGCACGAAACCGCATTGATGAAGTACTTTCTCTTTCCCAAATCAATTGGACTTATCATGATAATACACGTGTTACAGAACCAAATGCCATGCCGCTTATCAAAATGGCAGCTTTTGATGTTTCAAACACAATCATGACAAGTCTTGCTGCAAATAATATCACCGCTGTGATTGGAAACTGGGTTCGTTCTCGCGCAAAAGGAATCATCAACGGTTTTGATTATGGCACCGCTGGTGAAATTGAAAAACTTCAGATTGATTCTATCAAAACCGTTCTTGAACATGGATTTATCCCGATTTTTCCGTGCATAGGATGGAATGCAGTTGGTCATCCTTACAATATTTCATCAATGCTTTTGGCTCAACAAGTTGCCATAAACCTTCATGCCGATAAGCTTTTTTATGTCATTCAAGATGGACGCATAAATCAACAAAATTTTGAAATCCCTTCAACTTTTGCACTTTCTCAAAGCGGGGACATACCTGCAATGAATCTCGAAGAAGTGGACGAATTTTTGCAAAATAATTCAAATGCAAACAATACCATCAAATCTGTTTTGCTTTCTGCAAAAGAAGCCTGCCGACAAGGTGTTACACGAGTTCATCTTGTTGATGGTAATATTGATGGTGTTCTCCCTTGCGAAATTTTTAGTGGTCTTGGTCAGGGAACAATGATTTACACAAATAATTATGGTAAAATTCGCGAAATGCAACAATCAGATATTCCATCGGTCTTGGCAGTTATGCGGCCTTTTATCAAAAGTGGAAAGCTTTTACCACGTTCCGAACAGCAGCTTGAACAAAATATAGATGAATTCATAGTTTATGAATTAGACGGTGGAATTCACGCCTGTGCTGCTCTCAAAAAATATAGTGACGGACAAGCAGAAATTCACGCAGTAGCAGTCGACGAAAGTTTTTCGCATATGGGTGTTGGACCAAAACTGATAAAAAAACTCATTGCAAAAGCAAAATCTCAAAATGCAAAATCTATTTTCATAATGACTACACAAGCCGCAGACTGGTTCGAAAAACTTGGATTTAAATATGACCTGATTGATTCCATTCCACCTGAACGAAAACAAATCTGGTCACCAAAAAGAAACTCAAAAGTGTATCGCCTCCAATCTTAACCAAAATCTACCTTTTGATAAAAAAAATGACTCTTATGGAACTGACTGCGCAATAAAAACAGCCCCATAAAAGTCAATTTTGCTTTTATATTCATTTATAAATGAATTCTAAAACCAAACTGGAAATTCGGGTACACTTCAAAACTGTCACCAAGTATCATTTTCTTTTCCCTGTGGTAAAGAGAAAATGCCAAATCATTCCAACCTTTTACATTAACATCAAATATTGCAGAACCAAAGATACTTCCGAAGTTTCCAAACTGCAAATGTGCATTTAATCGCAAAGAAGGAACTGTCAACGAACTGAAAAATTCTCCAAAATTTTCAATTTTAAGATTGTTTAGATAATCAAAAAAACTACTATATTCTTCGTTTTTGTGATTAAAACAATACTGTTTTTGCAACAATTCCACTTCAAACCTGAAAAATCCTAAATCAAGTTGACTCCCAATACCACAATACACTGCACCCATATCAAAACTATTATTACTAAAACTTTTTTCACTTACCAAAACTCCCGTTATTGAATATAAATATTTTGCTCCACCCTGATAATAAAAATCTACAAAATTATCTGAATTCCATGCTACAGAAATATCAGCCAGACCATTATCAACAAAGTTAAACAAACCAAGTGCAACTCCATTTATTTCATCAGCAATATTGATGACACTAAGCTGCAGACCATTTACTTTATCAGCAATGTTCATAAAACCGGCAATCTGCACACCTTGAACTTCATCAGTAATGTTCATAAAACCTGCTACCTGAGCTCCTGAAACTCTGTCAGACACATTCATAAAGCCGGCAATTTGACCGCCTTCAATACGTGTGCTAAAGTTTGCTCCACCAGCAATTTCCAAACCTATCATCCTGCTGCCCACATTAAAAAGACCAGCAGTCTGATTTCCAATAAACTCATCTGCAACATTGAACAATCCTGAAACCTGCGCGCCACTGAAAGTATTTGAAATATTAAACAGACCTGCAACCTGGACAGAACCAAGTCCCCATGAATTAATATTAAATAATCCTGAAGTCTGTACTCCAAATTTCATGGCTGGAGCGATATTCATAATTGTTGAAATCTGCGGCCCTGTCATCATAGCTGATTCAATAGAACCAACCAAACCAACAGATATTATTGCAGTTTCAGCATTTCCAGTCACACTGACTGCAGGAACAGGTTGAAAATGAAACACGTCAAAATCACTAAAATTGACACTATTTATATCAAATTCTTCTTCAAAATCATCATTTTTATCATTATTTTCGTCAAAAGAATCCTGTTCCAGATAATTTTGAGAATTCTCATAATTGTCCAAATCGTCAACTCCAAGTACATCAGAGTTGTCTGTATCATATTTTGAAAGGTTTTCATTCTCTGAATCTACAAAATCACCACGCACGCGGCCAGATTTTCTTTTGATTTTTCCAAATGAATTATCATCAATTACAAAAAGATTATCTTTTTCAAGGGTAAAACTTCCCTGTTTTGTAGAATTTCCATCAATTACAACAGCGAAATACTCACCAGCAGGCAAAGCCATGAAAATCGGCTGCCCTTCAGTTTTATTGATTTCAGCTACAAGTTTTTCATTTTTATCACGGATTATAAAACGACCTTTTGATTCTTTAGAAAATGATAACATTGATTCAGCCGTAGACAAATCTGACAAAACTAAGTCTCCAGAACCAACCAGCGTAATATTATAATTTGGATGCTGAGGACCTGCCTTACTGTTTTCCGTTTTAGCAAGCGTTTCATTAAAAGCATAAGAATAAAGCTCATTCAACGTAACTTTATTATCACCAGAAGTATCAGCAGCACCACGAAGTCCAGAAATCATTGCATTTGTAAAATATGAAGATTCAATTTCATCAGATTCCTGCGAAAACTCACTTTCTGAACTTGATGATAAATATGCGTGACCTTTCACAACAGCAGAATCATCGATTAAAAAAGGTTTTCGTTTTTGACCACCTTTTGTACGGATAAAATTTCCCGAATAACATGAATCCAGAATCACAACATGAATATCACTTGGCACTTCCGTAATTGCAGCTTTTAATTCAGAATAATCATAAACTGTTTCCCCGAGTAAAAGGGCATTTTCATCCGAATGGCCTGAATAATAAAAAATAAATTCAGAACGTTTTGCCACATCAGCATTTGAATTAATTTTGTCCGAAACTTCAGAAATTGCTTCATCAATGTTATTTTTCGAAGGATTTATTAAAATTCTACTGTTTTCTTCTTCCACTCCGCCAATTTCAGTCATTGCTTTTTTAAAAGCTTGAGCATCTGTTCCAGCATAAAGAAGTCTTTCGCGCTCTTTTCCACCATCATTTGCTCCAACATAAATTGCATATCTTATAACACCATTTTTCAAATTTTCTTCTTTTTCAATGGAATTTGCAGCAAAAATCGTAAAATTAAACAAAAAAATAGTAAAAGTAGATATAAAAAGCTTGTTTTTCATAAATATTTCTCCATTTAGACACAATAATACCACACAAGGTCACATACAAGGTCAGTTAGATAAATTGTGACAATGTCAGTACAAGGTCAAATATAAGGTCAGTTACTTTTCAAGAACAAAAACAGAACCATCAGTTTTCTTTGGCAGATATTTCATCTCCAATAAATAGTCCAGCTCTTTTGAATTTTCGATTCGTTTTTCAATATCATTCAGATTAAACTCTTTTTCGGAAGAAACCATCACAAAACATTCGAAACTAGGCGCATTATCTAATTCATAAGAAAAATCAAGTGGAATTTCAGGTTTTTCATGACTTAAACGTTCAGATTTCCAGCTTTTTTCAGGAAAATGACGAGTAATATTTCCATTTCCGTCAACACTGAAAATTACTCCATAATTATTTTTTCCAGGTGCATAAGTGATTTGGATAATATCACCATTTTTCACACTGTCACCATTTGCCAAAAGCTGCACACCATCATCAGTTTTTTTATAAAGTCTGATTTCAGACTTCTGATTTTGACGTGAATTTTCCAGATTGGTGATATTTTTAGCTCCTTTTACACGAATATTTGCACTTTTTGTTGAAATTTCACTCAAATTCTTTGAATTTTGTAAATTATTTTGTAAAATCATTCTTGGCAGTAAAACTGCAACTATAACAGCAGCAGCCATCGCTGGAATAATCACCTTAAACTTAGAAAAAGACGTTTTTTGTGCTTTTTCAGTATTTTTTTCTCCAGAAACAACAAAATTTTGCTGTTTTAACTCTGTTTTTTCGAATTTTTCGTATTTTCTGGAGGTTTTATTATTATTCGCATACTGAAGTTTTTGCGCAACGGCACGTTTCATATCTTCAGCGGAATAAGTCTGTTTAATCTGTTCATTTGAAAGTTTTATTTGATTACAAGCATTAATGACATTTTCTTTCCCATAAACATCATAAAAATCTTGTGCTTGAAGTTCATCATTGCAAATGGCTTCTAAAATTCTTGATGGAATTTTCATTTTGCCCCCTTTTTAGAAATTACATAGATTTAGCAAATTCTTTTAGTTTAGAAAGACGTTTTCTCACTCCAGAAACAGACATATTCATTTTTTCAGCTGTTTCTTCCAGAGTATAGTCATCCACATAATATAAGACAGCAATCTGACGATCCTTAGAATCTCGTTTTGAAAAAATACAATCAAGCAAAATTGAAGAATCAATCTTATCTTCCTGCAGTGAACTTACATGATCTTCAACAATTTCAGCAATAACATCAAATTCTGGACCACTACGAAGTTTATCCGCCCGAATTTTGTTTAAACAAACATTAGTCGCCATTGTATACATAAAACTGGAACAAATGTTTGAAATCTTTTCTTTTCGTTCAATCAAACGGACAAAAACATCCTGCATAGCATCCAAAGCCTTGTCTTCATCCTTTAAAAGAAAACGACACCGCCTCAAAACCATAGGCCCATATTGATTGTAGAGAGTATCGAAATCTTCTAGAGATAAATGTTTCACTGTAGTAATTCCTGTCTAATAATGTAACAAATGAGGGTACAAAAGATGTTACTATTATTTTTTAAAATTAAATATAGAGGTTTAATTTTTTTAACATTTAGTGTAGTGATTTTGTTTTGAGAGATTAAACCTAATAATTATTTCTCGATTTTCCAGAATAATTTGTGTAATAGTCGTCTCCAGCAGAATTAAGAACTTGTTCCATCTTGTCTGTAAGGCGTTTTGCAGCAATCGGTTCTGACAAATCTTTATATTCATCAATAGAAATCACTGGAAGTTTTTTAAAATCATAAAGATAAGGTTCTACGTGATTATAACTCCACAAAGGGTCATGTTTTCCAAGTCCATATTTATCGCTACCACCAATAAAAATTGGCTGAACATCACAACCACAGTAAAGGGCAATGCGTGCAGCTCCTTTTTTGTAATTGTTTTTGCCATGGCGTGGAGTTCTTGTTCCTTCAGGGAAAATGATTACGTTGCAGCCCATATCCGTAAGTTTTTTGCATTCAAGACACATATCTTCAAAAGTTGTTGTATTTGTGATATAAGCCTGCTTTATTACGCCTCGCAAAGGAGTTTTTGTCAATCCACCACGTACTATGCAGGTTGAATTTGGTACAAGCGACATAATATACACAAAATCCAAAAGCGAAGGATGATTTGCAATGATAATTTTGCTGTGAATGTTTCTATAATCATCTTCATTTTCCACTTTTCTGATTGATACATGCAGAAGATTTAAAAATCCCAAAAATACACGGAATGTGTGGGATACATACGCTCGTGCAACTACACCAAAATCTTTTCTGTGCAGTGTAAACAATCTGATAAAAGGAAATACAAAAACTGCCAGGATTACCGCTCCAACACCAAAAACAGTCATTGCAAAAATTTTCATAAAACAGCCACAAAAATTGAATAAATAATTTTCAATTTTTGGCATATCTTTGTGATTATATTTTTCATCTAATTCTTTTTTTGTAAGTTCTGCCATCTTTCTCACCTTTTTTTATCTTTAGAAAAACAATTTAAAATATACTTTAAAAAATCAACAGGGGAAACGGAAATTTCATTCAAATCATTTGCTGTCATTTTTATAGTTTCCACATTTTTTTCAGCATTCTCTTTCGAATTTACTAAAAATGAAAATGCACAAGGAATATTTTCTTTTGGACGTTTATCCCCATAATAATCGGGAACAAGTTCATCAGCATACACAAAAATGATTTTTTCTTCTGTTCCAGCAAGAACTGGAGATACCGCTGTCTTGAAAGCATCTGCAAAATTGTTTTTAGAAGGAAAAATTACAGAATATCCACCTTTCAATCCGAAAGCTAAAGTTGCAGACGAAACTGGTGTATTAAACACAGATAAAGAAAACGCTGCCGGCAAAATCATCTTTTCTTCGATTAAACTTTTATTAATTGTAAATTCTCGTTCTATTTCACCACGTAAAGACACAAATACAATTTTTGTATTCTTATCTACATTTGTTTTCTCAAGCAGATTATGGATTACATGAACCGTCATTTTTGTGATTTGACTTAGACGACGCCTAAAAAGAGGATCTGTATATTCAAGTTTTGGAGATTCCTTTGACTGTTCTATTTGAGTTTTTCCATCAAGCCAATCCTGCCATTTTGCTTGCTCATCACCAATTCCAGGAGCCCAAGCTGAAATATCAGATATAAAAACCTCTTTCATTTATTTCTCCAAATCTGTCAAAACTATTTCTTTTTAAAACAGAGTAAAGAATATGCATTTGAACCAAGGTTGTGATGTGCACAATCAAGTTTAAATCCAGCTTCTTCAATTGCATCAACAAGTTCTTGAAAACGATACATTTTGCTGTTTCCATTTGCAATACAAGTAAAATAAAGTGAAGTTCCTTGCAAAGCATAAGAACTTGCTTCAAACTTTTGACAATCCCAAAGAGGTTCCAAAACCCAAACATTTGTATTTTCAGCAGCAACTTCATGCACTTTTTTCAAAATTTTTGTGATTTGATGCAGAGAAAAACAATCCAGAAACTGACTCATCCAAACAGCATCAGGTGAATCTGGTAATTTTGTTGATTCATGCAATACATTTCCTGTACAAAAACCAATTCTCTGTGCAAAACCAGCTTCGGCAGCATTTTTTTCAGCAACAGCAGTTTGTCCTGGCAAATCTACAATTGTCATTTTTACATCTGGATTATATTTACAACAAGTAATAGACCATTTTCCGGTATTTCCGCCAATATCAAGCATAGTTTTTGGATTTTTTGCAAAAACTATCGGTAAAGCTTCTGGAAATGCAATATCAGAATAGAAATGGTCAAAATCAAACCAAGATTTTTTTGCCTGTTCTGGCAAAGTGGAAAGAGCCTCGTAAACTGTTGTCCATTTATCTCCAAAAACTTTCAGGCCTTCTGGTTTTCCGTTTTTTATTGATTTTTCCAAATCCCACGCACCCTGATAACAAATGTCATTTGTAAACCAGAAATTCACTTTACACAAATCATCTTCCAAAAGCATCCAGCCGATTTTTCCAAGCTTATATTTTTCAGTTTTTGGATCAGAAACGGAATCCTGTGTCAATTTGATAACATTCATTCCCAAAGCCATTTCGCAAAGAACGCCAACTCCATATTCTGAAATGCCAGTTTTTTCGGCAAGCGCTTTTCTGGAAATACCCTGTTCATCTGTATCTTCAATAGCCTGTAAAATTCCAAGATTTATCATAGATTTGATTGCCTGAAATGCAAGCGGAGCAAAAGCAATTTTGTTTGCTTCAAATTTTGCATCAACTGCACGAATTTTATCATTTTTAAATTTTTCAATATCGTATAAAGAAGAATCCATATTATCCCCTAAATTTTAAATTCATTTTTTATTTTAGATTAAAATGAAATTACATGATTACTTTCAATCCTTAAAAAAAAGAATTATTGCAACTTTTTTTCATCATATAATTATAAAAAAAATATATTCTTAATTGTACTATAAATATTTACTGTTATTCAAGTGATTAAAAAACTGGTGTAAAAACTGTTAAACTTCAATCTAAACACATTTATTACAATCATCAAAGCTGATTTTTTGTAACATAGTACATTTACTCTGCAAAATGAATATTCTATCTTGATTTTTATTTATATATTTTATAATATAAACTCTTATATTAAGTGTTATTGACACAAAAGGGATTTTCTATGGACGAATTGAAAGAAGAAATTAAAAAAGTAATAATTTCATCTCTTCAGCTTGAAGATATCAAGCCAGAAAATATCGTTGATTCAGAACCGCTTTTTGGAGAAGGACTTGGTCTTGACTCTATTGATGCACTTGAGCTAGGAGTTGCACTCAAGAAGAAATTTGGCATTAAGTTTTCTGCTGAAAGTGGAGAAAATAAAAAGCATTTTGCATCTGTAGATGCTTTGGCTGAATACATTTCGGCTGAAAAAGCCAAATTAAACTAATCAAAAAGAGGGAAAAAATGTCTAAAGAAGAAATTTTTGACAAAGTAAAAAACATTCTCGTATCAGAATTTGAACTTGACGAAGGTGATGTTACACCAGATGCACTTCTTGGTGACGACCTTGACTTGGACTCAATCGATTCTATTGACCTTATCGTAAAGATGAAGGAATTTATGCCTGCAGATAAAGGAAATGTTGATCCATCTATCTTTAAGACAGTAAAAACTGTTCAAGATGTTGTAGATGCTCTTGTTCCTTATATGGCATAAAAAATAATGAAAAAATTCCTGAAAGTTTTTTTTTATGTAATTGCAGCAGTTTATCCAATTCTTGTTTTTTCACTTTTAGTCATTTTTAAAGTTGATACAAGAGTTTTGTCCTTATGTATTATTGCATTGGCTGCTGCTTTTTTTTTAAGTGCTACAGGAAGTAAAAAGACCAGAAATGAAAAAGAAAAGTCTGTTTTAGACTGGAAACCGTTAGTTAGTTCCATGCTTTTTCTTGCCGCTGGTCTTTTTTGTTTTATAACAGGAAAAGAGTTTTTTTTAAAACTTTATTCTGTTGTAATCAATCTGACTTTGCTTTTTGTTTTCGGTAGCACACTTTTTATCAAACCTAATATTATCTTTAGATTTGCAACTTTGGCAGATAAAAAAATATTAGGTTCAACGTATGAAAATCAAGTAAAAAACTATTGCAAAAATGTCACCCTCGTCTGGTGTTGTTTTTTCATTTTAAACGGAACTATTGCAACCTATACAACCTTTTTTTGCTCAAGAGAAATTTGGGCAATCTATAATGGAGGAATTTCCTACGCTTTGATGGGAACACTTTTTGCAGTGGAATTTATTATCAGAAAAATTGTGGACAGTAGAATTATGAAGTCATATCCAATTTCCAAATTTAAATCAGATTCTAGAAAAGATGATTACATTATGTGTTTTGATGATGTTTGGTCAAAAAAATCATACAAAACTTGGAAAGATTTTCTTATAGATTCTGCAAAAATCAGAAAACATATAGAAGAAAATCCTTCAGAGGAATTTTTATTGCATTGTGAAGATTACTGGTATTTTTTATGTACTTTTGTAGCAATTCTTCAATGTCAAAAAACAGTATATCTCACTCAAAATATTGCAGAAAACTTTCTTGCAGACGTAAAAACACCTCAAATCAAGCTTTTAACAGATCAAAAAGTACCTGATTCGGACTTTATTCCTGACTTGATAGAAAAAACTGACATTCCAGATGAAAAATATTTTAGGAATTGTCCAGAAATAGATGCGGAGCTGACAAAAATTTTTCTTTACACTTCTGGTTCCACTGGAAAACCAAAAGCAGTTCCTCAACGATTGAAAGAATTTGAAGCAGATAATGCATTTATCATATCAAAATGGGGAAAAGAAATAACAAGTCGTAAACTTATTACAACAGTTAGTCAGCATCATATTTACGGATTTTTGTTTGGAATTTCGTTACCATTTTCACTTGGAACACCATTCCGTCGTCATAGAATAGAGTTTCCTGAAGAATTTGAAAAAATGACGGATGAATCTTATATTATAATTGCAACTCCAGCCTTTTTGAAAAGAACTTGCGAAGTTGAAGAAAAGCTTTCCATGAAAAATGTATGGATTTTTACTTCAGGCGGCGCGGTAAGTCCGGAACTTGCAGTTCAATGTTCAAAACTTTTTGATTTTTATCCACTTGAAATTTATGGCTCAACTGAAACTTCTGGAATTGCTTATCGTCAGCAAAACAAGGATGGACTTTTGTGGAATCCTTTTGATAATGCAAAACTTTGGCTCGGTGATGACGGTTGTCTTCGAATTATTTCGCCATACATCAAAAATCCAGAAGGTTTTGCTACTTCAGATTTAGTAGAATTCCAAAAAGATGGCAGGTTTTTACTCAAAGGCCGTTCTGATTCCATCGTAAAAATTGAAGAAAAACGCATTTCTCTGATTGAAATTGAAGACAGACTGTTACAAAGCGGATATGTAAGCGATGTAAAAGTTGTTGCCATGCAGAATGATGTAAGACAATATCTTGCTGCTGCTGTTGTTTTGAATGAAAATGGAAAAGAAAAATTCAAAGATTGTGAAAAATTTTTGATTAACAGATTTTTTCACGATTATTTGATAAAATATTTCGAAAATGTTGTCATTCCTAAAAAATGGCGTTTTGTTGAGAAAATTCCTGTAGATGTTCAAGGCAAAAAACACAAATTGGAAATTATGGCAATGTTTGAAGAAGGAACAAAATGAAAGAAACAAATTTACACGATATTAAAGATGAACAGATTATTTCAAAAGAAGAAGGAAAAGTTGTGTTGGAATTTGTAATTCCAGCTTCCAGTGATTTTTTTGACGGTCACTTTCCTGAATACAAACTTTTACCGGCTGTAGCTCAGTTTGAGGTTGTAACAAGATTTTCACGCAAATATTTTGGTACGCAGCGTTGGGTTCCAAGTATTAAACGCATAAAGTTTTCTGCACCAATCAGACCTGACACAAAAATTCATCTTGAATTAACATACAAAGCTGAAAAACAAAGTGTAACATTCAATCTGTCTGATGCAAATGTTGAAGGAAAAGTTTATTCTTCAGGAACTTTTAATGTACTTTCAGAGTAATAACCGAAATTTTAAGCAAAAATCTGGTGTATAATCTAATGGACAAAAAGAATTATGAAAATTATGGATTTGTAATTCCTGTTTATAATCATGGTGCGGCTTTACAATCTGTTGTAAAAGAACTTTCTCCATTTAATCTGCCAATAATTGTTGTTGATGATGGAAATGATGAGAAAAACAAAGGATTTATAAACGAAATTGCACAAAATAATCCTCTTGTAACGCTTGTGGTGCGTCCAAAAAATGGCGGAAAAGGTCTTGCTATGAAAGATGGAATGCGTAAAGCAAATGAAATGGGGCTTACACACATTCTTCAAATTGATTCAGACGGTCAGCATGATACAAAACGGGTTCAGCATTTTTTAGAAAAATCAAAAGAGAATCCACAGGCAATAATCTGCGGTTATCCTGAATACGACGAGAATGCACCAAAAAAACGTGTGAATGGTAGAAAAATTGCAAACGGATGGATTCATTTTGTAACTTTATCTCATGATATTGTTGACGCAATGATTGGTTTTCGTGTTTATCCTGTAAAATCATATATTGCACTTTTGGAAAAGAATCCTGTTCTTGATGACAGAATGGGATATGATATTGATATTTTGGTACATCTTTTTTGGCAAGGAGTTCCAGTTATTTCTGAAGCAGTAAGAGTTTTTTATCCGAGTGATGGAATCTCAAATTTCAGATATTTCAGCGACACAATGAGAATTTCCAGGACTTATACCAGACTTTGCATTGGTATGATTTTCAGACTGCCAAAATTGATTTCGCTTCGCAAAAATAGAACTGCAGAAAAGAAATCAGAAAAATCAGCATAGTTTATGAAAAATAAAAAGAAAGAAGATAAACTTCATTGGGCCGATGAAAAAGAAGTAATTCACACAAACATTCCTCTTAAACTTCTTGTTTTCCTGTTTAAAATGCTGCCATCTTTTTTTGTGCTTTTTTTGGCCTATCCTGTAAGCTTTTTTTATTATCTTTTTTCAAAAAGAGCAAGAGAAGAAAGCCGCACATATCAAAAAAACTTGAAGTATTTTACAGACGGAAAAGTTCCACAAAAAATCAGTCCATACAGACAAATTCTTTCATTTTCGTTTTGTGTTTTAGAAAAAATGCAAGGCTGGCTTGGAAAATTTAATTTCAATCGCATAGAATACCAGCAGGATGATATCGACATTCTGTTAAATCAACTCAAAGAAAATAAAGGCGCACTTTTAATCAGTTCTCATCAGGGAAATCTGGAACTTATGCGAAGTCTTTCTGAAAATAATAAGCAGCTGGTTGGTCATGATGTTCCTGTTGTTGCAATTATGGAAACAAACGCAACAAAGCAATTCAATCAGACACTTTCACAAATAAATTCAAATTTTGATTTGAATCTCATTGACCCAGCACAAATCGGCCCTGATACAATATGCACTCTTATGGATTTTATTGAACGTGGCGCACTTGTAATAATTTCAGGGGACAGAACTTCTGCACGTTCACGAGATAAATTTCTTTCAAAAAACTTTTTGGGAAAACTGGCTCCATTTCCATACGGAACTTTTTTGATACCATTTTTACTAAAAGCGCCTGTTTATTATATGTTTGGTTTCAGAAGTAAAAACTCAATTTTTAACCCTAAATATAAGATTTACATCGAAAAATCACAGATTGATTTAGAATGTTCAAGAAACGAAAGGGATGCAAGAATTTCTGAAATTTGTTCCGAATTTATAGAAAAAATTGAAAAATTTTGCAAAATTTACCCTTATCAATGGTATAACTTCTATAATTTTTGGAATTTCGGCGAATAAACGATTTCACCTGAAAAATATAGAAATATCATTTTTTTGGAGATTTTTATGAAAGTTTATAAAAATTCTTTATCAAATAAAAAATTAATTCTTTCTGCTTTATTGATTTTCTTTTCATTTTTTTTGTTTTCTGTTGAAAATGAAAATCTTTTTAAAGATCCGCTTGTAATCAAAGTGTGTGAGGAACTTGCAAAAAATAAAAACACAGTCGGAGATTTTTCGCAGACTAAAACAATCACACAAAACGGAAGAAAACTTAAATCAATTGGAAAATTTATTATTTCTGATATGGGAATTGTATGGAAAACAGAAAAACCGTTTGCCTCAACTCTTGTAATCAGCGAAAACAAAATGATTCAGACATCTGCAAGCGGAAAAAAAACTGTAATGGATGGTACAGACAATCAGATTTTTCAAAGCATTTCTTCTGTTTTGAGTTCACTTTTTATGGGAAATACTGAAAAACTATATGAAAACTTTGAAATTGTTGTAAAAAACAGCGATTTTCCAACCTGGAATATCGAATTGTCACCAAAAAATCAAAACATTGCAAGTGTGATGAAAACTTTTACACTTTCAGGCACATTAAATTCATCTGAAAACCAGACTTCACAACCAGCAAATGCCATTTTAGAATCACTCGAAATCATTGAAAACTCTGGAAATACTATAAAATATGAGTTTTCAAATCAAACATATCCACAGGAATTAACAAACGATGAAAAACAACTCTTTGCAATCGACTAAACTTTCTTTTTTTAGGTTAAAATCTTTTTTTAAAACGTACATTTTATCAAAAAGATCTTTTCTTCCATTGTGGAGTGTTTTTCACGCAGGGATTTTTCTCTTTGCACTTTTAGTTTTTCTGATTTTTCCAAACCAGGTTCACATAGAAAGCGATTTATTTAATCTTATCCCTAAAAGTTTTTCAAAATCATCATTTCAAAAAGCTGATGAAAAAATGACTTCGTTGACGGGGCAGAATGTTTTTATCATCGTAGCAAATCCAGAATTTGAACAGGCTAAAACAGTTGCTCAGGAAGTTTATAAAAATCTTATCAAAAGTGATAATTTTAAATCTGTTTCTTTATATAACGATGTTGGAAATCTTTCTGAAATAACACAATTTCTTTTTGATTATAGATTCAATCTGCTGGATAAAGATTCAATCGAACAATTGAATACAGAAGAAAGTCTGAATGATTTTGCTTTAAATGCACTTTCTACAGCCTACAGTGGATTTACGTTGCTTTCTTTGGACAATCTGGAACAAGATCCGTTTCTGCTGACTGAACTTAATCTACAAAATTATCTTGCTGCTTTACAAAATTCTGGCACAGCAATGACTGTAAAAGACGGTGTATTGTCTTCTCAAAAAAACGGAATCTGGTATGTTATGATTCGCGGAGTACTCAGCAAAAAAGGTGCCGCTCTTGCAAGTAAATCAAACGGAATCACTGAAATTTATCAGATTTGTTCAAATTTTGGTGATATTTTGGACGAAAATGTATTGAATTCACCGGGAAATAACGAATTTTTGCAAAAAAAAGTGAATTCCAGGATTTCTGATAAAAATGTGTCATCTACGAAATTTATCTTTTCGGGAACACCATTTCACAGCCACAAAAGTTCCACAGCCGCTTCAAAAGAAATTTCACTTATCGCAACAATTTCCCTTCTTCTTGTGATTATAATCCTTTTTCTTGTTTTTCGCTCTCCAAAACCGCTTATTTTTTCGATTATGTCGATTACTATTTCCATAATTGCAGCCTTTTTGGCAACACTGGCAGTTTTCCGCCATATTCATATAATTACACTTGTTTTTGGAACATCATTAATAGGTTCGTGCATAGACTACAGTCTGCATTATTTTACACATTGGGCTGGAAATCCTGATTTGAAAACTCCTCTAGAAATCAGAAATCATATTATGCCTGGTCTTACTATGGCTATTATTTCCACAGGACTTTGTTTTGCCATTTTGCTTTTTGCCCCATTTACACTTCTCAAACAAATGTCTCTTTTCTGTCTGACTGGATTAATTAGTTCATATCTAACTACAATTGCCATTTTTCCAAAAATTTCTATTCCACAAAACGAAAGAAAACTTAAGCCTCTTGTTTCATTTGAAAAAGTAACAACCATTATGAGTCAAAAAATTATCGGACGCATTGTGATTTCAGTTCTTTTTGCCATTTCCATCATTTTTATCATCATTTTCAGACAGAATATTAATGTGAAAAACAATCTTCTTTCGCTATATAAAACTGAAGGAAAACTTCTGGCAGATGAAATTGCTTCTAGTCAGATAATTCAATATAATCCATCTGGCTGGTATTTGATTTCTGGTGATTCTCAAGAAAACCTTTTGCAAAATGAAGAGATTTTGCGTCAGAAAATAGAAGAAAAAACTGGAAAAGCTGATTATATCTGTACCTCGTTGTTTGTGCCGTCAATAAAAACACAGGAAAAATCGCAAAAAGCATGTGAAAATCTTATGAATCTTGCAGAATTTCAGTTTGACTCGCTTTGTTTTGAAAATCCTGAAGCTTATGCACAAAACTTTATGAATGATTTTTATCAAAATGTTTATCAGAAACAGTTTATTTCGTTTGAAAATCACAACATTCCACAGTATCTTCTAGATTCCATTTCTTCTGTGTGGCTTGGAGAAATTGACGGTAAGTATTACAGCGTTCTTTTGCCAAACAAAATTGAAGATTATAACACTTACAATCAGATTGCTCAGGATTTTGACGAAGTTACATTTGTGAGCAAAAGTGCTGATGTGAGTCGTGATTTGGATAAACTTACGATAATGGTAATAAAATTCTTTTTGATTGCCTGTCTTGTGATGTTTATAGTGTTAAAGATTTTTTACAGCTGGAAACAGTCTTTGAAAATCATTTCCGTTCCAGTTTTGATTATTCTTGTGACAATTGCCATTTATGCAGTTTTCAAGATAAATATTGAGTTTTTTTCAGTTACAGGTCTGATTCTTGTTTTTGGGCTTGGACTTGATTATATTATTTATATGATAGAGAATGAGAAAAAAAGTAATAACGTTCTGTCTGAAAGTCAGAATGCAATTGAACCTTTTGCAACAATGCTTTCTTTCGTTACGACAGTTATTTCGTTTGGAGCGCTGGCTCTCAGTTCGTTCCAGCCAGTTCATTTGATTGGACTTGCAATTTTTGTGGGATTAACAACAGCGTACGTTTCATCATTTTTTTATGCAAGAATCAAAAATAGTCAAAATTCAACAAATTTAACAAAAAAAATCCCAAAAAAGACGAAAAAACTGCAAAATTCCAAAGTTTTTTTCCTTTTTTTGATAGTTTTTGCATTTTCGATAAACTCGTGCTCTTCTTCAAAAATTCAACAGATTTCAAAGGAAAATGAGAATTCCAGCGTGTTGCCACAAGTTTTCATCACGAATTCAAAAAAGATAAAACTTTTAAAAAACAGCGAATTTCAAGGAAATTTTGACAGAATTCAGAGCATTTTGGGCAATTTTGGTACTCAAACTTTCGAATTTTTAGGAAATTTGCAGATTGATTCAAATTCACTTCGTCTTACAATTTTGAGTCCAATGGGAACAGATTTAGGAGCAATTAGTTTTGATGAAAAAGGCGTCGTGCTTGATTCAGCCTATTTTCCAAAAAATTTAAAGGCAGAATATATCATTTGTGACATTCAAAATGCATATTTTCCAGCGGAAAGCCTTTATGAAAATTATAAGAAAGCAGGATTATCTTTTACTGAAGAAATCAAAAATTCATCAGAAAATGAAAAAAAATTGCCTAATGATGGTGAAATTCTTGAGAATTTACAGAATTTAATTGAAAAAAAGCAAATAATTCGTAAAATTTATGATAAAAATAAAATTATCGAAGAAATTGTAATCTCCCAGAACGAAATCAAAATTTCAAATAAACTGAGAAATTATGAATACATTTTAATTAATCTTGAAGAATTAAACTAATAGTGGAGCGAATGAAAAAAAATGGCAATCTATATATCAAAACCTGCTGTAATGTGTGCAGCAGGAAATTCACTGGAAGAACTTTGGAACAGCGTTATTGCGAATAATCAATCTGGCATTAAAAAAGTTAAAGCTTGTGATGACCAGGATTTTTTTGTTGCCCGCATTGATGATTCTTTGCTGCCTCCATCCTCTGCAAGATATGATATGAGAATTATGCGAATTGAAGAAGCAGCTCTTAATCAAATTGCAGATGACATAGAAACTGCAAAAAATCGTTTTGGAAGCGATAGAATTGGAATTTGTGTAGGTTCATGCGATAATGGAACAGAATTTTCAGTAGCTGGTCATAAACAATATTTTGAAACAAATCATTTTCCTCAAGATTATAATCTTGAAATTCAGGGAGCAGATTATGTTTCAACGTATATTGCCGAAAAATTTGATATAAATGGACCTGCAAACACATTTAGTACAGCGTGTTCTTCCAGTGCAGGCGCAACAATAAAAGCTGCCGAAATGATTATGGCTGGAATTGTTGATGCTGTAATTGTGGGCGGAATTGACATTGCATCAAATACAGTTTTGCTTGGTTTTAATGCACTGGAGGCTGTTTCTCCAAAAATCACAAATCCTTTCAGTAAAAACAGGAGTGGAATTACTCTTGGGGAAGCCGGTGTTTTTTACATCCTTTCAAAAGAGCTTATAAATCAAAATCAGAAAAAGGTTGAACTTTTGGGATGGGGAGAATCGGCAGACGCATATCACATGACTTCTCCAGACCCAAGTGGAGATGGTGCCAGAAAGGCAATGGAAAATGCATTAAAATCTGCAAAAATTTCTATAAATGATGTGGATTATGTAAATCTTCATGGAACTGGCACAAAGTTTAATGACAGCATGGAATCAAAAGCTGTAAACGCTGTGTTTGGTGATTATAAAGTTCCAGTTTCAACCACAAAACCTATAACTGGTCACACCTTGGGAGCTGCAGCAAGTTTGGAACTTGCCATTTGTTATTCTGCAATAAATAATGTAGAATTACCTGTTCAGATTTGGGATAAACAAAAAGACACAGAAATTCCCGAATTGAATTTTGTGGACGAAAAAAAAGATTTTCAAAAACAAACGAAAATATGTCTTTCTAATTCATTTGCATTTGGTGGAGCAAACGCTTGTCTTGTGATTGCTTCTTCAGATAGATAAAATAAAAGGAGACTTTATTCTTATGGAAATTCAACAGCATATAGAATATGAAGAACTAATTAATTATCTTCCGCACAAAGGAAAAATGTTTCTTCTTTCAAGGGTAACACAACATGATATTTTAAATCACACAATCACAAGTGAATATGATATCACAGAAAACTGTATTTTTTACGAACCAGAATTTGACGGTGTACCAACATGGGCAGGTTTTGAGTTTATGGCACAAGGCATTTCTGCGCTGACTGGAATTACAAACACAATTAAAGGTCGTACCCCGCTTCCTGGATTTATTCTTTCGGTTATGGAATTTAAATCTGAAATCGGTTATCTTAAAAATAATACAACAATTCAAATGAAGATTCATGAAGATTTTAGAGATGAAGAAAATCATGTTTATCGCTATATTTGTGAACTTTATGCAAAAAAAGGTGATGAAAAACCTTCTGTTACTGCAAAAATTTCTGTAATGGAAACAGAAGATGTTCATTCACTTTTTGGAGATTAATACGCTGGATACTTGCGTGGTATTTTATTTTAGAAGTGTAAGATAAATATCACTCAAAAGGCGCTGCTTTTATCTTAACTAAAGGTTGAGATGCAAACTTGATATTATTGGAGAAAAAAATGAACGAAGACAAAAAAGTATTGGTTACTGGTGCAAGTGGTGGAATTGGACGTGCAATCGCTGTTGAAGCAGCAAAAGCAGGATATTATGTAATCTGTCATTATTGCGGAAGTCAGGCAAAAGCTGAAGAAACTTTAAACCAGATTAAAGCAGCTGGCGGACAAGGTGAATTGATTCAGTTTGACGTTTCAAATCGTGATGACTGCAAGGCAAAACTTGATGAACTTACTACAAAACATGGAGTTTTGTGGGGAGTTGTGAATAATGCAGGCATCACAAGAGATAATACATTTGCAGCACTTTCTGGCGAAGACTGGGACAAAGTCATTCACACAAATCTTGACAGTTTTTATAATGTTTTAAACCCGCTGATTATGCCTATGGCTAGTAGAAAAAACAAGCGCGGTGGAAGAATCATTACTATTTCTTCTGTAAGTGGAGTAAACGGAAACCGAGGACAGACAAACTATTCTGCTGCAAAAGCTGGAATTATCGGTGCGACAAAGGCTCTTGCCGTTGAACTTGCAGGTCGTGGAATTACTGTGAACGCTATCGCTCCAGGAGTAATCGAAACAGAAATGACAAAAGCAATTGATCCGGCTGTTTATGACATTATCATGAGTACAATTCCTATGAAACGCGCTGGTCAGCCAGAAGAAATAGCTTCTGCCGTAACATATTTGCTTTCTGAAGGTGCCGCTTACATCACAAGACAAGTAATCGAAATCGACGGTGGAATGTAATATTTTTCATCACAAAGATTTCTACTGATTAAACACAAAATCAATATCAAGAGCAAATTCCCTGTGATTTTGCTCTTTTTTT
>JALFAW010000209.1 GCA_022773305.1 Spirochaetia bacterium
GCCACCCAAAGAATACGTCGAGTCAAGGCACGCTAACGCTTAAAGCCTTGACTTCGCCGTTTTGAGGGGGTTGTACTACCCCCTCAATAAAAATTTAAAACTCGACATTTGTCCTATTAGATTTAAAAAAAACAAAGACAAAAACTATTTGTAAAATAGAAGAAATTAGAGTAAAATAATTTGATATGGAAAATGAATCTGAGGAAAAGAACGAAAATCAAAGTGAGAATATAGTGTCTGACACAATCAAAGAGTTATGTCATCTGATTATGAAGTCTAGTGATGAAGATTTTCTTTACGACTTTTTTACCTGCCTTTTTACAAAACCTGAACTTAAGGATATTGCAAATAGATGGCTTTTAGTTAAAGAAATCGACAAAGGTACAACTCAAAGAGAAATTGCAAAAAAATTTGGAATGTCTTTGTGTAAAATCACACGTGGTTCAAAAGAATTAAGCAAACCCGAAAGTGCTTTTAGGAAAATGCTTGATATGAATAAATAATAGCACAGAAAACAACTGTATTTGTATTTTCATCAATTCAACTTATCTACTTATCACAGTTTATAAAAAGTATTTTAAGTTTTTTAGTTTTTTTCCGATGATTATATAGAGAGATTTTATTTTTTTGTGATGAATTTAATGAATCACTAGAAATGGGAAACGATATGAAGAATAGAATTGTTAAAATTTGCTTGTTTACGTTGTTTGTCGGAATCTTTTTTTTGGGTTGTACTTCAACAAAAAAGAAAACTCCTCATGATTTAATAAGAGAAAAAGCTTACGATGCAGCCATGATGGAATTCGATGTCCCACGTATTAACGAACCAGATGAAAATGGAAATACAGTTTTGCATTTAGCAGCTGAAATAAATAATACAAATCTGATTTCTTTTTTTATATCTAAGGGTGCTGATCCACTTTTAAAAAATAATAATGGGGAAACTCCTTTGCATGTTGCTATAGAAAAACGTTCTTTTGAAGCAGCAAGAATTTTATCTACCATTTCTACGGAATCTTTATTTTCAAGAAATAATAATGATTCTACAGCAATTGATTTAGGTTTTCAAACTGATGATGCATTTTACGATATTTTCATTTCCGTTCCAATCGGAGAAGTTCGTGATGAAAATGGTCAATCAATCGTTCATTACTTTGTACGAACAAAAAATTTAAAAGCAATTCAAAAATGCATTGAAAAAGGAATTCCTCTTTCTGTAAAAGATAAATATGATAAAACACCACTGGATATTGCATTTGATACAATTGATGAAGAATTATCTGTAGATATTGCTGCAGAATTGATTATGGGTGGCGCAGAAGAAGTAAAATCTGATTTTTCATATTTTCAGGATGCTGTATCGAATCGAAATATGAATATGCGTTTTGAAGATGGACAGACTCCTCTGCATTTAGCAGCAATAATTGGACATACTTCGATTGCTCGTTATCTTTTGGAAAACAATGCAGAAACTTATGTGCAGGACAGTTCTGGTGCAACACCTTTGCATGAGGCAGTTCGTTATGGAAATATTGATATAATTAAGTTGTTATTAAATGCAGGAGCAAATATTAATGCAAAAGATAATCTAGGAAAAACACCAGTAATGGTGATTATGCCGCAAGATAAAATAAATGAAATCTACTCAATTATGCAAAAACATAATGCTGATTTATCAGAAAAGGATATGTATGGTGACACTGTTCTGCATAATGCTGCAATGATGAATGTAAGTTCAGAAGTTGTACTTCAACTGATTAATGGCGGTGCTGATGTTAATGCTAGAAATAAAGAAGGTGTTACTCCACTGGAAATTGCAGTTCAAAAAGGAAATTTAAATCTTGCAAATTATCTGACAGTTTATGGTGCAAATATTCATACCCAAGATACAAAAGGTCGTTCCCCTCTAAAACTTGCACTTGAAGCAGATAATAAAATGTTAGAAGCCATTTTAAAACGCGAAAACAGTACATCGCAGGATACTGATGGAAATACGCCGCTTCACATCGCTTTGATAAATGATGTTCCACTTTCAAAAATTCAGTATATTGTAAGTTTGACAGATGATGTAAATATTAGAAATAAAGATGGAAATTCTCCTTTATTTTTGACAGTTTTGAAAAATCGTCAGAAAGTTGGCGAGCTTCTTCTTGCTAAAAATGCTGATATTTTTTCTACAAACACAAATAATAATTCTCCTTTGCGACTTGCTTTGAAATATGGAGGTTCTGTGCAGGATTGGCTTATTACTTCTAATACAATTTCTGCACGTGATGGCAGCGGAAATTCCGTCCTTCATTATGCTGCTGAATGGCAATATGGTGATGCAATTTCAAGTTTACTTTCAAAAGGTGCTGATATTCATGCAAAAAATGCAAATGGAGAAACTTGTCTTTTTAGTGCTGCAAAAACAAACAATGCTTCAATTATTAAATTACTGATAGATGGTGGTGCAGATATTTATGCAAGAGATAATCTTGGAAGCACTGCAATGCATGTGGCTGTAAGATGGGAGGCACCACGTTCTGTTGATGCTTTGATTCAGGCAGGGTTAAGCGTAAACGTTCAAAATCGTTCAGGAAAATCACCACTTGCCGAAGCTGTTATTTCAAGTAAATATAGTATGGCAAAAAAACTTTTGAGTTACGGTGCTGATCCAAACTGTAGTGATGAAAACGGCGTTACTGTTTTGATGGATGCAATTCGTGGAGGAAACAAAGATAATGTAAAAATCCTTTTAAGTTTCGGTGCAAATCCAAATGTTCAGGAAATTAACGGTCAAAATGCATACCATGAAGCCGCATTCATGGGTGATAAAGAAATAATTAAAATAATCAGAGAAGCTGGCGGAAATCCACTTGCTCGTGATAAAAAAGGTCGTACCCCATTTTCCATTGTTTTACCAAGAAGTCTTGATGTTATCAAAGAAGTTTTGGGTGATAATGTGAATATAACAGACACTGATGGAAATACGCCTGTTCATATTGTAGCCGGATCAAACACACCAAAAGAAGTTCTGCTTTTCCTCATTGAAAATGGTTATCCTATTGATACTAGAAATGCTGACGGATACACTCCATTGAATTATTCTATTGAAAAAGAAGATATGAATTCTGTTCTTGTTTTACTTGAAAATGGTGCAAATCCATTCCAAATGATTGATAAAAAAGGCAGAAACGGTGTGACAATTGCTCTAGAAAAAGAGAATATGAGCATTATCAATAATATCGTAAAATATGCTGGAAATAAAACTGACATTCAGGGAAATACAATTTTGCATTACGCAGCTAGAATTTCTTCGAAAGAAGTAGTCAGTAAATTGCTTGCGTTTGGTCTTGATACAGGTGTAAAAAATGTTTCTGGAGATACAGCATACGTAATTGCAACAAGATGGAAGCGTCCTGAAATTGCAGCTTTATTAAAATAAAATAATAAAAAAGTAGACAAAATTCAAAAATGTTTTATAATTTTTTTACAGGTGTCTTTTTGTTTATTCTAAGGACACTTAAAATTTGCATAAAAGGTGTTTTATGGCTGAAAAGATTAAGTTTACTAAAAAATTAAGCACAAAATTAAGTTTAATTATTTTTGTCATTGTTTTTGTAATTTTTGCATGGATGATTAGAGTCATCGTTCGTAATGTTAAAAAATTGAATTTTACTACAACATACAGCATGGTACAGAATATTTCTGCTGGACGCGCTGATGAAATTTCAAACTGGATTGAGATTTATAAGAATGATTTACGTGTTTACACAGAGGCAGAAATAAATAAAACTGGTGATGAACAGGCTGTAATAGAATGGCTTCAAAATAATCAGCATCTTAGAAATCCTGCTTATGATTATATGTTTTTCTGTGGAAAAGATGGAACTACTTATCGTGATACTGGTCTTGTTGGTTCAAAAGGCGGTATTTTGGAGCGTGATTATTACAAAGCAATGATGATAGCCAAACAGGATGTTTTTGTTGGTGAAATGGTTCTTTCAAAAACTTCAAATCAATATGTAATTCCAATCGCTAGAGCAGCAAAAGATGCCAACGGAAATATCTTCGGTTTTTATGTTGGAATGCTTGGATTTAAAACTCTTAGTGATAAGATTACAAGTTTTACTGTTGGTGAAACAGGCTATGCATTCCTCCTTGATAAAGCTGGGAAAATAATTGCCCATCCAGATAATGATTATGTAATGAATACCGTAGAAGATTTTCCGGAGATTAAGCCTTTTGTGAATATTAAAAACCCTATTCAGGATAGTCTTGTTGTAAATGGAAAAAAATCACATCTTTTTGCATCTCCTGTAAGTGGTCTTGATTGGACAGTTGTTTTTCTCTTGACCGAAAAAGAGATTTTACACTCAATGACAACTTCACAAAATATAATGATTTTGTTTGCACTTTATATTGAAGCTGTAATTTTTGTTGTTTTCTTTTTGATGATTAGATTTATTGTAAAACGTATCAATAAAGTAAACGATTTAATTGATGAACTTTCAACTGGTGATGCTGATTTAACTGTGCAACTTGAAACTAAAAAAGACGATGAAATTGATGCGCTTGTAAAATCTGTAAATCGATTTATTGCAAAGTTCCGTTCTATTATGACAACAGTAAAAAATTCCGAAAATGATTTGGAAAAAGCAGGTGTTCTGCTTTCTGATGAGATTTCTACAACAACTGCAACAATCAATCAGATGTCGCAGAGTATTAATGTTGTAAATGGTCAGGTTCAAAACCAGTCGCAGAGTGTAGAAAATTCTGCTTCAGCTGTAACTGAAATCTCAAAGAATATTGAATCTTTGGATAAGATGATTCAAAATCAGGCTTCAAGTGTTGTAGAAGCTTCTGCCGCTGTTGAACAAATGCTTGGAAATATCAATTCTGTTGATAAATCTGTTTTGAAAATGGCTGATGAGTTTAGAATTCTTGAAACTGATGTAAATACCGGAATTGAACAGAATTCTGCTGTAAATAGTCTTGTTCAAAGGATTGCAGACCAGTCTTCTTCTATGGTAGATGCGAACCAGATTATTCAAAGTATTGCAGAACAAACAAACCTGCTTGCTATGAATGCTGCAATTGAAGCAGCTCACGCCGGGGACGCTGGTAAAGGTTTCTCAGTTGTTGCTGACGAAATCAGAAAACTGGCTGAAACATCAGCTGAACAGTCAAGTAAAATCGGCATGGAATTGAATAATATTCAGGATGGAATTGCACGTGTTGTTGAAGCATCTTCTGTTTCTGAAAAATCATTCCAGTCGGTTTCTGGACGCATTTCTATGACAGGCGATTTAGTTCTTCAGATTCGTTCTGCAATGGAGGAACAGCAGTCTGGTTCTCAGCAGATTTTGGAAGCTTTACAGCTTATGAATAACAGTACTAGTGAAGTTCGTGGTGCTGCTCAGGAAATGACAGAAGGTGGACAGGCAATTATGACAGATATTCAATCACTTCAAAATTCAATGGGGCAAATTGCGACTGCAGTTTCTGAAATCACTAGTGGAACAAACTACGTGAATTCTACTACTACAAAATTGAAGGATATTTCAACTTCTTTGACTGATTCAATTTCAAGAATTGGTGAGGATGTAAATAAATTTAAAGTTTAAACTCAGAATTCTTCTTAACATAAGCCTCCAAAAAAAAGATTGTTTTTTTATTGCCATTGTGATTATATTTAATCTAGTGGCAATTTTTTTTTAATGAGGTTGTTATGGGAAATTTATTTGATTATATAACTTGGCGCGGCGATTTGGATTTTGAGAAAGTTCCTTTTGGAAAAATAGATGCACTTTTGTTTGCTCAGATTTCGTATTGTCTTGTTGATGGTTTTGTTTCTGAAAATTTTGATGAAAAAATTACGTTGAAAGAACTTGCTCAGCGTATGAAAAAAGCAGAAGATTTGGAAGAAAGAAAAAAAATTGGATATTTAATAAACAAGAATACTACTGATTTATTATTTGAAGCTGGAAATTCTGTGAGATTCGGTTCTGTGCAAGTTTGTGGTTATAAAAATGTTTATAATGAAGAAAATGCGGAACAGTTTGCAGCTTTAACATTTTTTGCTGATAAAAGAATGATTATTTCTTATAGAGGTACTGATGATTCTATTGTTGGGTGGAAAGAAGATTTTAATATTGCCTGGCAGGAGAAAATTCCTTCGGTTATTGAAGCTGAAAATTATCTTGCAAATGCTGCCAAAGAATGTAAAAATAAAATTATTGTAATCGGGCATTCAAAAGGCGGTCATTTAGCTGTGGCTGCTTCCAGTTCTGCTGAAAAAAACGTTCAAAAAAGAATTGAAACTATTTACAATTTTGACGGACCTGGTTTTGAAAAACAGTTTTATGAATCTGCTGAATTTTTAAATATAAAAGAAAAACTTGTGAGTGTTTACCCTGAACTTTCGATTGTTGGTATGATTTTTTATCATCCTTCTGATTTTGAAATAGTAAAGAGTGATGGGGTTGCTGTGATGGAGCATGATGCACTTACTTGGCAGGTTTGTGCAAAAGAGTTTGAACTTGCAGAGGATTTTAATTCCAAAAGTAAGTTTTTTTATAAAGCATTTAATGAATGGGCGGAAAGTCTTTCTAAAAGTCAGATAGAGCAATTTGTGAAGGCGATTTTTAGTGTTATTGAGGCGAGTGAAGTCAAATCAAATTTTGAATTAATGGAAAATTCAATTGTGGCTAATGCAAAAATGATTGCAAAATATGCTTCTTTTGACAGGGAAACAAAAAAAGAAGTGCGAAAAGTTTTGGGGATGCTTGCAGATGCTATTCACAATAATTCACCTTTTGTTAAACTTTTGCGCAGTTTTGGTGAAAACAAAGAGTAGTTTTCAAAAATTTTGTTTTGAAAAAGCAGAAACCTAATTCAAACTCTGCTTGAAAAAATGTTTTTGTGATGTATAATTTATTTTATGGCAAACGAAACAATTGTAAAAAATAGTCCTGTTGGAAAACATTTGGAAAATGTAGGAAAAAATAAACCTGCTTCGTATTTAGTTTTCAACAAGAAAAAAGTGGAACTTGTGGCAAAAATCAGAATAGGTCGCGATTCTGATAATGAAGTTGTCATCGATAATAAACTTGCAAGTCGTCATCATGCGCTTATTCAAAAAATCAAGGATGCGTATTTTATCAAGGATGAAGAAAGTACAAATGGAACTTTTGTGAATGGTGTGAGAATTCCTGCAGGAAAATATGTTAAACTCAATAAAGATGACAAAATCACTATTGGAAATATGACTCTTGTGATTTACTGATTTATTCTGATTTTGATGACTTGTTTTGATTTTAATATAATTAAGAATATCCTCGTGGAAAAAAAACTTCCAGATTATGATGATTTTTTTGAAGTTTTGAATGAAGTTACAGAAACTTTGGAAAATGAAGATGAAAGTTACCGTCCAAAAAATGATGATGAAAAATGCGGAAGTCTGATTGATTTTCAAAATGAAGATAGACTAACACTTGTAGTTCCAGATTTGCATGCCCGCCCTGACTTTTTACTGAATATTTTATCTGCAGATGTGAGAAATATTCTAAACGAAAACGAAAGTGATTTTTTGTTTTGCGAAAATGAAAATACAAAAGGTGCAGAATCTGGAAAAACTGTGTTTGAGATGGTGCAAAATGATTTAATTCGCCTTGTTTTTGTGGGGGATATTTTACATTCTGAAAATAACAGAATAAGATGGTATCAGATTGAAGAGGAATTTGAACAGAAACAATATTCTGGCGAGAAAATGTGCATTGAAATGGGGGAAGGGCTTTCTGTTTTATTTTGTCTTTGTGAATTGAAATCAAAATTTCCAAAAAATATTCATATTTTAAAAGGAAATCATGAAAATATTTTAAATAAGACTGGTGATGGTGATTTTGGGTTTAAAAAATTTGTGGACGAAGGTGAAATGTGTCGTCTTTTTGTACAGAATTATTACGGTGATGACATTCTATTTTTGATTCATTGTTTTGAAAAAGGATTGCCCCTTGTTTATGTTTCAAAAAATGTTGTTGTTTCTCATGCTGAACCAAAGATAACTGTTTCTCGAAAAGAAATTATAAATGCACGGAAATATGCACAAGTTATTTATGGTTTTACTTGGACTGCAAATGATGAAGCTGAAGAAGGAAGTGTCTGTCAAATCATAAAAAATCTTATTTGTGAAGATGAAAAAGAGAATGGAATTCAAATGAAAAATGAAAATCAGGCAGAATATACAACTCAAAATCAAAACGAAAATCAAAACGAAAACGATTATGTTTATATTGCCGGGCATAGACCTGTAAAAGATAATTTTGCTTTACGTCAGGGCGGTAAGTTGATTCAGATTCACAATGTAAAAAAGCAGAATGTTGCTGTCGTGAAGTTTTGGAAAAAGTTTTCTCCAGAAAATGATATTGTAAGTGTGTTGTAAAGTTATCACTAAAACTTGAATCTTAATATATATAAAAATGAGGGTGTGCAATGAGTGATGAATTTCCGCAGATGATTGGAAAATACAAAGTGCTGGGTATTGTGGCAAAAGGTGGAATGGGTGTTGTTTACAAGGCAATGCATCCGTCACTGAAACGTCTTGTAGTTATCAAAAAAATGACTGCAAGAGGAAAATCTAACAATGCAGAACGATTTAAAAAGGAAGCTCAGATTCTTCTGGATTTGCAAAGTCCTTACATTGTCCATCTGTTTGATTATTTTACTGAAGCAGGGTTTCGCTATATGGTCGAAGAATTTGTGGATGGTTCAGCCCTTGATAATCTGATAAAAAAACAAACCGCACTTCCTTGCCCTGTAGCAATGCTCATAATGCAGGATGCGTGTTATGCATTAAAATATGCACATTCCAAAGAAATAGTTCATCGGGATATAAAACCTGGAAATATTTTGATTTCAAAACGCGGTGAGATTAAACTTGCTGATTTTGGAATTGCCAGCGATGCAAATGAGGGTGATAATGTTACTCAATCTGGAGTGGCACTTGGAACTCCAGCATACATGCCGCCTGAACAGTTTGAAGATTCTGCGTCTGTTGATAACCGTGCTGACATTTATGCACTTGGAATCATGCTTTACGAAATGATTACAGGTACAAAGCCTTATCCGCAGAGTTTTTCGATTGAAACGTTAAATACAATCAAAAAAGGAAAATATATTCATCCCAGAAAAATTGACAAAACCATTCCTCCTGTGATTGCCAGATTAATCCACAACATGATTAAACCGAAGGCAAAAAACAGATTTCGCTCCATCGATTTGGTTTTAAAAATCGTAAAGAGGTATTTGAAGCATTATGATACGCATGAACTAAGGGTGCAGGTTGCAAAATCTGTAATCACTCCAAAAACTTATGATTTTCCGCAGATTGAACAAAAAGACAAAATAAAACGGCGGGTAATGAAAATTGTTGCTGCAAGTGCGGCTTGTATTTTTGCTGTTTTTTGTGCATGGAAGGCAGGGTTCTTTCATAAAACAATTTTGAAAAAATGGTATTCGCCTGTTCAAATTGAAATGGAAATGCCTCACTCCCTTTCAGGACAAATGGATTTGCCTGTAAAAGCATTTTTCTTTGAAAATGATAACGAAAATATCCCTGAGATTTCTGGAAGTGAACGAACTTTGTTTGTAAAAGGTACGCGATTTTGGGAAAAATTTGTTTCATTTGATTTTTCTAAAAAAGTGGTGGCTGAACGCCCTGCATCGAAAAATAAAATTTATTCTATGAAAACGCTATTTTTGAAACATGGAAAATATCGTGTGAAAGTTGTAGTTGGTCCTTATGTCTGGTGGAAAAGTTTTGAAGTTGCAGATAAAGATTGTCTCATTTCCTGTGATTTCTTGAAAAATATGACTCGTGAATTGAAAATTAAAACTTATGCTTATGATGCACAAAGTGGAAATGACATTTCTGAAAATTGCAATTTTATGATTTTGTACAAAAATAACTGGACTAATTTAGAAGAAGTTGAGGCAAAATTGATAAAATCAGGAACTGTTTGGCGCATAAAGGCATCTTGCGAAGGTTATAAAGAAGAAGTTTTTTCACTTTTGATTGACTGGTATCAGGATGATTTAATTATTAGCGCTATGCTTGAAAAAACAACAGAAAACTTAGCAGAATAATATAAAAAAAATGATAAAAACGGATTCAGGTGCAGGAAAAATGAATTATATTTACGGAAATGAAAATGAAATGAATAAACTTTTAAACAGGTTTATTCGTTATGTGAAAGTCTGGTCAGAAAGTGATGAAAAAAAGGCTGATGAAGGAAAAATGCCTTCCACAGAGCAGCAGTGGGATTTGGCTAAAATGCTTGTGAAAGAGCTTCGAAATCTTGGAACAAGGAATGTTTATTTGACTGATTTTTGTTACGTCGTTGCAAAAATTGATTCAAACATTATAGACCCGCAGGAACGTGAAAAATATCCTTCTATTTTATTGATGGCACATATTGATACATCTGATGAAGTGTCTGGAAAGGATGTAAAACCTGTAATTTCGGTGCAAAGTGCTGAGAATTCCTTAACACATGAGAATGACACGATAATTAAAACTGACGGTACAACGCTTTTGGGAGCTGATGATAAAGCAGGCGTGAGTGCGATTATGACTGCTGTGGAATTTCTGATGAATCATTATGAAGATTTTCCGCATGGTCCGATTGAAATTGTATTTTCTCCAGATGAGGAAACCGGTCATGGGATGGATAAAGTTCCTTTGAATATCATAAAATCGAAAATGGCTGTTACTGTGGACGGTGGTGACGAAGGTGAACTTGAATCTGAGTGTTTTAATGCATTTAGTTGTTGCGTCAGATTTACAGGAAAGGCGTGTCACACTGGTTATGCAAAACAAGGCGGTATGGTAAATGCTGTGAGACTTGCTTCAAAATTCGTTTCGCTTTTGCCAGAAAATATGCTTCCTGAAACTACTCAGGATTATGAAGGATTTATTTCTCCGATGGATATTTCTGGAACGATTGAAAGTGCGTGTGTGAATCTGCTTTTGCGTTCTTTTGATATGAAAGAAATTGAAAAAGAGAAAACAATTATTTTGAATACGGTAAATCAGGTGACAAATGAATTGGGCGGTCGGGCTGATGTGCAGTTTAACGAACAGTATTTGAATATGAAAGAAAAAATGTTGGAAAATCCTGAGATTTTAAATAGGCTGGAAAAAGCTTATGAAGATTCTGGAATGAAGATTGTTAAAAAACCGATTCGCGGGGGAACTGATGGTTCAAGACTTACTCAGATGGGCATTCCAACTCCAAACATTTTTACTGGTGGACACGAATTTCATTCAAAAAATGAGTGGGCTTCACTTAACCAAATGGCAAAAGCTGCCGATGTAATTATTAATCTATTAATACAAAAAAAATAAATAAGATTTAGGAAATTTTCAGGTTAGAAAGGGGGAAGGATTTAGCTTGTAAAAGCGAGGTCTGTCCCTGGCTCTTGTTGTAAACTGGCATACCAACATAAATTTTGTTTGCACGAGCCGAGAGTTTTGGTTGTTTTATTTCCTCTGGTAAGTAAAAATTCCATTTCTGCCAAAACTCAGGAAACATTTTGTTTTGCATGCGAGGTCTGTCCCCCTTTTAAACCTGTGGCAAGGATAGGAGGAGCGCCGAAGGCGGCCACTGGACTGAGCGAAGCGAGGGAAGCGGCTGGAGCGATAGCGGAACTCCGGATAGCCTGTTTTTTGCGAAGCAAAAAGCCACCCGAATTTTTAAAATTTAAAATTGAAAGTGAACCTAAATCTTTTTTTTTGAGGTAAATATGTACGAATATGTGATTGAGGGCGGATATCCTATTCAAGGAACGGTTACTGCAAGTGGAAATAAAAATGCGGCTTTACCATGTCTTGCTGCTACTCTTTTGACTTCAGAACCAGTCATTTTGCATAATATTCCTGAAATTCAAGATACAAATGTTATGATTGAGATTTTGAAATCTCTTGGTGCGAAAGTAGAAAAATTAAGTAAGAATAACTGGAAAATTCAATGTGATAAAATTGAAAATTTGATGCTTCCAAAGGAAATGACTAAAAAAGTGCGCGGTTCTATTGTTTTTGCAGGTCCTCTTTTGGGAAGGACTGGAAAATGTGAGATGATGCCACCTGGAGGTGATGTTATTGGTCGCCGCCGTGTGGATACTCATTTTCTTGCTCTTGAACAGCTTGGTGCAAATATCAATGTGAACGGTCATTTTTCGCTAATTGCTAATAAACTTGTTGGTGCGGATATTTTTTTGGATGAAGCCTCTGTTACTGCAACTGAAAATGCTGTGATGGCGGCGAGTGTTGCTGAAGGACAGACAATTATTCAGAATGCGGCGAGTGAGCCTCATGTTCAGGATTTGTGCCGACTTTTGAATCAGATGGGTGCAAAGATTACTGGAATTGGAAGTAATAAACTGATTATTGATGGTGTAAAAAAGCTGCATGGTGCGGAATTTACGATTGGACCTGATTATATTGAGATTGGGTCGTATATTGGAATGGCGGCTGCAACTCACGGAAAAATAACGATAAAGGGAATTCGTCCAGATGAGTTACGTCCTTTGAAATATAGTTTTTCAAAGCTTGGAATTTCGTGGAGAATTGATGGTGATGCAATTACTGTTCCAAATACTCAGGATTTGAAAGTGAATAATGATTTGGGAAATGCTATTCCAAAGATTGATGATATGCCATGGCCTGGTTTCCCTGCTGATTTGACTTCGATAATGACTGTTGTTGCAACTCAGGTGGAAGGAACTGTTTTGATTTTTGAAAAAATGTTCGAAAGTAGGATGTTTTTTGTGGATAAACTGATTTCGATGGGTGCAAAAATTACTCTTTGTGATCCTCATCGTGCTGTTGTGTGCGGGCCAAGTATGCTTCATGCTGATCATCTTGTGTCACCTGATATTCGTGCTGGTATGGCTATGGTGATTGCGGCAATGTGTGCGCACGGAAAAAGCCGCATAAGCAATGTTTATCAGATTGAAAGAGGATACGAGGATTTAGTTGGGCGGCTTCAAAAACTTGGTGCGCATATCGAGAAGGTAGAAGTGGAGTAAGATTTTACTCAAGTGCATTTTTTATTCTTTCAAGTGCTTCCTGCAAGAGCGGGCGCGGTGTTGCGATGTTTATGCGCTGAAAATTATTTCCTTCAAAGCCAAACATTGTGCCGCGATCAAGCCAAACTTTTGCTTTATGAACTATGATTTCGTCCAGTTCTTTGTCACTGAAATTGTATGCTGAAAAATCAAGCCAGAGTAAAAATGTTCCTTCTGGTTCAATAAGGCGAACTTTAGGGAGATTTGTTTTTAACCAATTGCGCAGAAAGTCCAGGTTTTCCTGTAGGTGATTTTTGAGGGCTGTAAGCCAGCTTTTTCCGTTTTGATATGCTGCCTGTGCTGCAACTAAGCCCATAATACTTGGTTCGTCGTAGCCTGTCTTGTCGCGTTCATCGTGGAACTTTTTTTTGAGAACAGGATTTTGAATGAAATTTGTAGAAAATTGAAGTCCTGCAAGATTGAATGTTTTGCTTGCTGAAGTTGATACGATACTGTTTTGCGCTGCATATTGTGAGATTGTAGAAAAAACTGTGTGTTTGTGTCCGGGAAGAACAAAATCGTTGTGGATTTCGTCTGCAAAAATGATTACATTGTGTTTTTCGCAGATTTCTGCCAGGCGGGAAAGTTCATCTTCTGTCCAGACACGGCCGACTGGATTGTGCGGACTGCACAGAATGAAAAGCCGCACATTGTTCTGTTCTATTTTGTTTTCAAAGTCTTCAAAATCTATCTGATATTTTCCATTTTTTTCGATTAATGAACATGTGACGCATTTGCGGTTATTCAGGTCAATCATGTTTTTGAACGGATAGTAAACAGGTGTCTGAATTATTACAGCTTCGTTTTCTTTTGTGAAAGCTTTGATTGCGCACGCAATTGCAAATACAACTCCTGGTGTTGTTACAATCCATTTTTGTTCGATTTCAAAATTGTGCTCTGTTTTCATCCAGTTTTTGACTGATTCAAAATAATTCTGGTCTGTGCATGAATATCCGAAAATTCCGTGGTCAACTTTTTTGTGGAGTGCTTCTAAGATGCACGGTGCTGTCGGAAAATCCATGTCGGCAACCCAAAGCGGAAGAACGTCCTCTGGTTTTCCGCGAAGAACTGCTAGGTCTGTTTTGATTGAGTTTGTGTTATGTCTGTCTGTTATCGTGTTTAAGTCAATTTGTTCCATAGAGTTTTCTCCAATCTTAAATAGTAGTTTGTGGTGCAAACTATCTTGAAATTTATGTAAGAGGGGACAGACCTTGTTTTTAAACAAGGTCTGTCCCTGTTTTACGGTTCGTGAGCCGGTGCGCATGCTTGCAGGCGCACAAGCAACCACCCGCTATGCGGGTGTGTGATAAATGCTTATAGCAAAAAAAGCTTTCCTCGAAGGTGTACAATAAGATTGTTCAAGTCTATTGCGTAACACCAAGGAGGA
>JALFAW010000228.1 GCA_022773305.1 Spirochaetia bacterium
AAAACAATTTAATTTTCTAATAGGTTAAATACCAAGTTTTAAATTTTTATATTCAGGGTGGCTTTTTGCTTCGCAAAAAACAGGCTATTCGGGATTCCGCTATCGCTCCAGCCGCTTCCCTCGCTTCGCTCAGTCCAGTGGCCGCCTTCGGCGTCCCTACTATCCTTGCCACGGTTTAAAACCTAAAACTCGAAATTGAACCTAATATTCAATTCTTTAAAAAGCGATATTTCCGCATATCTATTCTATCATATAATCGGCAAAATTGTTAAAAAAAATTACTTTAGGACACTCTTTTTTAAAAATGTTCTAAAGTAATATAAAAATTCGATTTTAGTTTTTTAATCTTGACAATAAAAATAATTAATCTAAGAATTTCTAAAAAAATATTAAATGAGTGACATAACAGGAAAAAATTATCGATTTATGTTAATCATTCTAGGTTCTTTTGAAGGTTTTTCAAGTTCCATAAACTGATTCAACAAATCTTTTTGTTTTGAAGAAAGTCTTGTTGGAGTCTGAACATCAAGTTTTATAAGTAAATCGCCTTTTCTTGATGAACTGATTGGAATGCCTTCACCTTTTACTCTGATTATTTTTCCATTTTCAGAACCTTCTGGTACTTTGAAAGTGATTTTTTTGTCATCCAAAGTTGTGATTGTTATATCACTTCCTAAAGCAGCCTGTGAAAAACTTATTGGAATTTCACACCATAAATCGTTTCCACTTCTTCCAAAATATGGATGACTGTCTACGTGTAAAACTACAAGCAAATCTCCAGCTGGTCCACCATTTTCGCCTGCATCACCCATTCCATGGATTATCAGTCGCTTTCCGTCATCAGCTCCCTGAGGAATTGTAATAGACATTGATTTTGTTTTTTCCTGAATTCCTCTTCCACGGCAAGATGGACATGGCTTTTCAATTACAGTTCCACGACCACCACATTTTGGACAAGTCTGCTGAATTGTAAAAAAGCCGTTTCCCTGACGTACCTGCCCCATTCCATTACAAGTTGGACAAGTTTTTTTAGATGAACCAGCTGCTGCTCCACTTCCTTTACAGTCTGAACATGCTTCATCGTGTTTAAAACGAAATTCAGCTTTTGTTCCGTAAATAGCATCTTTAAACTGAATGTGTAAATCATAACGAAGGCTCTGACCTTGTGTTGCGCCGCCTCTTGAACGAGAAGAACTGCTACTGAATCCACCACCAAAAATACTGTCAAAGATATCAGAAAAACCTCCGCCAGCTCCACCAAACAAATCGCTGAAATCATGGAAAGCATGTGAATATCCACTGCCACCACCCTGACCCATTCCGTCAAGTCCTGCAAAACCATATTGATCATAGATAGGTCGTTTTTGTTCATCAGAAAGAACTTCGTAAGCTTCAGTTGCTTCTCGGAACTTTGCTTCTGCTTCTTTATCTCCTGGATTTCTATCCGGATGATATTTTACAGCAAGTTTTCTGTATGCTTTTTTAATTGCATCCTGATCTGCAGATTTTTCTACACCTAATACTTCATAATAATCACGTTTTGCCATTTTTCCAACCTGAATTCTTTTCGTGTATAAAACAGTTTTTTAACTTATTTTTTCAAACTGCTTTATATCAAAAATAGACCCTACCTTAAAAAAAGACAGGGTCTTTAGAGTTTGCAAAAAAAATTTAATAATCATTCTTTAGCAAACTCTTTATGATTCTAAACTGTATCTGGAAAATTTTAATTTTCCAAGATACATAATTTTATTTATCATCATGAACTTCGTATTCAACATCTTCTGCTGAACCTTTGTCAAAGCCAGAATCATTTGAAGAACCTGCATCCTGTGATTCTGAATTTGGTTGTGCAGCACTAGCACCGCCTTGAGCAGCTTGTTGTTTGTAAAGTTCTTCTGCAATCTTGTATGAAGCATTTTTTAATTCTTCTGTTTTAGCTTTGATTTCTTCAACATTATCACCTTCGAGAGCTTTTCTCAAAGAAGCAATAGCATCTTCAATCTTCTGTTTTTCAGCAGAATCAACTTTATCACCAAGTTCTTTCAATGATTTTTCTGTTGCATAAATCATTGAATCTGCTTCGTTGTGAGCGTCTACACTTTCACGTTTTGCTTTATCTGCTGCAGCATTAGCTTCTGCATCTTTTACCATCTTTTCGATTTCAGCATCGCTTAATCCACTTGATGAAGTAATCTGAATGTGCTGTTCTTTTCCAGTTCCTAAATCTTTTGCAGAAACATGAACGATACCGTTTGCATCAATATCAAAAGTAACTTCAATCTGTGGAACTCCACGAGGTGCAGCAGGAATACCAACCAAATCAAAGCGTCCAAGAGTTCTGTTCTGGTCAGCCATTTCACGTTCACCCTGAAGTACATGAATAGAAACTGCAGTCTGTCCGTCAGCTGCTGTAGAGAAAATCTGACTCTTCTTTGTAGGAATTGTTGTGTTACGTGCAATAAGTTTTGTCATAACACCACCCATTGTTTCAATACCAAGTGAAAGTGGAGTTACATCCAAAAGAAGAATATCCTGTTTTACATCTTTATTTAAGATACCACCTTGAATTGCAGCACCAATTGCAACAGCTTCATCAGGATTTACAGAACGGCTTCCTTCTTTTCCAAAAATTGCTTTTACAACTTCCTGAACTTTTGGCATTCGTGATGAACCACCAACAAGAATTACTTCGTCAATCTGGTCTGTAGTGAGTTTTGCATCTGAAAGAGCTTTTCTACATGGCTCTTTTGTTCTTTCAAACAATGTATCTGTCATTTGTTCAAACTGTGCGCGGCTCAAAGATTTCTGCAAATGTTTTGGTCCTGTAGCATCAGCTGTAATGAATGGAAGATTAATATCTGTTGTAGTCTGATTTGAAAGACTGATTTTTGCATTTTCAGCTGCTTCACGAAGACGCTGCATAGCCATTGGATCTTTTGACAAATCAATTCCCGTATCTTTTTTGAATTCGTCGATAAGCCAGTTTGAAATAACACGGTCCCAGTCATCTCCACCAAGATGTGTATCACCATTTGTAGAAAGAACTTCAAATACACCATCTGCAAGTTGAAGAATAGAAATATCGAATGTACCACCACCAAGGTCATAAACGGCAACTGTTCTTTCTTTTGATTGATCTTTATTAAAACCAAATGCTAAAGCAGCTGCTGTAGGTTCATTGATAATTCGTTTTACATCAAGACCAGCAATTTTACCTGCATCTTTTGTAGCCTGACGCTGAGCATCGTTGAAATAAGCTGGAACTGTAATTACAGCTTCTGTAACTTCCTGTCCAAGATAATCTTCTGCAGTTTTTTTCATTTTCTGCAAAATAAAAGCTGAGATTTCCTGTGGAGAATACTGTTTTTTTGCTCCGTTTTCATCTACTTCAACACGACAATCTGAACCGTTATCAATTACTGTATATGGAAGTTTTGTTGCTTCTCCTTTTAATTCACTAAATCTGTGTCCAATAAGACGTTTTACAGAATAAACTGTGTTTTTTGGATTTGTAACCATTTGGTTTTTAGCAGGAGCACCAACAATACGTTCTCCTTTTGAAGTAAATCCTACGATTGAAGGAGTTGTTCTTCCTCCTTCTGAATTCTGGATTACAACTGGTTCACCGTTTTCCATAACAGCAACACATGAATTTGTTGTTCCTAAGTCAATACCAATAATTTTTCCCATTTTGATTTCCTCCGGAAAATAAACTCAAAACTCAAAAGTTGAATTTTAAATTTATTTTTATATTCCCATTTAATTATTACATTTTAATAATCAGATTTTTTTTCTGATTTTGATTACATTTTAAACTTTTGGTACTTTTACCATAACTTTTGCATGGCGAATTACTTTATCTTTCAGTTTGTATCCTTTCAGATAAACTTGTGCCAAAGTTTCTTTCTTTGCCTTTTCGTCTTCCATTCGTCCAATTGCCTCGTGTTCATCTGGATTGAATTCATCATCTTCTTTTCCATAACCCACAAGTCCATATTTATCTTCAAGCATTTTTACAAGACTTTTGTTTATCATTTTTATGCCATCTGCTATGGATTTTGCATCTTTTGCATCTTTAGCTGCATCAATTGTACGATCAAAATTATCCAAACTATCAAGTAAATCAGAAAGCAAAGCAGCATTTGCATAATCATAAGTTTCCTGTTTTTCTTTCATCATTCGCTTTCGATAATTATCAAAATCTGCTGCACGACGAAGAAGCTGATCTTTTAATTCTGCATTTTCTTTCTCTAATGCAGCAATTTTTTCTTCTGGAGTTTCTTCATTTTTTTCTTCAACTTCTTCTGATTGTTCTGCTGCATTTTCAGTTTCTGGATTTTTTTCTGTTTTTTCGCTTTCTACAGTTTCAGTTTGACTTTCTTTTGTTTCATTATCAACCTGATTTTCTGTAGTTTCTTTTTTTTCTTCAGCCATTACTTGTTCCTTCATTTATTTCTATGATTTAAAATAATAATAATCTATGATAATCGTCAATAATTATTTATTTTTTTTTACAATTTTTCGAAAATTAATATATAATATTATAGAAAAAAAAAGAAATTTTCAAGGTGAACACTAGAGGTTTAGAAAATTGCACTGTGTAAAGTGGAGATTAATTTATTTATGGTAGACAGTGCAAGGGTATGGAGCAGTTGCGTAGCAAGCCACTGGACTGAACGAGCGAAGCGAAGTGAGGGAAGCGGCCGAGGGTTACCGAGCTGCGTAACACCCGACCCCGAAGGGGTTGCACCCATATTAAAAAAAAAGAGGTAGATGATATGATTGATACTATAAAAAATGGTGAGGTTTCTCTTTTACCAGGAATTTTTTGTGATAGAGAAAGAGTAAATTATGAATACTTGTTGAGTCTGGAACCAAAAAAGCTCTTGCAAAATTATTATTACGAGGCTGGCATAAATGTGCCAGGGATTCAATGGTTTGAAAATATTCATCAGGGATGGGAATCTCCGAACTGTCAATTGCGTGGTCATTTTCTGGGGCATTGGCTTTCTGCGGCGGCGATAACGGTTGCAAATAAGCAGGATGCAGTTTTGAAGTCTAAGATTAACTTTATAATAGAAGAAATTGAACGTTGCCAAAAAGCGAATGGTGGAAAATGGGCCTGTTCTATTCCTGAAAAATATTTTGCAAAGCTTGAAAAAAATGAATATATCTGGTCTCCACAATATACGGTTCATAAGTTGATTATGGGGCTGACGGATGCTTATAAATATGCTGGAAACAGAAAAGCTTTAACAATTTTGAGTAATCTTGCTGACTGGTTTTTGAAATGGACTGAAAAAGTGCTCAAAAGTGATAATCCTGAAGCTATAAATTGTGGTGAAAACGGTGGTATGCTTGAAGCGTGGGCGGAACTTTTTGCTTTGACGGGAAAACCTAAATATCAGACTTTGTATGAGCGGTATGCTAATCCTCCAATGTTTGATGATTTGTTGAATGGCAAAGATGCACTGACGAATAATCACCAGAATTCTAGCATTCCTTACATTCATGGGGCAGCTAAGCTTTATGAAATCACTGGGGATGAAAAATATTTTAAAATCGTTGAAAATTTTTGGAAAAGTGCGGTTATTGACAGGGAAAGTTTTTGTACAGGAGGACAAGGTTCTGGAGAATTCTGGATTGCTCCTGGCAAGGTAGGTTCGCACATTGGAGATAGGACTCAAGAATTCTGTACTGTTTATAATATGATTCGTGTTGCTGATTATCTTTTCAGGTTTACTGGTAATGCGATTTATCTTGATTATATTGAAAAGAATTTGTACAACGGCGTTTTGGCGCAGCAAAACAAAAATTCTGGTATGCCTGATTATTTTTTATCGCTTAAATCGAGCAGTAAAAAGGAATGGGGGTCAAAAACAAATGATTTTTGGTGTTGTCATGGCACTTTGATTCAGGCAAATACGATTTTCCCTTCTCTTTGTTATTATCAGTCGGAAGAGGAACGAAGAGTTTTTGTAAGTCAGTATATTCCATCTCAAGCTCAGTTTGTTTTTGGTGATGATAAGATTGAGATTTCTCAAAATCTTGACATGAAATATTATAATCAGCCTACACTTTTTGATATTGGTGATAGTGGTCAAACTTCCAGATGGGTAATGAAATTTTTTGTTAAAGCTGATTGTGATTTTACTTTATCTTTGAGAATTCCAAACTGGATTGCTGGAAAACCTACTGTAATTGTAAATGGAAATGAAATTGATGTTCCAAGTAATTGTGATAAATGCGGTTTTTTGAATATCAGCAAAAATTGGAAAGATTCAGAAATTCTTGTTTATCTTCCTGCAGCGTTATCTGAACATTCACTGAGTGATGCAAAAGATAAAGTTGCATTTATGGAAGGTCCGATTGTTTTGGCTGGTTTAAGTGATAATGATTATGTTTTACGTTATCCCAAAAAGCAGGACGGCACAAAAGCAGATGTTTCTTATGTTCTCAAAAGAATGACGGAACATACTTACAGCACTTTTCCATGGCTACAAAGCACTTACAGAACTGTGTTGCAAGATAAGGAAACTACTTTTATTCCTTTGTACGAAGTAACGGACGAAACTTATACAGTTTATTGGACAAAAAGATAATTTTTTAACCGTGCCATTGAATTTTGAATTCTGGCACGGATTTTTTTTCTTCCCTAGAACATTTCTATAATTATGATGATTTTTCCCATTACGTTTCATATATTGATATCGGATTTCTTGATATCTTCAAACTAAATCATCACATCTCTTTCCAAAAAATATAACAAAAAATTATAACCAAATTCCCCCAAAAAACACGCATTTTTTTCCGAATAAAACGGAGGATTTTTTCGAATGAAAAAAATCGTTGGAATTTTATTAGCAGGTGCATTAGTAGTAAGTGCATTTGCTGCTGATGTTTCTGCCGCTGTTCAAGGCTATGGTGATTTATTTACAATGGAATTTAAAGAAGGTGCAAAACCAAGTGTACTTGGTTGGAATGATCCATGGGATAGAGAATTTGCATGGTATTCAACTGGTATTGGTCTTGCTGCTACTACCGAAAAAGCTGGAGTTTCTTTTGAACTTGATAATAGAGACTTAACTGTTAAAAATTCAAAATTTTGGATTAAACCTATTGATATGTTAAAAATTCAACTTGGTGCTAACACTATTGAAATTCCAAAAGAAACAATCGACTATGCTGGTACTGTATTCACTTCAAGCTATGAAGGATGGTTCTTTGAATTGGCTCCAATTGATGGACTTACTTTTGAAGCTGGTTTAGCAACTGGACAAAAGGGTGGTTGGCAAACATACTATTGGTACAATGGTGATACTATGGGAGAAGTTCTTTTTTCTGCGAAATATAATGTTGAAGGTATCGGATCATTTAAAGCTTTGTATGATTTGAATGAAAAAAAGAATACAATTGCTTTAGATTATGTCGGTAATTTTGATAGTTTAATGGTATCTCCAGCAGTTGCATACAAAATTAATGATAAAATTTTGTTGGCTGATTTGTATGTTACAACAAATATTTCAGGATTTGGAATCAATGTTTACTCAAAAGTTGATGTTCCTGTAGAAGCTGCTGATACTACTGCAGTTCTCTTAAATACAAAATTCTCATATGGAATTTCTTTAGGAACTCTCTCTTTGCAACTTAAAGATTAAAATCTTTTAGCAAAAAACTTTGCAATGATGGCAAAACTTGACCTAGCATTCAACTGTGGAAGTGCAGGAATGAATGTTGGTGTACAATTGGACATTGCTGAAAATGTAAAAGTTTCTGTTCCATTCCAGTATAATCTCCACTTCTAATATTTAATATTCCAAATAAACGGTATGCTTCAGTAGAAGCGTATCGTTTATATAATCAATTCTTATCATATTCACCATACATTACAAAAAGTGACAGACCTTATTTTTTACTATGTAACTTTTAATTTTAATTGTAAAAGACATTTCTCCCGACATAAATGCTTTTTTTTAGGTTCAATTTCGAGTTTTTTAATTTTAAACTGTGGCAAGGATTGTAAGGGCTGGCGTAGCCAGTTCCGAAGCGTAGCGAAGGAATGAAGCGATAGCGGAACCCTGAAAAGCCTGTTTTTTGCGAAGCAAAAAGCCACCCAAAGAATAAAAATTTAAAACTCAACATTTGTCCTAATCATTAATTATCAATAGAACATAAAATCCATTTTAAAATCATGTGATTCAACAGGAATTTCATTTACAATTTGAAAAGGAAAACAAACTCCAGCTGTCATGCAGTTTCGGGGCTTGTTTTTCAGAAAAGAATCATAATAACCTTTTCCGCGTCCGAGTCGTTCACCTTTTAGTGAAAAAGCTCGTCCTGGTACAAGAATTAAAATATTTTCATCGTTGAAATCATTAAAATCAAAAATTCTTGTTGATGAATCTGGTTCTAAAATTCCAAAACTTCCAGATGAAAGAGAAATATTTTTCGTAATCTCAAAAAAGTTCATTTTTGTTGTTTTCTTCTGAACTTTAGGTACAAAAATTACTTTTTTATCATTCTGTGCTTGTAAAATGATTTGAGAAAGATCTACTTCATCAGGTAAAGCCATATAACATAAAATTATTGATGATTTTATGTAATATTCAGATGAAATTATTTTTTTACAAATGCGAAAAGATTCGTTTTTGAAAGAAACTTGATGAGATTGTAGAGTTTGTTTTATTTGTATTCTAAGTTCTTGTTTTGTCATGTTTTTATCATCTTAAAATTAAAAAAAATCATTGTTTTTCAGTATTTTGTACGAAACATTGTTCGAAATAATGTTGTTACAATTTAGACCAGTGAGCCTTGATTTAATTTTATAGAATAATTTAATAAAAATCTATTCAAAAGCATATTGAAATGAATCAAAAATACCGATAATCTATGTGTAAAAATGACTTCTGCGCAAAAAATTGCTTTGAGTTTTTTGATGACGCTGGTGCTTTTTGCAGGATTTTTGCTGACTTTCAATTCATACCTTTTTGGTTTTTTGGAAGCGAAATTTTATTCGCAGGCAAGAATTCTTGAAGAAACTGAAGAATTAAATCAAATCTCAGAAAGCTATGATGAATATTTTAAAAATTTTCTCAGTTCCATAAACGACAATTACAATTCATGGAAAAATTTAACTTCCGTGCGCAGTTATTATGAACCAAATCCTTCTGAAGTGAATGTTGCAGGACGTAGAATTGCTACAGAAAGACTTTTCAGTTTGTATACTGCTTTGAGTGGAATTCGTCTGATTGATAAAAATGGAAAGAATGTTCATTATTCAAGTTTCGATGATACAGATATTTTAAAACAAAGTGGAATTTCTAAAGTATACAAAAATTATCCTGATATTTGTAAAGATACTGATGAGATTTTGTTTGAGATTTTTGAAAAAGTAAGTGATGAAAAAAAATCAGCATTATTTTTTGATGATAAAAAAAATAGAATAATCATATGTGAACCTTTTTTTTATTCAAAAAATAATTTTTCGGGATATGCATTATTTTATTTTGATTTTTTAAATCTACAAAAAGAATTATTGGAAAAAAACTATCTTAAAAAGAGTTATAATCTTACTATTTTTTCTGATACTGATTTAGACGGTGGAATAGCCGATGGAATTATGAGTGTTGAAAGAGAAAAATTTAAGGAACCTCTTTTAAAAATATGGGAAAAACAAACAAAAATAAATGAAACACAGACTGTTGTACCAGAAAAAATATTTAAACTGGATGTAGATGAAAATAATGAAGATTTTTTGGTTGTGTTAACTAATTCATGCGACTCTAAAATCAATGTTTCTGGTGTTTATAACAGTATTTTTTTTGAAATTCCGAAAGATTTACAGTTTGTAATTTATTTATGTATTTCTATTTCTCTCTTTTTGATTTTGTTCTTGATTTTTAGTTTTAAGAGAGAACCTATGTCAGTTTTAAAGAAAAAAATAAAGAAACTACAGTTGGAAATAATGCAAGATTGTTTTGAAAAAGGTGAAAGTATTAAACTTGATAATGTTTTTCAAAAAATATCAGAACGCAAAAATGAATTTTCCTTTGAGATTGTAAAGAGTTTGAAAATAAAATCAAAAAAACAGTCGAAAGAGATTGAAAATCTGCTGGAAAAAAATTGGGATGAAATATTTGATTTTTTTAAATTGAAAAAAGACTTTCAGAATGATCAGAATGAATCAAATCAAAATAAAGTTTTATCGCAAAATTCAAGTGCAGAGTTTTTACAGGAAATAAAATCGCTTCTACAAGAAGTTTTACAAAATACAGAACTCAAAAAAGTATCTCCAGTTGCTCCTCAGTTGGAAAAAATTGAGCCAGTTGAAGAGCTTAAAGAAGTCGAAGATATTGACGAGATTGAGGAAGTCGAGGAAGTTGAAGAGATAGAAGAAGTTGAAAAGGAAGGCCTGTCCCCATTTGAAGAAGTTGAAAATGATTCGGAGGCGGAAGAGGAACTGGAAGAACTTGAAAATCTAGAAGAACTGTCCCCACTTGACGAAGTCGAAGAACATGAGGAAGTTGAAGAAATCACAGAGAATTTGAATTCAGAAGAAGAGTTTGAAGACCTGGAGGTATTGGCAGAAGAAGAGGTAACAGCGACAGGTGAAAACGAAGATGCAAACGAAGGTCTGTCCCCGCTTGACGAAGCGGCGTTGGAAACAGAGCTTGGAGAACTAACCCCACTCGAAGAGTTAACTCCACTTGACGAAGGTCTGTCCCCGCTTGAAGAAATCCCTGTGATAATCCCTAATGTTTTCAATACAGAATTTCTTTTAAAAAATCAGCCGAAGTATGAATATACTCCTTCTGACGAAACTTATTTTGCCTCTGAGAATTTTGCAACTGTTGACAATGTTTTCGCAGAAGAAATTTGTCTTGGTTCAGGAATAAAAATCAAAGACGAAATCATCCCAATA
>JALFAW010000263.1 GCA_022773305.1 Spirochaetia bacterium
AAGGCTGGCGGCGATTGAAGGGCTTTGAAAAGCTTGAACTTGTCGTCAAAGATATAAAATTTGAAAATGGTGAGTTGAAAGAAGCTGCTTAAAACTTATGCCGATTCAAACTTCAATCCACAACAATTGACAATTTCTCAAGTTTAGGAGCTCATAATGTCAAACAAGAAAAAACCTTTTTATTCAAAAAAACACTTTTACTATTCAGACTCTTTTCTGTAATTAGTGGTGTTATTTTATTAATATCTTTTATTCGTGATTTTTATATAGGAACATTATTATTTTCAACAGAAAATCTTTTGATAATCTTTACCTTCTTAAAATTAGCAACAATTATTCTTCTTTCTATTGTTGCAATTTATCCATATAAAATTGGAATTTGTTCCATTATAACTTTTTTATACGCTGTACTAATCCTCTTTTTTGAACCTAATAACACTATGGGACTTTTTATGTACATTTTAACTGTAGCTATGCTTTATGCTAGGGGTTTTTACAATATACACAAAAAACAAAAGAATATTTTTACAATTATAATTTTTATTTTACTTAATCTTAGTCAAATGCGTTTTGGCTCAAAAATATTTCTTAATTCCCTAATTCAAACCGTAGGGTTTTCATTTATTTATCTTTTATCAATATATTTTATAAAAGCAGCTATACGAAATGATTATAATACTAATTCATCAAGCAACATTTTAAATCTAAAACACTACGACAAATTAACTATTCGGGATGCACTTTGGCTCATACAAATTCAAAACAAAGTAAAATATAATGCTATAGCAATAAAATCAAAAGTTGCCCCTGGAACTGTAAAAAACAGACTTAAATTTATTTTTTCTGTTTTAGAAGTTGGTGATAAACAAGGTTTTATAAATGAATATAGTACATTTGAAATCTGCTATGGTGAATACTCTTCTGAACAAATAACCTCTATGACATTTACCGACGATGATTTTATTGAATAAAATCCACATTCTTGTAAATACAAGGACGACAAAAAATTTGATTTCTGGATTGCTTTGACTGCTCCTCAACTAAACTCGAAATTCAGACTATATGATTCCACGAACATGTTCTTTCGTTCGCATTTTAACATTATTTTCCCATTGAGAAACTATCTGTTTTCTTCTATAATAAATAATACTATGGCTTACAAAATTTTTATTGACGGAAAAGAAGGCACTACCGGTTTGAAGATTTTTGAACGGTTTGCCAACAGAAATGATATTGAATTGATTACTATTGACGAAGATAAAAGAAAAGATTCTGCTGAACGTGCAAAAATGATTAATGAATCTGACTTTACATTTCTTTGTCTTCCTGACGCTGCGGCAATTGAATCAGCTGCTTTATGCACAAATTCAAAAACTGTGATTATTGACGCATCGACTGCTCACAGAACTAATGATTCCTGGGCTTATGGTTTTCCTGAACTGGATAAATGTTTTAGAGAAAAAATTGAAAAGTCTAACAGAATTGCTGTGCCTGGTTGTTATGCTTCGGGAACTATTGCAATTCTTTATCCTCTTGTAAAATCTCAAATTATGCCGAAAGATTATCCTGTTTGTGTTCATGCGGTAAGCGGATATTCTGGGGCTGGGAAAAAAGCAATTGCTCAATATGAAGATTCTTCTAGAAATCCTGAACTTTCTTCTCCTCGTCTTTATGCTTTGACTCAAAATCACAAGCATTTACCTGAGATTAAAAAAATCTCTGGGCTAGATTTTGAACCGATTTTTAATCCTTACATTTGTGATTACGTGCAGGGAATGTCTGTGACTGTTGGATTGCATTCAAGGCTTCTTTCTAAAAAAGTTACTGCAAAGGATATCTGGGAACTTTTTGCTTCTCATTATGAAGGCTGTAATTTTGTGCAGGTTGCTGGTTTTATGGGTGAAGGAGTTTTAACAGAACAGTTCATCGCGGCAAATACTCTGGCAAATACAAATAAAATGCAGATTTTTGTTTATGGTAATGACGAACGCATTATGGTTACCACAAGGTTTGATAATCTTGGAAAAGGTGCAAGCGGTGCTGCGGTGCAGTGTCTGAATATAAGAATGGGAATTGATGAAACTGTGGGGTTAATATAATGGCAAAATATATTTCTTTAACTTTTGATGATGGACCTTGTAATGCAAGTGATGATGTTATGAACAGAATGCTTGATATCCTTGAAAAGCATAATGTTGTGGCAAGTTTTTATCTGATTGGAAATAAAATCTCAGAAGAAAATAAAAAAGTGATTAAACGTGCTTTTGATATGGGTTGTGATATTCAAAACCATTCATGGACACATCCTGGAATGTCAAAACTTTCGAAAGAAGAGATTCTTGAAGAATATAATAAATGTGACCAGGCTATTATTGATATAACTGGAGTAAAACCAGAGTTTTTCCGCCCTCCTTTTATTGATGTAAATGATTTGATGCACGAAACTATTCCAACTCCTTTTATTTGCGGTTACGGTGTGGAAGACTGGGTTCCAGCTGTAAGTGCTGACGAACGATACGAAAGAATGCTTGCCGGTGCAAAAGACGGACTTTTGTATCTTTTGCACGTAATGGAAGGAAATCAGGCAACTGTTGATGCTGTAGACAGAATTATTCCTGTGTTAAAAGAACAAGGCTATGAATTTGTGACAACTCCAAAAATGTTTGAATTAAAAGGTGTCGACAAAAAAGCTCATACTGGCATTTTGTGGACTGAAGTAAAGTGATTTTGTATAAAAAATGGCATAATTATTAAAAAATAATGAAAATATATTGCATATTATGAGTATATTCGGTATAAATATACAAAAACATACGTAACAGGTGAATATTTATGCAGAAAATTAATTTTATAGATGGCGGAGTTTGTGCTCCAAACGGTTTTACGGCAAACGGAATTTTGTGTCACATAAAAGAAAGCAGAACAAAGAATGACACTGCGCTTGTTTTTTCTGAAAAACCTTGTAATGTTGCAGGAGTTTTTACAAAAAACAGAGTTCAGGCTGAAAGTGTTAAACTCACAAGAAAAAATATTGCTGACGGCAAGGCTCAGGCACTTATTGCCATTTCTGGAAATGCTAACTGCTGTACTGGAGCTCAGGGCGCTGAAAATGCGCTGAGAATGGCACAATGCACAGCAAAAGAATGTGGAATTCTGCCTGAAGATGTTGTTGTTTATTCCACAGGCGTTATTGGCGCTCAGTTTGACGTAACAAAAGTTGAAAATAATATCAAAACACTGAAAGAAGGTCTTTCAAAAGAAGGTCATAAAGAAGCACGCATTGCAATTATGACTACAGACACACAGTTCAAAGAAGCTGCAGTTGAGTTTTCTATTGGTGGAAAAATCTGCAGAATGGGAACTATGTGCAAAGGTTCAGGAATGATTCACATCAATATGGGAACAATGCTCAGTGTGATTACTACAGACTGCGCAATTTCTTCTAATATGCTTGATAAAGCATTGCACGAGTCAATTTTGGGAACTTATAATTGTGTTTCTGTTGATGGTGATACTTCTACAAATGATTCTCTCACGATTTTTGCTAACGGTCTTGCCGGAAACAAAGAAATTACACAAGAAGATGAAGATTACAAAACTTTTCTTGAAGCATTGAATAAACTGAACACTGTAATGGCAAAAAAAATTGCTGCTGATGGCGAAGGTGCTACTCGTCTTGTAGAATGTAATGTTAAAGGTGCAAAAACTGTTGAAGATGCAAGGGGACTTGCAAAAGAAATTATCTGTTCTTCACTTGTGAAGGCTGCTATGTTTGGAAGCGATGCAAATTTTGGAAGATTTTTGTGTGCAATGGGTTACAGTGGCATTGATTTTGACCCTGACAAAACGAGCATCTGGTTTACAAGCAATGAAAATTCTAAACGTTTCTTTGAAAATTATGATGATTTTGAAGTTCACGGAAACAATTCCATTTTAGTTTATAAAGATGGTGTTCCTGTGGAACTGGATGAAGATTTGGCAAAGAAAATTATGAGTGAACAGGCTGTAGAAATTCTTGTGCAATGCGGCGATGGTAATGCCTGTGGTACTGCCTGGGGTTGTGACTTGACTTACGATTATGTCAAAATTAATGGGGATTACAGAACTTAATTTTTATGGATTTAGGTGATTGTTTTGTAGTAAACGCGTGAGCGCTGTGCAAGGCGCCGAAGGCGTACCGAAGCGTAGCGAAGGTATGAGCGGTAGCGAACCTGGAACATAGCGACCCGAACGAACGAAGGTGAGCGAGGGGCACGCCCAAATTTTTATGAATTTTAATAAATGAGGAAAAATAAAAATGGAGAATTCCGAGAATCTTTCTACTGAAACCTGGTCAAAAGTGCTTTCTGAGGCTCTTCCCTATTTTAAACAGTGGTGTGGTAAAGTTGTTGTTGTAAAATATGGCGGAAATGCTATGCTCAACGAGGAACTGAAACAGGCTGTAATGGAAGACATTGTTTTGCTTAGTACGATTGGAATAAAAGTTGTGCTTGTGCATGGCGGCGGTCCTGAAATTAACAAAATGCTTGAAAAAGTTGGAAAAGAATCAAAATTTGTGGATGGACTTCGCTACACTGACGAAGAAACTATGGAAGTTGTGCAGATGGTTTTGACTGGCAAATTAAACAAAGATATTGTCGGTATTCTTTTGCAAAAAGGCGGTAAAGCTGTAGGACTTTCGGGTGTGGATTCTGGTCTTTTGCGTGCTGTTAAAACTACGAAAGATTTGGGTTTTGTTGGAGAAGTGACTCAAGTGCATCCTGAAATTTTGATTTCTCTTTTGGACAAAGGTTTTATTCCTGTTGTTTCGACGGTGGCGTTGGGTGAACAGGGGGATGATTCGCGTTATAATATTAATGCTGACACTGCGGCTGCCAAGATTGCTGTTGCTTTGAAAGCGGAAAAATTTGTGCAGCTTACGAATGTTCCTGGTGTTCTGAGAAATATTGATGACCCTTCTACTTTGATTAAGCGCATTGAAAAAACTGCTTTAGGTTCGCTTAAAGCTACTGGAATTATTGCAGGCGGTATGATTCCAAAAATTGACTGCTGTATGACTGCGCTGGAAGGTGGAGTTCCTCGCACTCACATTATTGATGGTCGTGTTCCGCACAGTCTTTTGATAGAAATGTTCAGTGACCGTGGTATTGGTACGATGATTTATTAAAATTTGTCAGGAAAGGTTTTGCAGGGAATGATTTTGCAAGATTTTTCTAAAAAGATGCTGATGTTTGATTCAACAAAAAGGCTTGTTGAACGGGCATCAGCATCTTTTTTTTGTCCTGCTGAATGGCTGTCATGGTGGCTGAAAGGCAGACTGGCTGACAAGTGACTTTCTGACAAACTTTCAGACGCAGACTGACAGGCACGGACGTTTTTTACAGGTATTTTTTGATTGCTGCAAGGAGTTCTGAATATTCTGTAAATGCTGGATATTGTGGATAGTCTTTTATGATTTGTGGTGTCGAGCGGAACAAAAATCCTGCTTTTGAAGCTTGAATCATGCCTAAATCGTTGAAACTGTCGCCGCTTGCTATTGTGTCAAATCCGATTGACTGCAATGCTTTTACAGTTGTGAGTTTACTTTTTTCACAACGCATTTTGTAGCCTGTAATCTCGCCATTTTCTGCTACTTCAAGTGTATTACAGAAAATGGTAGGCTGCCCAAGTTTTTTCATAAGTGGAGCTGCAAACTGACTGAATGTATCACTGATAATGATTGTCTGACAACATTCTCTTAGTTCGTCAAGAAATTCTTTTGCACCTGGAAGCGGGTCGATTTTTTCGATTGTTGACTGAATTTCTTTTAATCCCAAATTGTTTTTCTTAAGTATTTCTATGCGATATTTCATCAATTTATCGTAGTCTGGTTCATCACGGGTTGTTCTTCGTAATTCTGGTATGCCTACTGCATCTGCAAAAGCTATCCAAATTTCTGGAACAAGTACGCCTTCCAAGTCTAGACATGTAATAATCATTTTTATAAACCTCTGTTGTTGATTTTTTTGAAAATCATGACGATGAAGTTTTTCTTGATTTTTGAACTGCATCAAGTTTCCATGAATTTCATTTTATCCTTAATATCTTACAATAGTATATTTATTGAAATATGTCAAAGAAAAGTGTAAAATATTTATTCTTGAAAAAGTGCAATTTTGGTGATTGTTTTATCAAGTCTTCAAGTAAAATTTTCTAAGGTACATTTGTGATGCAGAACAATAAAAAGAAACGAAAAGCAAAAAAATCCAGAAAACCAAAAGTTTATATTCCGCCTTACAAAATCATAATTCTTTGCAGCATTGTTATTGTGATTTGCATGTCACTTTTACTTATCACAACTATTAAATCTTCTGAAAATCCTCAAAATTCTTCTATTCAAAATCGTTATCAGCAGACTGAAGTGACACAGAAAGAAAACTCATCTGATAAAAAAAAGGACGTTCCTGCAAAAACTGAAAAAAAATCAAAAGAAGAAAATGTTAAAAAAACGAAAAGCGGGAAAACTGACAATCAGAAAAAAACAGATGATTCAAAAGACAAATCTGAAAGTAAGAAGCAGGATAAGCAAAGTGCTGCCAAAACTGAAACTTCAAAATCACAAGAAAACGAAACAAAAAAAGCTGACAAATCTGAAAACTCAGTTTCTGCAAAACCTGTAATTCCAGCAGAAAACAAACCTGAAACAACGCAAACAAAAAAATCTTCTGGTGCAGAAAATCAAGAAGTTGAAAAAAAGGAAAATCAAAGTTCTGCAAAAGATGAAAATAAAATAACACAGGAAGATAAAAATCAAAAGGTCCCTGAAGCTTCAAAACCTGACGAAACCAAAAAAATTGAAAAAAAAGCAGACAAGTTTGATTTCCCTCTGGCAAAAAACCATGCCCAACTTATTTTTGTTTTTGATGATGGAGGACAAAATTTAACTCATCTGGAATCTTTTTTAAAACTTCCAATTCCAATTACAATTGCTGTACTTCCTCGCCTTGTGCATTCCGTTGAATCGGCACAAAAAATCAGAAATAGCGGAAACGAACTTATGCTTCATCAGCCAATGCAGGCACTAAACTCAAAAGTGAATCCAGGACCTGGCGCAATCACTCCGCAAATGTCTGAGGACGAAATAATTGCTACTTTGTTCTATAACATTAATGAAATTGGACCTATTGCCGGGATGAATAATCACGAAGGCTCTGCAATCACAGCGGATGCAGAAAAAATGGCTGTTATTCTCAAAATGGCAAATGAGGAAGGAATATATTTTCTTGACAGCCGCACAAATTCTGAAACGAAAGTGCCGTATGTGGCAAATCTTATGGGATATTCATATTATGAAAGAAATATTTTTTTAGATAACGAAAAAACAAATGAGAATGCCTTGCAGGAACTGAAAAAAGGTCTTGCAATTGCAAATAAAAATGGAAGTGTTATAATGATTGGACACATTTGGAGTGCTTCTTTTCTGCCTGATTTTCTGCTGGAAGTTATTCCAGAATTGCAGGAAAAAGGATATACTTTCTGTACGGTAAGTACTTCTAATGCACAGAAATTTTAATTAAGTCTACGTTCTTATTCAAAGAGGTAAATATGAAAGTTTTAGGAATTGAATCTTCTTGTGACGAAACAGCTTGTGCAATCGTAGAAGATGGTCACAAAATCTTGAGTAATGTCGTTGCAACTCAAATTCCTTTTCATCAGATTTATAAAGGTGTAGTTCCAGAGATTGCAAGCCGAAAACATGCTGAATGGATTTTGCCGGTAGTGCGCCAGGCTTTATCAGAAGCAAATCTTACCCTGAACGAGGTTGATGCTATTGCAGCAACAAATAGACCTGGATTGATGGGTTCACTTCTTGTAGGTTTTACATTTGGAAAAACTCTTGCCTGGGCGTGTCACAAGCCTTTTATCGCAATAAACCACATGTTAGGCCATCTTTATGCTGCGCAACTTGATACGCCGGTGGAATATCCATTTTTAGGACTTCTTGTTTCAGGTGGTCATACGATTATTTGCAAAGTGAATGATTTTGATGATTTGGAAATTCTTGGAACTACGGTTGATGATTCTGTAGGTGAAGCATTTGATAAGGTGGCAAAGTTTTATGGTCTTGGATATCCTGGGGGTGTGATTATTGATAATCTTGCTAAAAAAGGAAATCCAGATGCAGCACATTTTCCAATTCCAAAACTTGATGAAAAAGAACATCGTTATGATGTTTCTTTCAGCGGACTTAAAACTGCCGTAATTCATCAATGCGACCAATTCTGGCAACCTGGATTTGAACATTCTACAGAAAATATGTGTGCTGCTTTTCAAGAAACAGCAATTAAAACACTAACGTCGCGTCTGCTTCGTGCTGCTGATGATACAGGACTTAAAACTGTAGTCTGCGGTGGGGGTGTAGCTGCAAATTCACTTTTGCGGGCAGAACTTGCAGGACGCAAAGATTTAAACTGCATCTTCCCTCCTCTCAAACTTTGCGGTGATAACGGTGCTATGATTGCAGGTGTTGCATATCATTTTCTAAAACGTGGTGATACAAGCGATTTGCATACAGTTCCATGTGCAAGAATTCCGCAATTTAAACGAGGATTGGCTCAAGTGCGTCATGACAAATAAGATTGTTTGCCTTTTTTTGTAAGAGTGTCAGGAACTGAACCAGGAGCTGAATAGTATGGATGAATTACTAAAAATAAAAGCATTTGCAAACCGGGAAGCCATTCCAATTATGCAGGATGAAGGGTGCGATTTTATTTGTGACTACATTTTAAAAAATGATGTAAAAACCGTGCTTGAAATAGGAACTGCAATTGGGTATTCTTCAATCAGATTTGCAAACCTAAAACATGATATTCACGTTACAACAATCGAACTGGACATAGAACGATACACAAAAGCAAATCAGAATTTCAAACTCTGTAAATTGGAAGACAAAATCACTTCGATTCACGATGATGCACTAACTCATGATTTTTCAGAAAAGTTTGATTTGATTTTTATCGATGCAGCAAAAGCGCAATACATTAAGTTTTTTGAAAAATACAAAAATAATCTAACAAAAAACGGTGTAATCATCAGCGATAACCTTTCATTTCATGGGATGGTTGATGATTTAACTTTGACACACAATTACAGCACCAAAAAATTAGTTAAAAAAATTCAAAAATATGTTGAGTTTTTGAAAACAAACGAAGAATTTGAAACAGAATTTTTTGAAATTGGTGACAGAATTTCTATCAGCAGAAAAAAATCAGTTGAAAACTAATCCTCATTCATTTCATAATCGTTCATAATCACCAACTAGATTATTAATTCTGCTCAAAACTAGTTTTTTATTTTTAGTCCAGTCAGGGGCTATCAGGATTTTTTTGGGAGGGTCGCCTGTGAGCCTGTGGATAACAACATTTTTTGGAATGATTTTTAGTGCTTTTTTTAATAATGCAAAATATTCTTCCATTTCAAGCGGTTTGTATTCACCTTTTTCAAACATTTTTTGTAAATCAGTTTGTGCAAGAACATAAAGATTTGTAATTTTTATGCCGTCACTTTTTGCATTCACCACGTCAAAAACCGTTTTCAGCATATCACATTCAGATTCACATGGAAGACCAAAAATCACATGACTTACAACATGGATTTTACAGTCAACATCGTGCAGTTTTTTAACAGCATCAAAATAAATCTGGTTTTGGTAACCGCGCCTGATTAAAGCGGCGGTTTTTTCATTTGTAGATTGTAATCCAAGTTCAACCTGCACAAAAGTTTTTTTTGAAAGAAGACTAATAACTTCAAGACATTCATCGCTCAAACAATCAGGACGAGTAGCAATGGAAATTCCAGCTACATCAGGACAAGAAAGCGCACGAAACCACAAATTTTTTAGTTTATCTATATCGCCATAAGTATTCGTAAAATTCTGAAAATAAGCAATGTATTTTACATTTTCCTGATTTTTTAGTTTCGGTGCCAAAAGCATTTTTGCCTTTTCAATCTGCTGTTCTATTTCCAAAAAAGAATCAGGCACAAAATCACCACTTCCCGCTTGACTGCAAAATATGCAACCTCCAAAACCTATTGTTCCATCACGATTAGGGCAAGTGCATCCTGCAGAAACAGAAATCTTGTATACTTTTGTGCCAAAAATGTTTTTATAAAAATTACTTACAGTCACGCAAATTACCAGTGGCCAGAAGCTCCGCCTCCACCAAAATGGCCGCCACCACCACTGAAGCCGCCAAAGTTACCACCTCCAAAGCCACCGCTTTTGTGAATGGAAGAATGATTTCCAGCGTTGATAGTTCTGCCAACATTTCTAGAAACATTTGACAGGAAAATCCATTTGAAAATGCCGCCTTTTGAAGTAATAATTACAAAAATGAAAATCATCCAGATAATCATAAACACTAAACCAGCACCAGAATCTTCATCTTCTTCATTTAAAACTTTTTTATCAACTATTTCAGTATCACCACAGGCTATGCCACCAATATTCATCACACCTTTTTTGATACCGCCAGAATAATCTCCATCTTTAAACTCAGGAATTATTACATTTCTGATAATCAGACCACATTTTGCATCGGTGAGCAAACCTTCGAGTCCATAACCAACTTCAATTCTAAGTTCACGTTCTTCCATTGCAACAAGAAGTAAAGCTCCATTGTCTTCACCTTTCTGACCAAGTTTCCATTTTTCAGCAACCTTCACACCATAAGCCGCAATGTCTTCACCTTTTAAACTAGGAATAGTCAAAACAGCAATCTGAATACCAGTCTGATTTTCGACATTCGTAAGATATTCATTAATCTGCTGTTCGTCATTCTTGCTAATGACGTTTGCATAATCATTTACACGGCCTTGTAGAGCAGGAACATCCAGAGAAAAAAGATTTGTAAAAAAAGTAAGAAAAAATGTAAAAAATAAAACTTTTTTTGAAACAGCAATGTTATTCTTCAAAGAAATATTTTTCTCCAGTAAGTTTTTGTTTAGAACCATTCTTCATCTCCCAAAATAACTAAACCATCAGAAAGTTCATTTGGATTTTCTTCTTTGCATGGAAAATTTTGTGCCAGAAGCTCACCACATTTTGAAATTGCATCAGTAAAAGCAAGAAGAGCATCACCTTTTTTCAAGTTTTCAGCAAGTTCATCAGCAATCAGATTCCACATATCCTGAGAAATTTTTTCAGAAATTCCACGGTCAGCAATGATTCTCACCTGACGTTCCATATAAGAAACAAAAATCAAAATGCCAGAATGTTCTTTTGTATCATAAACTCCAGATTCAGTAAAATACCTGAACGCTCTATGGGTAACACAAGATTTTCTGACAGAAAGAGGAATAATGATTCTGTCAATGGCTGGAATATTTGCAAGATAAAACGAAATCACCACAGTCGAAAAACAACTAATAACATAAAAAACAGGCAAAATCCAACTTGGTTCATTCTGCCAATATAACAATCTGTACAAACCAAGAATTTTATCAGAAAAAGGAAGCATCGCAATCAGAACAATTGCACCTATCAAATCTGCCCAAAGTAATTCCCAAAACGAATAATGAGCACTTTCAGCAGCTACAGCCACTGCAATTTCACCAGTAGTTTTCGATTCCACATCAGCAACACAATCCTTAATTTTTTGCATTGCTTCATCATTCAACTTAAGTTTTTTACACAATTGTTTACTTTTCATTCACAAAACCTGCACAAAATCCCTAAAATTCCACTTTTGGAGCAGACTGAGCCTCAGCACTTGCAGAAAAATAAATTTTCTTTTCAAATCCACTCATATTGGCAATAAGATTCGTTGGAAAACTTCGAATTTTCGAATTGTATTGTTTAGCCGCATCATTATAACGACCTCGCGCCACTGTAATTCTATTTTCCGTACCTTCAAGCTGATCCTGCAAAGCCAAGAAATTCTGATCCGCCTTCAACTCAGGATAATTTTCCGTAACCATCAAAAGCCTTTGCAAACTGGAACCAAGCTGATCCTGTACCTGTTGATATCTTTCAAACGCTTCAGGATTACTCAAAACTTCATCACTAATATTAATTTGCCCGCCAGCTTTCGATCTTGCATCACTCACCTGCTTGAAAACTTCACTTTCATGACTTGCATAACCTTTTACAGTAGAAACAAGATTTGGAATCAAATCCATTCGACGCTGATACTGATTTTGTACCTCAGCCCACTGCCCGCTTACATTTTCTTCCATATAAACAAGTGAATTATACGTATTTTTATAACAAGAAAAAAGAGCAATTACACACACTGCAAAAATAATCAAAACAACGAGCCATTTAGGAAATTTTTTCATCACATTCTCCCATAAAAATACTGCATCTCAAAATAAACAGTATTTATTAATAATAATCTTTTGGGCGACTTGGAGCTTCGCTCCAAACAGGCTTTCCGCACTTCGCTACCGCTCATCCTCCGCACTCGGCTTCGCCTCGCTTACGGTGGACTGCTTCGCAGGTGCTACAATCCTTGTCGCATGTACCAAAAACACTTTAAATACATCTTTATAATTTACATAAATAAAACACATAAAGTCAACAAAATAATGGGTAATTTTTTGAAAATAAAGCAAGGTCTGTCCCTGCACTTGCTTTCTACTTACACTCCAGTGTTCATTTTGTTTGCACGTGCTGCGAGTTTTTTTTAACGCTTCGCTAAAAAACTCGGAAGAAGTTTTGTTTAAATCTAGGTCTGTCCCTGTTTTTTTTCTCACTTCAGGGGTTTTAGGGGGCAAAAATAAATTGTTTCTGTAAGTTTAAGGATAATTTTTTTTATAAACTTTTTTTGCCCCCTAGGAGAAGGGGTTGTGGCGAAGACGCTGGCGGCTGAGCCCAAGGGGAAGGCTTTCCCCTTTTTTTATAAATCAAGGTCTGTCCCTGCTCGTGTGCCAAAACTCATTTGGATAAATTTTATCTTGCCTTTCAGCCGTTTTTTATATTACACTATTTATATAATGAAAAAAAATTTGCATTGTTTTGGTATTCTTTTTGGATTTCTTTTATTGCTTTCTGGATGTAGTTCCACAAAAAAAATTCGAGAAAATACGTGGAAGTTTTTAGAGCAAAATAACGAATCCATTCACTATTATAATTATTATGAAGACTTTAGAGCTCCAACTGAAAGTGAAATTCAAGATGAAATTATAGATGAGGAAAACAATAAGTTTTTGTTTCTACGCCTTTACAATCCTCATTCTTCTTTTAATATTGGAAGTAATATTCTCCAAAAAGGGATTGAAATTACTGAAACTCATGACACAAGTGGAAGTCATCTTTCCATTGGATTTGATTTAACTGACAATTTTTATGGTCTTACTTTATACGCAAAACCAAATCTTAAACTTGAACACTGCACTGACACTTCAACAAATGAATATATGAAATCTTGTAATCCAAAAAAATCTCTCCAGACAACTTATGCCTTGGAAGTTTCAAAAAAAGAATATGATACTGCTTATGCATGGATTAAACGAAAAGTAGAAACGGAAAATGCTCATTACGATGTAAGTGAAAATTTTAAGATTGCTGGTGCTCTTTTGAGTACAAATCCTAATTCAAGAAAAGCAGACAAACCACTTTCTCAGGCTGAAGAATTTTTGGAATTTGAAAATATGAATAAATTTGTGTGTTCCACTTTTGTTTGTCATGTTCTTTACAGTTCTGTAGATAATATTCGAAGATTTATGAATGAAAATCTAATTGACCCTGACTACACTACTCCTACTGATGTAATTTCTATGCCAGGAATCAAAAAACTTTTTACATCAAATTGGAACGACTACAATATTGCAGCTCAAAATTTTGTAGACATGAATCCGGTTTTCCTCGATTATTTATAAGTTTTTATAATTGACGTTTAAATTTTAAATTGCAATATAATTCTTCTTTGAGTTGAACACTTATCCATTCAAAAATGTTTTGTTTATTTGCATTTCTCGATTGGTAATTCAAACTCGTTATGGCAAAAATATAGCTTTTTTCTTTGTTTTTATGTTCATCTTTTATTATATTTTATAACATGAACAAAATAATAAAAGAAAGTTTGAACGTTCTCCTTGTGGTAATTGCCGCAATTTTGATGGCTGTGAATATTAATACATTTGTATATACAGCTGGATTATTACCTGGTGGTTTTACTGGAATTGTTTTACTTATTCAAAATATTTTTCTGAAATATTTTAATATCAAAATTCCGTACAGTTTGTTTTTGTGGATTTTAAATCTGTGGCCTGCTTTGATTTGTCTAAAAAATATTGGTAAACGTTTCACAATTTTATCTATTTTGATGATTGTAGTTTCTGGTCTTGCTACGGATTTTATTCCAGGTTTCTTTGTAACTGATGATATTCTGCTTTGTGCAATTTTTGGTGGAATTATTAATGGCATTTCGATTTGTTTATGTCTTTTTGTTGGTGCTACTAGCGGCGGTACCGATTTCATTTCAATTTATCTTTCCGAAAAAAAAGGGATAAGTGCCTGGAATTACATTTTTGCGGGAAACTGCATTCTTCTTGCGATTTTTGGATTTCTCTTTGGCTGGACAAAAGCCCTTTATTCGATTATTTTTCAGTTTGCCACAACACAAGTCATCAACAGTCTATACAAACGCTACCAAAAAACTACGCTGTTCATCATTTCACCACATTGGGAAGAAATCACAAAAATGATAAAACAGTCCACAAATCATAATGCAACAATTTTTACAGGAAAAGGAAGCTATCAAGGCGCTGAAAGAAAAATGATTTATACGATTGTTGGTAAGGACCAGGAAGCAAAACTCGTGCATGAAATTATGAAAATTGACCCAAAAGCGTTTGTCAATGTTCTGGAAACAAAAGCACTTCTGGGTAATTTTAATATGCAAAAACTATAGTTTTTTGAGTTTTATTCAGGTGATTTGTTAAACTATAGTCTTTGCCTTTATCAGTTCTTTTTTTCGAATTTCAAAACTGTGATTGTTTTTGGTGGTAATGACACTTTCCCGTCCAAATGGATTTTGGAAATGATGCAAGATGTGGCTTCTGGTTTTCTCAGTTCGCACATTTTGAAGTTTGTTGCCGTATCTCCACCTGGCAAACCTTTGTTACCATCTTTTGTATCCACAGCTTCAGTCTGAACTACTGGTTTTGCTTTTCCACTTGCCGCCTGCATCAAAACTTTTTCACATTCACCTAAATAAACTTGTCCTTTTTCGTCTGTCAGGTTCAAAGTCTGTTCTTCTTCTGACGCATTCACAACTTTTACAATTATTTTTTCTTCATCATCCAAAACTGCTGAAACATAAAGCTTTTGCTCACGAAGTTTTTTATCCTGACCGTCCAACTGCAAAGCTTTGGAACCAGCATAATCAGAAAAGATTTTCTGCACATAATAATTTGGCGTGTAAACTACGCTTTCTTCATTGAACCAAATCAAGTCTGGAGTCCACTGGGAATGCCCGATTCTGTTAAAAAGCGGAGCATAAGAAGCTAGTTTCACAACATCGCCGTTTTTTTCCATGCCTGTCATCATTGCAGCTTCAGCCAAAGCAGATTCAACAGAATTTGTGAGATTTAAATCATGAGCTGCATATTCACCTGCAAAAACTGCAACATCACGCGGATAATCATCATAAAAATCAACATTCTGATAAAGCCATTCTGGAGCGACGTAATAATGTTCATCAACAGCATAACAGAAATTTGGATTTGATTTTGCGTTATCACGATAAAAATTCCATCCAATATCATAAAGTTCATGTTTTACAAAAGGTCCGGCTGTTCCTAAAAGTTTCATCTGTGGATAAACTTTGTGAATTGCCTCTTCAAACGCCTTGTAACGAGGTGCAACATCAACATAATCGCTTTCCCATTGTTCATTTCCTATGGCTATCATTTCCAGATTAAAACTCTGTGGATGTCCCATTTTTGCACGAAGACTACCCCATTTTGTGTTCACATCTCCGTTTGCAAATTCTATCAAATCAAGAGCATCCTGAACATATTCCTGGAATTCTTCTGAATCAACTGGAACTGTCTGATAAGAACGGAACTGGCAGGCAACCCCTATATTCAAAACAGGAAGAGCCTTACATTTTCGTTTTTCTGAAGAAAGAAGTTCACACAAAACAAAATATTCATAAAAACCAATTCCATAACTTTGCATATAATGGCAATCTGAAGTTTCCCATGCTTTAATTGCATTTCCGCCTTGAGTAGCCCACAGATTCGGTTTAATTTTTCTGTCTTTCAGTTCCCCGACAGTTTTTTTCCATTCATAACGATGAAGAAGACTTGTTCCTTCCACAATACATCCGCCTGGAAATCTTAAAAAAGCAGGATGTAGATTTTTCAAGGCTTCAAACAAATCTTTTCGAAAAACTCCGGCAACTGCATCCTGAGGAATGAGAGAAATCAAATCAAACTCGTAGCTACCTTCTTTTGTAAGATGCATCTCAAATCTTGCACCGTGAACATCATCTTGAGCCGTGAGCTGAGCTTTGTAAAGATGCCATTCTTTTGATTCGCATTTTCCAATCATTTGATTATAGCCATCTGGCTCTGTGATGAACTTGAGTCCAACAGTGTTTTCTGCATAGGTTTTTCCATCTTTTGTAATTAAAATTTGCACTTCGCCTTCTTTATAGAAAACTTCGCGAGCATAAAAACTTAAATTGTATTTTTGTCCTTTTGTGAGCGAAATGCCTTCATATGCTTTGTTGTAAAACCCTTCACCAGGTTTTTCGGCTGTAAATCTCAAATAGTGTGGATTTTTTTCGCTCACTGGCATATTCATAGAAATTTCCAAATTCTGTGGTTTTTGGTCTGTCGACTCCCATGCATAAAGATTATCTTCTGCCATCACATAATTTCTGCCAGTACCCTTTGTTTTGATAGCTTCAAATGAACGATTTTCGAGCATTTCAGCATAAAGCCCACCATCAGCAGCACAGTTTATATCTTCAAAAAAAAGTCCAATCATATCTTTTGTAATACTTTTGGCAATTTTTTCATTCGAAAGTTTTAAAACATTTTCAGACATACTCATTTTTTAATAACTGTATATTATTTTAGACAGTTATAGAATTCCTCCATCTCTGATATTGAGTAAATTTTATTACAATAATTTAAAATTGTCTATCAGATAGAATACTTAGAATAAAAATAATCAAATTTTACTGTCTAATTTCCATAATCTGGTTCATTTTCTGCTGCCTTTAGGGCTAAATCAGCAAGATTACTGATGTATGTTGCTTCTGCTGCTTTTTCTTTTGTTGTACCAGCAGCACCTAATGAAAGTCGTTGCATATCTTTTTTTTGATTTCTGATTTTGTTTAACTCTATTGACTGTCCTAAAATAGTTTGAGCGTCAGGAATGTTAATTTTTAGAACTTTTGAGATTTTTTCTGCTGAAGATGATGCAAGATTTTCAAGTGTCGTGAATTCTTTTTGCAGAATTACAGCACGTTTTTCTCCGATTCCATCAATTTCCAAAAAGATTGATTTGACATTTTCTTTTGTACGTAGTGCCTGATTTCTGCTTGTTGCAAAACGGTGAGTTTCATCTCTAACTCGCTGTAAAAGTCTCAAAGCATCACTTCTTTTTGGAAGGCAAATTGGTGTACTGTTGCCAGGAAGATAGATTTCTTCATCGCGTTTAGCAAGTCCCGCCACAGGTATATCAAGTCCCAGCGAATTCAAAATTTCTTCAACTGCGTTT
>JALFAW010000271.1 GCA_022773305.1 Spirochaetia bacterium
GAAGGTCGATTCCAATGTAAAATTGATGCTGGTTCTTATAGAATCTCATTAAGGTCCCCCTTTAGAATAAATTAGGATATTGTGCCCTGATGGACTTATCTATCTTAGCATGATAAACCTGGGGCCTTAATGATTTTCAAGTTTTTCAGGATTGATTATTCCTTCATCTATCAAAATCGAAGCCAAAATTCCAGTAAAAGATTTACTCACCGACATTGCAGAATGAACTCCATTCTGCTCGAGCCCTGCAGGATATTTTTCGTAAACAATTTTTCCTTTATGCAGGATGATGATGCCGTCTGTGTAGTTCCGTTCCAAAAAATCATTCCAAGTAACAGGTTGTTTTTCATTCCACGGCACAAAAGTGATAGACTCAATCTGTCTGTCAATCTTTGATTTGAATTTGAACTTTTTTGCCCCAGCTTCTACCGCTCTTGTAGGATATAGTTCTCTGATATGATTTACGCTGTAACGCAAAGCTGGAAACTCAAAAAAAGAACCATCGTTTGCGGAAATACATTTACTTTCTTCTGGAGGAAAACCTTTCATCCAGCCAATCTTGTTTGGATTTGAGTCATTTGCATTTAAATATTTTTGATTTTCCATAGCGTTACCTCTTACAAAAAATATAGTAAACGCTACAGAAAATCGTCAAGAAAAAAAACTATAAATCAAACTTTTTAGTAGCTAGTCAATCCGCCAGCTTTTATCTGAAAATGACTAAATTCCATACTGAAACTTGCACGCCCCTGAGTTGCTGAACGAAGATTTGTTGTAAAACCGAACATATTTGCCATTGGAGCCTGTGCGTGAATTATTTCACCAGAAACTTTTGAATCCTGTCCCATTATACTTCCGCCTCGCTGACTGAGCTGGCTGCTTGCAGGACCCACAAATTCCTTAGGACAAGAAATATCAACATTCATTACAGGTTCCAGAATTACTGGATTTGCAGAATTACATGCTTTGTCAAAAACCTGAGCAGCACATGCTTCAAAAGCAAAAGTTGTGGAAGTTAATTCATTGTATGAAATTTCTAAAACTTTTACGCCAACATCAGTACAAGGATATCCATATTTAATTCCAGAATCCAATGCAGATTTAAAACCACTTTCAATTGCTGCCATAATTTCTTCAGGCACATCAGAATGTTTGCAACAAACTTCGTAGGAATTTCCACTTCCCTGTTCCCGCTGTTCCACACTGATTTTTAAACCAGCAGTATTTTCTTTTCCTGCAAGAACACGGCTGTATTCTTCACTGGCTTCCGCTTTTCCGCTAACAGATTCACGATAAGTAACTTGAGGTGCGCCAACATTACATTTAACACCAAAATCATCACGCATTCTTGTCACCAAAACATCAAGATGAAGTTCTCCCATGCCTGAAATAATAAGCTGACCAGTTTCTGCATCTTCGTGACTGGTAAAAGTTGGATCTTCACGACTTAGAATTGCAAGAGTTTCATTCATTTTATCTTTTTCACTCATGCTTTCTGGCTCAAGAGCAACAGAAATTACAGGCTGAGGGAATTTTGGCTGTTCCAAAAGAACATTAAACGCTTCACTTCCAATAGTATCTCCAGTTTGTGCAAGTTTCAGCCCGATAAAAACAGCAATGTCGCCTGCGCTAAGACTATCCATCGGTTCAGATTTATCAGCATGCATGCGAAGGATTCTGTTTACACGCTCTCGCTTCTTTTTATTTACGTTAAAAGTCTGTGTTCCTGATGAAATTTTTCCCGAATACATGCGAACATAACACAAAGGTCCCATTTCTCTGTCATATTGAATTTTAAACACAAGACCTAAAGGCATTTTTGAAACATCACAAGGAATTTCTATGTTTTCCTGTTCATCTTTTTTGAATTTAATTCCTTTTGCAGCTGGAACATCAGTTGGGCATGGAAGATAATCAACAATTGCATCGATTAATGGCTGCACTCCCTGATTATGTCTTGCACTTCCCATTACAAAAGGTACAAAAGTTCTGTTTATTGTGCCATTACGGATAGCAGTTTTGATTTGTTCAACGGAAATTTCTCCACCTTCAAGATAAATTTCCATAAGATTGTCATCAGAAGCAGCAACAGTTTCAACAAGTTTATCATGCCATTTTTGGGCATCGCTTAAACGCTCAGTTGAAATTTCAGACTCAGTGATTGTTTCTCCTTCATCTTGTTCGGACCAGCGAAGTTCCTTCATTTTTATCAAATCGATGACACCTTCAAAATCAGGACCTTCACCAATTGGAATCTGGAGAGCAAGAGGTTCAATGCCAAACTTTTGCTGTACATCTTCCATCGAACCAAAAAAATCTGCACCAATTCTATCCATTTTATTCATAAAACAAATTCTTGGAACATTAAATTCATCAGCCTGTTTCCATACAGTTTCAGTTTGAGGCTGAACACCGTCAACTGCGCAAATCACAGCAACTGCACCATCAAGAACGCGCAGTGAACGTTCAACTTCTGCTGTAAAATCAACGTGACCTGGTGTGTCAATTATATTTATCTGATAGTTCTTCCAGTAAGTTGTTGTGGCAGCCGAACAAATCGTAATTCCGCGCTCCTGTTCCTGCGCCATCCAGTCCATTGTAGCCTGACCGTCATCAATTTCACCGATTTTATGAATTTTTCCTGTATAATAAAGAATTCGTTCTGTTGTTGTAGTTTTTCCGGCATCAATATGTGCCATAATTCCAATATTCCGCATTTTTTCCAAAGACATATATAGACCTCAATAACAAATTATTGGAATTATAACTAATTTTTGTGTTTTTTACAATTCATTTATGCCAACTAATTCAAACCCGGCATCAATAAGGGCACATATCAGCAAATCAAGATGATTATACAAAAATTCTTTTTCATAAGCAGAAGAAAAACCGACAGTTACAGGGATTATGCCGCCACCATTCTTTATCGCTTTTGTATAATATCTTTGAATGACGTCAAAAGGATTATCATCAGACTGTTCAAGATTTTCCGTTTTTAAATCAATGTAAGTGTAACCTGCGTTTTTTCCATATTCAATAATTTGCTCAGTTGTTTTATAAAAAGGTGCATGCCAGAAAATCGAAAGCTCACTTTCCGTACACTGGTAAAATTCATCTTCATTTCGTGCAAGACCACGCCTGATAAAATCTTCATCCATCACAAAATTATTCTCAGTCAAATCAGTCAAACTAAAAAACATGGAATTACAGTTATATTCATTTTTTACAATCTGCTTTGTTTCTTGTGGAAATCGCCTGATAAATTCTCCGTTAATAAAAAAATCACCTTTTACGTTGAATTTTTTTAACGTCGTGATAATTTGAGCAAGGCCGTCTGCATTATCGTAAGCATCAAAAATGATTGAAACTTTTTTAGGATTTATTTTTCTTTTGATAGATTCTTTGTACAAAGGCACAGTCACAGGATTTTTTCCCAAAGTTCTTATGTATACAACATTTTCAAAATTACAGTTTACGGAAGTATTTGTAAATGCACGAAACCTTCCATTTTGAGTTGAACTTTCTCGTTTTGCAGTCAAACCGATTTTTTTCCAGGTATTTGTTTCTTTTACAAGCTCATAGTTATTTCCAGAATCATTATCTATAATGATAGTAGAGCCGTCTGTAGACCAATATGCAGATTTTACCGATGAAATGGCAATCACTTCTGTGTCCCCATTTATGCAATCCCACATACGAATACTTTTTTCGCCACAAACAAAAATCGTTCTGGAATTCAGCCATTTTGCAGAAACAATTCTCTCGCCTTGCAAAGATGAAATTCTATTCCATTTATTGATGTCATAAACATAAAACGCAGCACCGGCAAAAAAACCGACTTTTGAACCGTCAGGAGAAATAAAAGGGTCGCCAGAATCTTCTATCTCAAGAACTTGAGCCGCAATATCACTAATTCTATAAACAGAACAACGAACTTTATCACTATCATAAGGAAGTTTTTTTATCCACAAAATTGGATTTGAGTTTTTATCCCAAAGAATTTCAGAATCAATCAATGAAGCATTAGAATCAGTATAAGGGCGTGAATATAAAACATCCATATAATCACTAGAATCTTTGTGAACAGTCATGTAAGAAAAAAGTCTTTTATTTTGAATAATAACAAAAGCATTCGCATAACTATTAGAACTGAATTTATCAGTTTTAGGATTAAACTTAAAAGGAAGCCGTCCGATTACAGTTCCTTTTCCCAGAATATTTGAATAAAGTCCTACCGTGTAAAGTTCTTTTGTATTTATTTTATAAAGAAGTGAATCATCAGCGTAGATAATAAACTTAGAAGAAGCAAATTCAACACTATTAATAGAGCCACGTCCGATTCTTCTATATTTTTCATCAATTTCAACATTTCCTTGCAAAGCAGTAGGATTACAAAAATAAAGAGAACCGTCTTTTTCATAAATCAGAAGATTTTTTTCAGGACTCCATTTTACAGGAATCTTTTCATAACTCATCTGACTGTTTTTTGTAAGAACATATTCATAACCGGAAGAAATGTTTTTCACAACAAGATCAGCTGTCAAAAAAGAAGTTTGTCGCAGAAAACAAATCCAGGTTCCATCGTAACTTGTAGCATAAGGTAAAAGAGGAAGCGGTTTTTCTGGTATTTGATCAACTGTTCTGACAGTTTTTAACGAATGATTTGAAATGTCATATTGAGCCGTACCATAAGTATTTCTAATTTGTAAAATGTTTGAATTATTAATTAACTCAACTTGTTCAGGAAAAAACGAAACACATTCAGGATAAAAATCAGTCGTCTCACTTTTGACTTTAACTTTAAAAAGTGCATTATATTTTGAAATTCCAGTTGCCTCATTTGTAACAGTATATAAAAGTTCATCATTTTGATTTAAATCAAGTTTATCAAAAAAGATTTTTGCGAAAACAGCATTATTTAATAGAAAAAAAACTGATAATATAGAAAAAAAACACTTCTTCATACAAAGTATATCGGCAAATTAGTGATGAAATTAAAGAATAAAAGGTAAAATGATTAAAGAATAAAACTGAGAATAAAAAAAGTGCCTGTTTTCAAACAAAAAATTGAATTATTTGACATAAAACAGACACTTTTCTGATTGAGAGGGTAGTACACCCCCTCAAAACGGCGAAGTCAAGGCTTTAAGCGTTAGCGTGCCTTGAGCGAAGCGTGCCTTGACCGGTCGTATTAAAAAATTAAACTCGGTGCATAGCACTGAAAACTTTTTCACTCATGATATTGATTTCAACGCCCATATCAGAACTCAAATCTTCCATAGCATTTCTCAACTCATCAATGGAAATGTCAGATGCGGCAAGATCAACCATCATCATCATTACAAAGTTGCCAGAAAGAATAGTCTGCGTAATGTCAGCTATATTAATTTTATGTTCACTTAAAAATTGAGAAACTTTCGCAATAATTCCAACTTTATCCGAGCCAACAACAGTAATAATGGCATTCATATTATCCTCCCAAAAATTAAATAAAATTATGACCAAGAGTAGCAGCAATCACAGCTTTGATAGTGTGCATTCTGTTTTCAGCTTCGTCAAAAACAACAGACTGACTGCTTTCAAAAACTTCATCAGTTACTTCCATAGCTTCAAGTCCAAATTTCTGATGAATTTCCTTTCCAATTTTTGTATTCAAATCATGGAAAGACGGTAAATCATGCATAAAAATTGCATCAGGTTTAGCTTTCGCCATAACATCACTATTCACCTGATATGATTTTAAATCATTAATGCGTTCTTCCCAAATATCATCAGGTTCACCCATAGAAACCCACACATCAGTATAAAGGATATCAGCATCAGCAGCAGCTTTCGAAACATTTTCTTCCATATTGATAGAACCACCGCTTTCTTTACACCAGTTTTTACATTCCTCAATCAACTTAGCATTTGGAAAATATTTTTGAGGAGCACATAAAGTCAAATTCAATCCAAGCTTTGCACAAACAATACACAAAGAATTGCCAATGTTATAACGCGCATCACCAAAGTAAACCAGTTTAAGACCTTTTAGTTTACCAAAATGTTCACGAATAGTAAGCATATCGGCAAGCATTTGAGTTGGATGATATTCATTTGTAAGACCATTCCAAACAACAACACCAGAATATTTAGCCAAATCTTCCACAAGAGACTGTTCAAAACCGCGATATTCAATACCTTCAAACATTCGTCCCAAAACTCTGGCAGTATCAGCAATACTTTCCTTTTTACCAATCTGACTGCCTTCAGCAAGATAAGTAGTCTGAATTCCTAAATCATGAGCGGCAACTTCAAAAGCACAACGAGTTCGTGTACTAGTTTTTTCAAAAATTAAAGCGATATTTTTTCCACGGTGAATATCCACAGGAATGCCTTTTTTCTTTTTTTCTTTCAGATTTTCAGCCAAATCCAAAAGGTAAATGATTTCTTCAGGAGAAAAATCCTTTAATGTCAAAAAGTTTCGTCCTTTTAAATCCATATCCGCCACCTTAAGCAAGAATTAAAGCATAATTATAACACTTTTAAACATAATTTTCAAATGCGAAATTATTACTACAATTTTTAAAACCTCATACAAACCAAAGTTTCAAAACAAGGTCGTACCCCAATTTACAAAATAACTTAAAAACAAGGTCTGTCCCTATTTTTCTTTTTTTTCAGCAAAATTTAGTTAGTCAGTCGCCTTCCGCTGTTCGCTATTCGCTCAGCCCTTTCGGGCCCGTCTTCGACGGCAGCTCCAGCCTCGGTGCGCTGTGCACCTTAAAACCCTGCAAAAAAAATTGTCAACTGGCGAAATTGCTAGTATTTAAACTCATTCCCACAAAAACACGAGGTCTGTCCCTGGCTCGTGCTATACATCACTCGCACCAACGAAAGTTCAGTTTGCACGAGCCGCGAGTTTTGGCGGTTTATTCTTTTTTTAATTAAAATTCAATACCACTTTTGCCAAAACTCATAAAACGCTTTTTTTTCAATCGAGGTCTGTCCCCCTTTTTACAAAATATCTTAAAAACAAGGTCTGTCCCCCTTTTACAAAACAGGGACAGACCTCGTTTTCTTCAGAAAGTTGAATAATCTTTGATTTTAAGGCAAAATAAAAACATGAGTTTTGATTCAAAATATTTTCTTGATTTTATAAAACCAGATTGTGATAGACTTAATTTTATTCAAGTTTTTCTTAAAAAAAATGGCGTTGAAAGCGCAGTTATTTCATTGAAAGGAAGAAAACACGTCTATGTAAAATTTCCTCAAAATCAATATAATCCTCTTTTTAAAATTAAAACTGTAGTTGCGCATTATGACCGTTTTCAAGACTCTCCTGGAGCTAACGACAATTCCGCAGCAGTTTACATGCTCATGCTTTGGGCTGTCAAACTGTCAAGGCAATTTGATTTTCACAATGTACGACTCATTTTTACTGACGGCGAAGAATCGTGTCCTGATGGAATTACTTCTCAAGGAGCTTTTGCTATTGCAAGTCTTTTTAAAAAACTAGATATAAAAGACGATGTTTTTGTTTTTGACTGTATGGGGTGTGGAGATGTTCCAGTTTTATGCGAAAATAATATTCCTCAAAAAGCAGGAAAAGCCTTTATTAAAAAATTGACTGCACTGGAAAACAAAGCACAAAGAATAATAAGAACTGCAGGAAATGGAAAATGGTTTTGTCTGCCGTGTAATTATTCAGACAATGCAAGTTTTATTGCTCAAGGCATTCCAGCTGTTGCAATCACAATTCTACCTTCAAACGAAGTTTCTGATGTTTTGAAAAATCAAACTCCAAAAACTTGGAAAAACCTTCACACACAAAATGATAATATTGATAGTCTTTGGGAAAGTTCATTTTCTTTGAGCATGAAAATTTTTGACTTACTTGCACAACAAAAATATATAGAAAAGTAATCCACCCATATCTTGAATTCTCGTCGAACATTTTCCATAAAAGATTCTTTTTAGCGATCAAAAAAAAGTGATTCAAAAATTATTTTCGACGCAAAAAATGCCCAAAACGTGATTTATCATGATTTACCATTGCTTCCAAATCATCACACGCTTTTTTATCTGAATATTTTTGAATGGACAAAGCAGAACCTGCAACAAGTAAAACCATCTTTGAAGTCAAAACCATTGAAGGGTCTGATGCGCTTTGAATTTCTTCATCACTATCATTTCGATACCCGATTACGTTTATGCCGTAATTCTGACGCAATGCACTTTCTGCCAGAGTTTTTCCTTCAAGTTCAGGTTTTACATTTATCTCAGCAATTGCAAAATTTTCGGAAATCTGAAGGTAATTCAAAAAAACAGGTGATAAAAGCATCGGTGTAATATGAATTGCAGCATCCAAATCAGGATAAATAACTTTTGTTGCCCCTACTAGTGTTAAAATCTCACCATGTTCATCAGACTTTGCTTTGACAATAATATTTTTTACTCCAATTTTTTTCAGATGGTTTGTAACTAAAATAGAAGTTTCCAGTTGATTTCCCAAATCAACAATTGCCGCCGACAAATTCACAGGAATAATTTTTCGTAGAGTTTCTTCGTTTATCGCATCTGTAATATATGCATTCACTACAGATTTTTTATACTTTTCAACAATTTCTCTATCTTTATCCAGGATTATTAAATCTGCAGAAGTAGGAATTAATTCCTCTAAAACTCTGCATCCAAAAGTTCCAAGTCCAATAATAGCAATACTAATCATATTTTACCTTCTTGAATAATCTACCTTTTTATCCCAACAAAACATCTTCTTTTGGATAATCTGTCAGTGATTTTATTTCCCCTTCTTTTCCAAAACTATTGATTGCAATAAACGTAATTCCTGTACGTCCTGCAAACATTAAAATCATAATTAAAATTTTCCCGGAGGATGATAAAAGTCCAGTTATTCCTTTTGAAAGTCCTACAGTTCCAAATGCAGAAAAAGCTTCAAAAACCAAACTCTCGGAAGAAAAAACACCTCTCAAAATTAAATCGTTTTGGCTCCAAAGTAAAAGTCCTATCATTATGCATAAAAAACAAATCGCTTTTATAAAAATTGAAGTCGCTTTATCTATTGATTCAAGTGAAATGTCCCTTTTAAAAACAGATGGAAAATTTTTATCATTTGCACTTTTATAAGCAAGCAGAAGCATCAAAAAAACTGTTGTAGTTTTTATTCCACCTGCCATGGAACCTGGACTTCCGCCAATAATCATGAAGATTTTTGCCACAAAAGATGAATGACTCGAAAATGAGTTTTGACTAACTGTTTCAAATCCTGCAGTTCTGAGTGTTACTGATTCAAAAAAAGCGTTTAAAAAAGCAGAGGAAAAACTCATATCCTTAAAAGCAAGTTTTCTTTCAAAAACATAAAAAAGTACTGTTCCTAAAATAATTAAAACACTTGTCATTGTCAGTACAATTTTTGAATGAAGGGTCAAAATCTGTTTTTTCTTTGTTTTGGATTTATGCAGGGAATAATAAACATTCGACATTACATTAAAACCAAGTCCACCTAAAATGATGATAAAAGATAAAGTCAATATAATTACAGGATTTTGTGAAAACCTGGAAAGGCTGTCAGAATATGGTGAAAAACCTGCATTACAAAACGCTGATATCGAAAGAAAAATTCCATAGAAAATGAATTTTTTTTCACCATTAAAATATAAAAAAATACTCAAAAAAATCGAACCCAAAATCTGAATACACAATGTGAATAAAATAATTTGTTTCACAATCTGCTTGGCTTCAAATTGTTGTTCCTGAGTAAAATAATCTTTAATTATATTTCTATTCACTAATGAAAGTTTTTTAGAAGCAAAAGTAAGATAAATTGTAAAAAAAGAAACAAGTCCAAGTCCTCCAGCTTCTATTAAAAGCAAAAGAATCATAAAACCAGCATTCGAAAAAACAGACATATCTACAGTTGAAAGTCCAGTTACACAAATTGCAGAAACAGTGACAAAAATAGCATCAATAAACGGAATTTTTTCTCCGTTGTAGCAGAATGGCAGACTTAGCAAAAAAGAGCCGATTACAGCCATAAAAATAAAATAAATAAATAAATTGTAAGCTGAAGACTTAACTTTAATTCTAAATTTCATAGAAAAATATTTTGATAACTCTAATTGTTTAATTCTTAGAGGCTCCTGTCAGTAATTTATCGAATTCTTTTTGTGGCATTGGAGCTGCAAAATAAAATCCCTGAATATAATCACAGTTAATCTTACGCAAAAAATCAAGTTGCTCTTTTTTTTCAACACCTTCTGCAACAACTTTCATTCCTGATTCTTTTGCAAAAGCGACAGTGTGTTTTATAAGGCTTTCACCACTTTGTGTACCGATAAAATCAATAAGTGATTTATCAAGTTTTATGACATCAAAACGTAAAATTTGCAGACTTGCCAAAGAAGAATATCCTGCTCCAAAATCGTCCATGTGTAAAGAAAAACCTTCGTTGATTAGTTCTTCTGCAAAAGATTTAACTGACGAACTTTTTACTGCCATAGACTCTGTAATTTCGATTGGAACGCAGGAACGAGAAATGCCCATGTCATTTGCAATCTTTGCATAATTCTTGATAAAATCTTTTTTAAACATGCTTGCACGAGATAGATTTACAGAAATCGGAACAATAATTTTTCCCTTTTCCAAACGCATTTTTTGATACTCACACACTTTTTTAAAAACATATTCATCAAGGATAGGAATTAACCCATCAGTTTCAAAAAGTGGAATAAATTCTGCAGGTGAAATCAGATTTCCATCTTTACCTCGCCATCGTATCAGAGCTTCTGCGCCAACCACTGTTTTAGTCTTAGTTGAATATTTTGGTTGAAACCAGACTTCAAAATCTTCTTTTGCAATGGCACTTTCAAAGGCAGATTCCATTTCAAAATTTTTTGCCTGAATTTCTGCAACTCTTTTATCATAAAATGCCACAACTTTTCCAAACTTTTTAGAAATTGAATTCATTGCAGAAACAGCACGATCAATTGACTCAGTAGCTGGAATATCTTTATCAATTAACTCATAAACACCAAATTTCACCTGAATATTTTCTACCTGAATGGCATCTGCCATTTTTTCAGAAATGCTGATAAAGAATGAATCATCTAAACAGGAAGTATGTTTTACCAAACTAGCAAAAGTTCGTTCACCTATTCTTCCATAAAAAACAACATCGTCATTAGAATTTCGTGCAATTTCAGTCAGTTTTGGTAGAAGTTTCTTACAATTTGCCTTACCATAAAATTGTTCGATGGAAGCATAATTATCGATATTTGAAACAACAATATCATAATCTTCCTGAGGATTATTGTTTAATTCCATTTCAATGTGATGACAAAAAGCTTCTTTTGTGTAAAAACCAGTCTCCGAATCAAATTCAGAAATAGTAACCATTTCACTAGCTTCTTTCATTTTGATGATTTTTGAAAGACGCATTTTGACAACAACAGGATTAAACGGTTTTTTTACAAAATCAGTTGCTCCCATGGAAAGACTTTTTTCTTCATCATTATTATCTGTTGCAGATGTTGCTACAAGAATTGGGATAGTTGAAAGCAAAGGATTAAGCTGAACTTTTTTTAAAAACTCAAAACCATTAATAACCGGCATACACAAATCAAGTACAATTGCTGAAATGTTTTGATAGTTATAAAACAGAATATCAAGTGCAACAAGACCGTTTTCAGCTTCAATTATTTCATATTCATCAGACAGATACTCTTTGAGCATATTTCTGTTGATTGAATTATCATCTACTACAAGAATACGTTTTTTACCATTGTATTTTTTATGATGGATAAATTGATTTTTTTCTTTTAGACGCTGAACAGATTCATTCATTCTGTTAAAAATAGAATTTGATTTTGTTGCTTCCCGAACAAATAGAAAAATAATCTGATGCATATTTTTATCTGTGTAAGGAAAGATTTCCATAACACAACGTGTAAAACTCTGATCATCTGATTTTATTTTTCTTCTGTATGTGCATCTGATAGGTTTTTCATCATTTTCTTTAATATTTTTACGGAATTTTTCAAGATTAGCAAAGTTTCTAAAAGTTTCCCTGTCATCATCATGACACAAATCACTTTCAGCAAAATAACTAAACCATTCGCTTATTTTTTTTTGTTTATCATTGTAGACAGACATATTCCATTCATTATCATCAATTTTGAGAACAGAATAAAAATCTTCGTTTAAATCGACATAAAGCACTTTTTGATAATGCAAAAGAATAAGTCTTTGCATTGCAGTGTACATCAGATTATCTGAAAGTTCCATAAAACCTCTTGAAAATAAATTCAATGAAAAACACTAGATTATATTTTACTACAAAACGAGAAATGTGCAAGTAGGTTTATTTATTTTTTATACAACGAAATTTCTCGATTTTAAAATAACACTGAGTTTTGGAAGAAATAGAATTTCAGTTATAAAATAAGAGGACAAATGTCGAGTTTTAATTTTTTTTCTTTGGGTGGCTTTTTGCTTCGCAAAAAACAGGCTTTTCAGGGTTCCGCTATCGCTTCATTCCTTCGCTACGCTTCGGAACTGGCTGTGCCAGCCCTTACAATCCTTGCCACTGTTTAAAATTAAAAAACTCGAAATTGAACCTAAGAGAGAAAATTGCTAAAACTCGAGGCTATTGCAAACAAAACTTACAGAATTCTCAGAAAAACCATGTAAATGACAGTTCCACACAAAATGCTTAAAAGAGTATTCTTTCTCCAAAGTTGTAGTCCCAAAGTCACAAATAAAGCAGAAAAAGAGGGAATAAATCCTTTAAGATAAAGACCTTTTTCATCTGTAAATGTTATATCTTTCAGACAATACACTAAAAGACATGCAATCACCATCGTTGGAATAAATTTTTGAATAATCTTGATTATTTTTGGTGGATTTGTTTTTGAAAACAGAATAAATGGAAAAGCCCTTTCAGCAAAAATCATCAATGCACAAACAAAAATAACAATTATTATGAAACTTAATTTCATTATTTCCCTCATAACAATATAAAAATGGTAGTATTACATGATAAACTAATTATGTTTCTTATTTTTCAAGATTTCTTTTATAATTATGATAAAAACTCCAGTAACTATAGAAAAAAGCAAAATATTGCTGGAATTATTTATTATCCCAAAACGCCACAAAATAACTGAAACAATAGTGCAGATTAATCCAATAATACAGGCAAAAACATCATCGTAATTATTTTTTTTAATTAGATTATTTTCTTCTATTAAATATGTCGTAGAACTGTTTTGTGAAAACTCATTCTCTTTTGTATTATCAGCTTTTTCAGTTTCGTTTTTCTTTAATTCTTCATTTTTTTTTGAAACATTTATGTTTCTCATACGTTCAACAAAAAGAACTGCAAAAAGAGCTGTTAATGCAAAATCGATTCCACCAAAATCAATATTTGTCTTTCTCTGCAAAATTTTTCCAAGAAAAGCACCAATCAGAGAGCCAGTCACCCAATAAAAATGATTTAATGCCGAAACTCCAAGATAAAACTTTTTTTTGTTAATATTTTGAGGACATTTTGTATTTGTCAAAACCGAGTAAGTTTCATCAGTAAGTGCAAAAATCAAATAAGGTTTACATTTTCCAATTCCATCAAATTCTCGAATCAAAGAAAGTCCATAAACAATGTGTCGCAAATTAAGAAGAATTTCTGTAATTAATATAGAAGAAAAACTTGCATTTACCGCAAAAAGTCCCACAGCCAGATATTGACCTGCTCCAGTATACATAAAAATACTCATCAACGCAGAAACAATAATTGGCAGTCCACTTTGACTAGCAAAAAGCCCAAAACCAATGCCAAGAGGAATATATCCTAGTAAAATAGGAATTGTCACAGAAAAGATGTATTTAAAATCACTGTGAATTGCAGCATCGCTTTTTTTCATACGCTGCATTTTACCAAATTTCAAGATAAATTGCCAACTAAAAAAATTAAACTAAAATAACACATACAAAACAGGGACATACCTATATTTTAAACTAAACTGACACTGAGTTTTTTAGCAAAGCGTTAAAAAAAACTCATGGCTCGTGCTAACTAAATTAACATTAACAGCCAGATAATCAGCACGAGCCACACATACAGGGACAGACCTGGATTTTAAACCACACGTTATTTTGAGTTTTGGAAGGAGTGTAAACTCCGCTCGATTAAAAGGAAAATAATCCACCAAAACTCGCGGCTCGTGCAAAACAAAATTCTCATTGGTGTACATTTTTTTATGCGCGAGGCAGGGACAGACCTGGATTTTAAACTAACCTGACACCGAGTTTTTTAGCAAAGCGTTAAAAAAAAGCTCATTGCTCGTGCGAACTAAATTAACATTAGCAGCCAGATAATCAGCACGAGCCACACATGCAGGAACAGACCTGGATTTTAAACCACACGTTATTTTGAGTTTTGGAAGGAGTGTAAACTCCGCTCGATTAAAAGGAAAATAATCCACCAAAACTCGTGGCTCGTGCAAACTGAACTTTCGTTGGTATGAGTGATTTATAGCACGAGCCAGGGACAGACCTGGATTTATTTAAATTGGGGTACGACTTTGTTTTATTGATGAATTTTATTGTCAAAACTTGCATTTTTTGTAACTTGCATTTTCATTAGTGGAAATGAGTTAAAACATGAGCAATTTCGCCAGTTGACAATTTTTTTTGCAGGTTTTTATTTTAGCAGCGCACCGAGGCTGGAGCTGCCGTCGAAGACGGGCCCGAAAGGGCTGAGCGAATAGCGAACAGCGGAAGGCGACTGACTAACTAAATTTTGCTGTAAAAAAAGAAAAACAGGGACACACCTGGATTTTAAACCACACATTATTTTGAGTTTTGGTAGGAGTGTAAACTCCGCTCGATTAAAAGGAAAACAATCCACCAAAACTCTCGACTCGCGCAAAACAAAATTCTCATTGGTGTACATTTTTTTATGCGCGAGGTAGGGACAGACCTGGATTTTAAACTAACCTGACACCGAGTTTTTTAGCAAAGCGTTAAAAAAAAATCATGGCATGTGCTAACTATATTATAATTAGCAGCGAGATAATCAGCTCGATCCACACATTCAGGGACAGACCTAGATTTTAAACCACACGTTATTTTGAGTTTTGGTAGGAGTGTAAACTCCGCTCGATTAAAGGGAAAACAATCCACCAAAACTCTCGGCTCGCGCAAAACAAAATTCTCATTGGTGTACATTTTTTTATGTGCGAGGCAGGGACAGACCTACACATGCAGGGACAGACCTTGTTTAATTTTTTTAAACTTTATTTTGGAAATTTCTTAACTTTTTTTATATAACTACTGAAAAATTATTTTTATTACGAAATATTTCAAATAAAAAACAAAAAAAATTGAATTCATTTATTGTAATATGTGCCTTAAACTATTATTAATAAAAACTAATTTCCATCTAATTAAAGGAGGCATTTAGATGAAAAAAATCTTAACTATCGCTGTTGCACTTATTTGTGCAGCAAGTTTATTCGCAGCTCCTAAAGCTAAAAAATCAAAGAAATCAAAGAAAGGTGCTGACACTATTAAAATTGGTATTATTAATAACCCACCAAGTGAATCAGGATATCGTGCTGCAAATGTAAAAGACATGGAAACTGTATTCTCAAAAGACAAAGGTTACGATGTAAAAACTTTCTACAGTTTGAAAAATGATGAACAGCTAAATGCTGCTTCTCAGTTTATTACAGAAGGTGTTGATTATATTCTCCTTTCAGCTGCCGCAACAGACGGATGGGAATCAGTTCTTAAAAATGCTCAGCGCAACGGAATTAAAGTTTTCCTTTTTGACCGTATGATTAATGTTTCTGACAAACTTTATGAAGCTGCTGTTGTTTCTGACATGGCTAATCAGGGTGATACTGCTGTAGCATGGCTCAAAGCTCAGAAATTGCCTGAATACAATGTAATTCATATTCAGGGTGCTATGGGTTCTGATGCTCAGATTGGTCGTACAGCTGCTTTGGACAGAGAATTTGCTGCTGGAACTATGAAAAAAGTTGTTCAGCAGACTGCTACTTGGGACGAAGCAGAAGCTAAAAAGATTGTTGAATCTGTTATCAACTCTGGTGAAAAATTTAATGTAATCTATGCTGAAAATGATGGTATGGCAAAAGGTGCTGTTGCTGCTCTTGACGAAGCTGGAATCACTCACGGTGTTAAAGGTGACGTAATTGTTATGGGATTTGACTGTAACAAATGGGCATTGCGCGAACTTTTGGCTGGAAACTGGAATTATGATGGTCAGTGTTCTCCATTCCAGGCAGCTGTTATCGAGGACATGATTAAAACTGGAAAAGTTCCTTCAAAGAAAGTTATCTCTGAAGAAAAAGGTTTTGATGCTAAAAAACTTACTCAGGCTGATATCGATACTTACGGTCTTGGAGACTAATCTTTAAGATTTGGATGCGGTGTAGAATGTGTAAATCATATTTTGCACCGCTTTTTTTTTGTAAAAATCATTATTGCTTCGAAAACACTATCATTTTGAGTTTGTAGAAGAGTTCAATTAGGGAAGAAAAATGGAAAATAATGTTGTTTTGACCATGCGGGGGATTTATAAAGAATTCCCTGGAGTAAAAGCACTGCAAAATGTTGATTTTACTCTTAGAAAAGGCGAAGTTCATGCTTTGATGGGTGAAAACGGAGCTGGAAAATCAACCCTTGTAAAATGTTTGACCGGCGTTTATGAAAAAGATTCTGGCGAAATCAGGATTGATGGAAAAGATGAACCAGTTTCTATTCGCTCCCCACAGGATGCTCAAAATCTTGGCATCAGTACTGTTTATCAGGAAATTACACTCTGTCCAAATCTCACTGTTGCAGAAAACATATTTATTGGGCGAGGAAACTATAAATTTATTAATTGGCGTGCTCAAGAAAAAAAAGCTGATGAAATTCTCCAGCGTTTAAATATTCCTGCAAAAGCATCTCAACAACTTGGAACATGTTCGCTCGCTGTTCAACAGATGGTTGCTATTGCGCGTGCTGTTGATATGGAATGTAAGGTTTTGATTCTTGACGAACCTACTTCTTCTTTGGATGAACGAGAAGTTGCACTTTTATTTGAATTGATGCGCGATTTAAAATCACGCGGAGTTGGAATAATTTTTATTACTCACTTTCTTGATCAGGTTTATGAGATTTGTGACAGAATCACAGTTTTGCGTAATGGTGAACTTGTTGGTGAATATGAAATAAAAGATATGCCACAAGTAGACCTTGTTTCTGCTATGCTAGGAAAAGCAATTGATGATATTTCTAGACTTCGGGAAGAAAGAGGCAAATATTCTGGAAAAGTTGAAATCGTTTATGAAGCAGAAGGGCTATCGAGCATTGAAGGTGTAAAGCCTTTTGATTTTGCCATCAATAAAGGCGAAGTTAATGGATTTACTGGACTTTTAGGTTCAGGACGCAGTGAAAGTGTTCGTGCAATCTTTGCCGCTGACCGTGTTACAGGCGGAAAAGTAAAAGTAAATGGAAATGAAGTAAAGATTTCAAAACCAAAAGATGCTATGGAATGTGGAATTGGTTATCTGCCGGAAGACAGAAAGGGCGATGGAATTATTCAAGATTTGTCTGTGCGCGATAATCTGATTCTGGCTCAGCAGGTTCTAAAAGGTTTCTGGCATCCTTTCAAAAAGGCGGAAGCTGAAAAGATTGCTGATGAATATATCAAACTTCTTCAAGTCAAAACTGCTTCGCAAGAAACTCCAATCAAATCCCTTTCAGGTGGAAATCAGCAGAAGGTAATTCTTGCACGCTGGCTTTTGACTCATCCTCAATATCTGATTTTGGATGAACCTACACGAGGTATTGATGTAGGAACTAAAACAGAAATTCAGAAACAGGTGTTAAAACTTTCAAAAGAAGGTGTTGCCGTAACTTTCATTTCGTCTGAAATTCAGGAAATGCTTAATGTCTGCACTCGTCTTGTTGTAATGAAAGATAGAAATATTGTGGGCGAATTAAAAGATGAACAGCTTACTCAAAGTAATATTATGAAAACTATTGCAGGAGGAAAGTAGTAAAATGAGTGAAAATAATTCTTTTACTGAAAAACTTAAAAAGTTTGCATCGTCGCAACTTATCATCCCGATTATTGCTTTGCTTATTCTTGTGATTTTCAATCTGATTAGAGATCCAAGTTTCTTTTCTATCGCAATAAAAGAAAATAATCTTGGAAACAAGGTTTTGACTGGAAACTTAATCAGTATTTTAAATGGCGCTTCAGAACTTGTAATTCTTGCCATTGGAATGACGCTTGTAACTTCTGCAACAAAAGGACAAGATATTTCTGTCGGTGCGTGTGCAGCCATTGCTGGTTCTGTTTTTGTAAAAATCTTGCGGGGAAATAACATTACAGTTCCGCTGATTCTTGCCGGAGTTTTGGTTGCCTGCATTGTCACTGTAATTTTTTGTATGTTCAATGGTCTTTTGATTGCAAAATTCAACATTCAACCGATGATTGCTTCTTTGATTTTATTTACAGCAGGTCGTCCGATTGCCTACTGGATAAATGGTGGTGCAACTCCAAATGTAGAAAGTAATCTTTTGGGATATCTTGGCGGATTTATTCCAGGCATTCCAATTCCAAGTCCTATTCTGATTGTCATTCTGTTTATCATTTTAGTTAATCTTCTTTTAAAATACACAACTCTTGGACTTTACATTCAGGCAGTGGGAATAAACGAACGAGCTTCAAAACAAAACGGAATTAATCCTGTGTTTATGAAAATGGTAGTTTTTGTTGTTCTTGGAATTTGTGTTGCTCTTGCGGGATCAATGAATGTCTGCCGAATTGGTCTTATAAATCACGAAAAAATTCTTTTGGATATTGAAATGGATGCTATTCTGGCCGTTGCTATTGGCGGAAACTCTTTGAGCGGTGGAAAATTCAAGATTTCAGGGTCGATTCTTGGTGCGTATATTATTCAGGCGCTTACAACTACACTTTATGCAATGAAAGTTTCTTCTACTGATATTAAAGCCTACAAGGCCATCGTTATCATCATTATTGTTGTAGTCGGTTCTCCTGTTGTAAAACAGTGGTTTGGAAAAGTTTTCAAAACTATTGGTGCAAAGATTGGAAAATCAAACACTAATTCTGTACAGACTGCAAAATAAAATGGAGGTGCGATAATGAAATTTTTCGAAAAAATAAAAAACTTTTTTGCAAAGAAATTCAAACAGCCGGTTTCAAACACATCATTGCTTTTGACTATCACAATCTGCACTTTTGTGGCTATGTATGTTTTCGCAATGATTGTATGGGGCGGTGGTTTTTTAAATCCTCAGCAGTTTTTCAACATTTTTAATAATAACGCTTATTTGATTATTATTTCGTGTGGACTTACTCTTGTCATGATTTCTGGAGGAATTGATATTTCTGTAGGTGGTCAGATTGCTCTTATTACAATGACAACTGTCTGCATGATGGAAAATAAAGGAAGCAGCGTTTTTGGTGCTTTTATTGTTGCCATTGCTATTGGCCTTGCTTTCGGTATTGTTCAGGGATTTTTTGTATCTTATCTGAAAATTCAGCCGTTTATTGTAACTCTTGCAGGTATGTTCTTTGCAAAAGGTATGACTACTATTGTCAGTGTTAATCCAGTTACAGTAAAAGCAAATGAAACATTTCTGAAGATAAAGGATGCTTATTTAAACTTACCAATTGGTACTTATGCCAGGAACGGAAACTTTATTCCTTCTTATCTTGAAATTGGTGCGATTGTTGCAATTGTAATAGTTTTGATTATGTGGGCTGTTTTGAAATGGACACGAATTGGTCGAAATTTTTATGCAATTGGTGGAAACAGCGAAAGTGCTTTAATGCTTGGAATAAACGTTCAGCGCACAAGATTCATGGCTTATGTGATATGTGGACTTTTAGCTGGACTTGCTGGTTTTGTTTATCTTTTGCACACAGGTGCTGGAAATGCATCAAATGCTGACGGTGCTGAAATGGAAGCTATTGCTTCTTCTATTATTGGCGGTACTTTGCTCACTGGTGGTGTAGGCAGCGTGATTGGAACTTTGTTTGGTGTAATGTCACTAAAAACAATCAACACAATTGTAATTGCTTCTGGTTTGACTCAACCCTGGTGGCAGAAAATAACTACTGGTCTTATGCTTTGTTTCTTTATTCTTTTGCAGAGTGTTATTCTTTCAGCCAGAAAGAAAAAACTTGGTGCGCAAGCCGCGTAGTTGCTTTCAACCTGAGATTGCACAGGAACACAAAAATCGTGCAATCGCATGCAAAAAAAATATTTTTTAAATTCCTTTAAACTCACGGGGCGTAAGTCCCGTGTTTTTTTTGAAGATGTAACTGAAATAATGAGGGTCGCTGAAACCACACTCGTAAGCAATGTCATAACCTTTTTTATCTGTATTTTTTATCAGCTGTTTTGCTTTTTCAATTCTAACATAAGTTAAATATTCTATGAATGTTGTCTTGCATTCTTGCGAAAAAATAGTGCTGAAGTGATTTGGACTTAAGCACACATGTTCTGCAACAGATGACAACGTAGTATTCTGGTCAGCATAATTTTTGTCAATATATTCTTTTGCTTTTAAAATAATATTTCCATATCGACTTGTCATTTTTGAATCACGATAATCTACTGCAAAGTTTAAAATTTCATAAGTAGTGGAAATAAAACTTTTTTCATCATTCACAGCATTATCAATAAAGCTTCTTTGAAGCATTTTGGGATTTTCCTGTTTTAAATTTCCGCCAAAACTTTCTACAAGCTGAGAAACTGCAAAAATCAAATCTACAAGAATATATGAAGAAAACACTTTACTTTGAGATGTATTATTTTTTATTAATTCCAACGATTCTTCAACAATCGCAGAAATATCAGATTTTCCAGCATATTTAATCCGTTCAACTAAAGGATTATTTTGATTTATGTTTAAAAACTCGATATCTTTTTCATCAACATCATCAGAACTAAGAATAACGCTTTTATTTTCGAATCTTGTAGCATTTAAAATCTTTTTTGCATCTTCATAAGACAACGGAATTTCTGAAAGCGAAAAGACAGTTTTTCCAATTGAAGTTACAACTGAACAATTTTGATTTTTTGTAACTATATGTTCAATTGTTTCTGCAATGTGATAAGTATTTTCTTCAAGTTCAGCAATTTCATTTGCTTTCACGATACTTATAAGTCTGTTAGTTTTATAAAAAAAATTAAGAGTATGAGTCCAAACCGACGAATACGAATTTACAAGTGAACACGCTTTTTGAAAATCAGTTTTATCATCATTTTGACTTTCAATTCTACTGATGATAATTCGATAAAGAGAAGCTGAAATTTCTATACCATTTTGTCTAGCTTTTTCTTCTATTTCATCTGAATTGATTGTGCCGTGAATTAAATCTATCAAAAATTCTTTTTGGATAATTTTATTTTTTGATTCTAATTCCTGCTTCATTTTTGTGATGTCAGAAAGTTGTGTTCGCTCTCTATCAATTTGAATAGAAACTTTTTTCAAGCTTTCAATCACTTCATTAGCGGTGAAAGGTTTTAAAAGATAATCTTCTACTCCAATAGAAATAGCTTTTTTTGCATAATCAAATTCGTCATGCCCCGAAAGAATGATGATTTTTATCCATGGTTGGATTTTTTTGATGGCACTGGAAAGTTCAAGTCCGTTCATAAAAGGCATTTTTACATCTGTAATCAAAATGTCTGGCTTAATTTCCTGCATCATAGAAAGTGCAATCTCGCCATCAGTTGCTTCGCCCACAAAATTTAACCCGATAGATTCCCAGTCAATTTTTGACCTAATCCCTTCAAGAAGGATAGGTTCATCATCTACCAAAAAAACACTGTACATTTTTCCGCCTTATTAATCACTAAAATAATTCTTCAGGTTTGGATTTTATTCGCGCCAACATCAGTTGAATACCAAAACCAAAACATATCAAATCCGACTCAGCTTGAATTGATTAGGTTCAATTTCGAGTATTTGATTTTCAAACCGTGGCAAGGATTGTAAGGGCTGGCGAAGCCAGTTCCGAAGCGGAGCGAAGGAATGAAGCGATAGCGTAACCCTGAAAAGCCTGATTTTTGCGAAGCAAAAAGCCACCCTAAAAATAAAAAATTCAAAACTCGACATTTGTCCTAAT
>JALFAW010000276.1 GCA_022773305.1 Spirochaetia bacterium
CAGGTTACATTCCAAAAAATTTGTGTCGGAGATGCTCCGTCAATATTAGCTGCTTCATAAAGACTGTTAGGAATACTCTGCAATGCACCAAGATAAATAATCATCTGGAAACCAAAAGCCTGCCATGCAGACAAGATAGTAATTGCTATCAATGCACTGTTTTTATTGCCAAGCCAGTCTATCGAATGAGCTTGACCAAAAGTTATAAACTTTACAGCAAGATTTGCAATTCCATCTGGATATTGATAAATAGACTTCCAGATTACAGCAACGATTACCATTGGCGTAATATATGGAAGAAAAAACATACTTCTTAAAAAACTTTTCATGAACTTTACTTTATTCAAAGCATTTGCCATAAGAAGAGCAAATCCACATTGTAATGGAATAACCATTATTGTGAATAAAATAACGTTTTTAAAAGCCTGCCAGAAACTAGTATCTTTGAAAATCTGAATATAGTTTCTAAATCCAACAAACTTAGCAGGAACCATTGGATTTGGAATTAATTTCTGGTTTGTAAGTGAAAGACCAAATGCCGAAACAAATGGAGCCACCATAAATACAATCAGTAATATACACGCAGGTAAAAGCATATAGATTTCCTGACGAATATTTTTTTCCTTTAATATTGCGAAAGGTGATTTTTTCATTTTATACCTCTTAAATCAGGTAAGCAGGAAGTTGACAGGGCAATATTTAATATAAAACCCTGTCAAGTCATCAATTAATTTTTTCTGAATGGTGGATATCCGTCATTATCGTTAATATCTTCATCAATTTTTTTTGCAGCTTTTGAAAGTTCTGCATCAATATTCGCACCATTCAAAATTGCCTCAAATGCATCTGAGAAAGCAAGTGTGATAGTAGGATAAGCTGGATGAATAGGACGACTTACAGCATAGTTTGACTGTTCATAAGCAATAGCCATTCTTGCAGGATCCATATAATCTTCACAACGAGCTGCAAATTTGTTCAATGCAGGGTAAGTTCCTGTTGCTTTGATATCATCAAGGAATTTTTCTTCTGTCATCATAAAGCTTAAGAACTGACCAGCTTTTTCTGCATTTTTTGTTGTTGCTGAAATTCCCCAAATCCATGTTGCATTAGGAGTACGAGTTCCTTTTCCAAAATTTGGAAGTGGAAGAGCAATCACATCATCTCCCATTGAAGCTCTACATGTTGAGTAGTTCCAGTTGCCGTTCCATGCAATGGCTGTCTGACGTTTATCATTGTAAAGTGTGTTCTCACCTGCTGATTTTGGAACAATCCAACCGTTTTTACCCCATTTCTGGAAATATGACAGAACTTTTGCTGATTCTGGGCTGTTTAGAGTTCCTTCTGCTGTCCATGTATCACGATTGATAATATCTGAACCACCTGAAACAAGACATTCATAGAATGCATAAGTTCCCCATTCTGAGCCTGCAATATTCCATGCCCACATTAAGTCTAAAGGCCAGGTTACTTCTGGAAGTGCTGCAAGTTTTGTAAGAATGTCGTCAAATTCATCTACAGTCCATGCATCTTCTACAGAAGTTGGAATTCTAGCTCCAACTTTATCAAGATAAGTTTTGTTGCAGTATAAAAGAACAGTTGAGTCAGCATAACTGATTGCGTAGAGTTTATTATCAATTGGATATGTACACTGAGCAACATTTGAAGGTGTCATATCTTCTATAATTGCTGAATCAATATATGGTTCTACACTCTGGATAACTCCAGACCATGCAAGACTTGCAAGAACAGGACCATCAATACTGATAATATCTGGTACATTTTTATTTTTAATGAAACTTGCTAGTTTTGATGTATACGAGTCGTGAGGTGTGTATAAAAGTTCAATTTTTATACCTGTTTTTTCCGTAAAACGTTCTGCAACACCTTTTATTGCAGCCTGCTCATTATCTGAGCCTTGAAACATAATACTAATTGAATCTGATGCTTTTTTATTTCCACAACTAGTAAATAAAGATGCTGCTAACAATGCAGCTGCTATTATTAAACTTAATTTTTTCATTGTTACACTCCCATAAAAAGTAAAGAATCTTATGATTCTCTTTTTGCCAAAGAAGCATGCAAAACAATTTTTTCTATCGTCTGCACATCATCTTTTTGATTCATTTTTTTACACAATAATTCAAAACTTTTTGCTGCTATTTCATCTAAAGGCTGGTTAACTGTTGTCAAAGCTGGAAATGCCATATTACAAACCATTGTGTTGTCAAAACCAACAATACTAAGCTGCTCAGGAATTTTTACATTATTCTTGTGGGCAGCATTAATTGCCTTTACAGCATAAAGATCATTTACACAGAAAAGTCCAATTTTTTTACTGTTTATTTCCTTCTGCATAAACTCATTCATCATTTCAGATGCTTTATCAAAATCCCTGAAGTACCAGTCCTGGTCACCAAATACATGAATCTTTTCCTCTTCAATGCCTCGTTTAAGCAATTGATTTTTATAGCCGGCAAACTTTTCATCATCCTGTAAACCAAAGAAGTAAAAAGACTCACATTGACCGTCAACAAGATAATCAGCCGCAATAGCTCCACCTTCAAGGTGGTCAATTCCAACTGAATTCAAGCCGTCAATGTTCCGTGCCATCACAACTACTGGGAATTTTGCAGTTCGCAGCACCGGAATCATTTCTGACTTAACTTTCGTCATACAGATAATCATTCCATCTGCCTGACGAGCCATCATTTTAATTACAATGTCTCTCTCTTTCTCACTATCTCCGTTGGAGTTGAAAAAAATCATGGTATACCCATTCTTTACACAATTTTCTTCCACTTCAGAAAGAAGTTTTGAAAAGAAAGGATTTTCAATATCTGGCAGAATAACTGCAATAAGTCTGGATTTTCCTGCCGCCATGGTACGAGCAGTTTCATTAGGATAAAAGCCGGACTGTTTTACCAGTTCCATAACTTTTTCCTTAGTCTTTTCAGAAACCTTATTGCTTCCGCTAAATACTCTAGATACAGTAGCCAGGGACACACCTGCTGCATCTGCCAAATCCTGCATTGTTGTAATTGATGTAAACGCTTACATTTTATCTGTCAAGAAAATTTTTTTTTTTTTTGAATTTTTTTAAAAGTTTTCAGAAATTTTATCATTTTCGAATTTTTTTATTTAAGACAAATGTCGAGTTTTGAATTTACATTTTTTAGGGTGGCTTTTTGCTTCGCAAAAAACAGGCTATTCGGAGTTCCGCTTCGCTCCAGCCGCTTCCCTCGCTTCGCTCAGTCCAGTGGCCGCCTTCGGCGCTCCTACTATCCTTGCCACGGTTTGTAAATCAAATACTCGAAATTGAACCATTTATTCAAAAATAATTAAGATAAAAATTCTTTGGAAAAAGCATATTGCCGTTGAAAGATACATGGCAAACGCATTATAAAAAATATTTTCACAAAAGTTGGCGCGAGGGAGTGAGACACAGGGCAAAAAGACTTTTTTTGGGGCTGCCGCGAGAGCGGCATTATAATAGTTTCTATACACCAAAAAACGTCTAGCGCATTATTGCGCGTTTTTGACCTGTGAATCACGACCGGGAGCCAGATATTACAACTAATCATTTTATAATGCGTTTGCCCTATATGAGGGGAGCAATCATATTGACAATTATCTATATGTCAATTATCCTTTTTTGTCACATAGATAAACATCTATATAAGATTTTACACAAGACTAGAATTTTTGAAAATCTATGCTATTTATAAAAAAATCATTATTAGGAGTGTAAGATAAAACCACTGAAATGGCGCGGCTTTATCTTACTTAAAGTTTGCGTTGCAAACTTATTATTCAGGGGTTAATACAACCCCTGAAAACGAGCGAGTCAAGGCCTTGAGCGAAGCGTGCCTTGACCGGTCGTATTGAACTGCTGTTCCTCATTGCATTACGGAACAGCGTAAAAAAGTCAATCGATTGTTGAAACAATCTTCTTGACTTTTTATGGGAGGTGTAAGATAAAACCGCTGAAATAGCGCGGCTTTATCTTACCTGAAGTTTGCGTTGCAAACTTTTTATTGAACTGCTGTTCCTCATTGCATTACGGAACAGCGTAAAAAGTCAATCGATTGTTGAAACAATCTTCTTGACTTTTTATGGGAGGTGAATTATGCATGCTATGAATGTCCGGGCTATAATATTTAAAGGCAAAGAAGGAAAGAAAGCAATTAAGCAGATTTTGAATGCCAAGCCTGTAAAAAATGAATATACGACAACCGTGAATAATCGTTCAGAAGAATTTGTAAAAAAATATAAACCTCTTGCTCCGTTTAGTAGATGATAAGCTCTCCTTTTTATATAGAAGAATTATCAGAATAACTGAACTCGTATGAACAGAAATCTTTTAGAATTCAACATGAATAATTTCAACTGACTAGATATTTAGTTAAGCTTGCAAAGAAGCATCAAAAGCAGTTACTG
>JALFAW010000294.1 GCA_022773305.1 Spirochaetia bacterium
TCCATTCCTACATAAATTATAATTTCCATGTTGTGTCTCCTTTTTGCATTTTGGTAATGCTTTTGTTAGATTTGTCTTACCTAATTTTAAGCTAAATCCACGTTTTTGCAAAAAAATCAGGAGACACAACATATTGTCTAAGCCTAATTCATTTTATATACAAAATCGTAGAGAGTAAAATTTTGCCTGTGACTTTGAGGTTCTTTCCTGAGACACAGGCTTTTTCTTTTACTGTTGTTTGCATGTAATGGATAAATAAAAATTAAGTTTATAAAAACCGAAAATATGATATACTGACCCTATGGAAAAACTTCAGCTTTTGCCGCTTGGCGTACAGGATTTTAGTATTCTTCGCGAAGGGGATTATCTTTATGTTGATAAGACTTCTCTGGTTTATGAACTTACCCACACGCAAAGGGCTGTCTTTTTAAGCCGTCCCCGTCGTTTTGGTAAAAGCCTTTTGCTTTCTACAATAAAGTATTATTTTCTCGGACGGAAAGATTTGTTCTCAGGACTTGCAATTGAGCAGCTGGAAGAGCAGGGCTATGCCGCTCCATATTCTGCCGACAAGAGAAAGCTTTTCAAAATTGGTGTAAACTTTAGTAGTACAGAAAGAAACATCACCGAATGGGAAGTTCAGTAAAAAATGCCCGGTCACAAAACAACGCACACACAGCTGGAACGCTTTCGCCTTATCGACAGTATGCTCTCTGACGGTGAGGTGCTTTCTTTTGAAAAGATTCTTGATTCTCTGCGGCTTGAGTTGTGCGATGATTTACTTTCTGAAAGTTCTCTGCGCCGCGACTTTCGCTATATGAAAAATGAGCTTGGCGCGCCTCTTGCCTATGATAAAAAGCGGCACGGCTGGCATTATACCAAGCCTTTTAAACTGCCGGCAGAAGGCTTTAGTGATGATGAAATTCTTTATCTGGAGCTGATGAAATCTCTGGTGAATCAGAATTCAAATGATGATTTTTTATACAAAGCCTTTGATAAACTGCTGGAAAAAATAACACCAGAAAGTTTGGTTTCTGAGCCTATAAATGCAGTGGGTGAGGCTGCCGGAGAGGGTAAAATCACCCTGCGCGACCGCTTCTACATTGCCCCGCGCCCAAAGCAGCTGATTGATAAAGGTGTGGTAGAAAAAATCCTTGAAGCTATCAAAAATAATTATCTTCTTGATTTTAATTATTTCAGCAAGTGGGAGCCGGAAGAGAGGCACAGAAAAATCATGCCTTTTCAGCTTATTTTTGACGACGGAAGTCTGTATTTATACGGTGCTTCAAAAAATCCAAGAGTGCCGGGCCCCCGCCTTTACAAGCTTTCAAAAATGCACAATGTTGAGCTTATTAAATCCCGAAACTTTGAACTGCCTGCTAACTATCGTTTTAGGGAAGATTTTGAAGAGGGGCGTTTTGGTGCCTTTCAGTATGACGAGGCCTATGATTTTAAGCTTGAATTTTCTGGCGAAGCCCGCAGCACAGTCAGAGAGTGCGTCTGGTCTGATAATCAGATTATTGAAGAAAATCAAAAGGAAGGCACAACTGTAATTTCCTTTACCAGTTCCCAGTGGATTCCAATTTTCAGATGGCTACTCTCCTTTGGAGAAAACGCCCATCCCCTTGAGCCGGACTGGCTAGTGGAGCAGTGGAAGGAAAGTATAGAAAAAATGTACAAAAATTTATAAAAAATATTTACTTAGTCATTAGATGACTACCCCCCTGTTACACTGCCTTAAAATCTTATAAAAAATTGGGGGAATCCTATGAAAAAAATTAAATCAATTTTTGTTGTATTTGCAGTGGCCGCTTTATTATTGAGTTTTGTGGCCTGCAGCAGTCCGAGTGGTGGAGAAAGTAATAATTCTTCTGAAAATAGAGTAAAGATTGCTGTTTTTGAAGATACTGAAAATAAAGAGAAAATAACTTTTTATAAAGATAGTAGCTGGCTCAGAACTACGACAGATGTTCAACAAAAAACAGGGACTGTTAGTTTCTATGGAAAAGGAACTTTCGAAATTGTAAGTGGAGATTTGAAAAATGGTGATGTAACTTTTCATTTAACACATGGTTCTTTGCCAGAAGAACAAAAATACAATTGGTTTACAATCATAAATCCAAAGACACTTACTACTTATGATTATGAAAACTTGATGACAAAAAATGAAAAGGATTATGAAAACGTAACTATAAAGGAAGGTGTATTTACTTTTACCCCTACATTGGCAGGCAGAAGATACAAAAATATTCCGCTTAATTCAGAAGAAACAAATGAGTAGACAGAATCGTCAGATGAAGATATTGAAATGATGCTTTAGTTATGGAAGAAATAAAAGCAATAACAGAAAGTATCTCTTATCTTCTTTCGAAATCTTGCAAGTATTGGAGATTTGGCATTTGCAGATTGTACAAATCTTATTTCTATTGAAATTCCAGCTTCTGTAAAAAGGATTTCAATGAACTCTTTCAAAGATTGTACAAACCTTTCTAGTATTTACTATAATGGTTCATTGAGCCTATGGTGTGCAGATCCTTACACAAGTTACGAGTCATATACATCTCCAAATACAAAAACATGGGATGCTTCTGTTTTTCCTTCAGCCTATGATTTATATCTAAATAATAATAAGGTTACGGAACTTACTGAAGAGATGCTACAGGATATTAGAAGTTTTCGTGATTATGCATTTAAGAATTGTAAAAGTCTTATATCAGTATCAATTCCACTAGAAATAAAAAATTTTGGAAGAAACGTATTTGTAGGCTGCTCTGGAATTACTACTGTAACTGCAAATCAAGTAATGCTTGGTAATTTTTCAGATTTTGATAGCAATTCTATAAAAGAAATTATTGTTCAAGATGGTGTAACTGAACTTCCTTCATATAGCTTTGCATATTGTTCAAATTTGACTAGTGTAACAATACCTGCAAGTGTAACTAAAATTGAGTCCTATATTTTTAAGGGATGTGAGTCTATAACCAATATAATTTTTGAGGATACAACAAGTAAATGGTATTGGGGAGAAACTGAGGAAGGTGTGCCTATGTCTAAAGATTCTGCTGAAAATGCGAAACTTTTTAAGAGTAAATGGTACAGTGTTTTACTTAGTGAGAAGTATATCTCGAATTAAGTTACTATAATTTCCATACAAAATCGCAGAGAGTACAAATGTCGCCTGTGGTGCTGGGGAGTTTCTTTCCCTGTGACCGCAGGCATTTTTTTAGTTCGTGGCGGCGGTAGTGGGAAAGTCCTTCCTCGTAGCAGATTGTTATTATTGGATTAGCGGCGGCATTGTTGTTAAATTTGTGCCGAAGCTTGCAAAAAATAAACTTGATTTCCTCTGTCTTTTAATTTCTATTGCCGGCGGAGTTGTTCTTTTGATTGGCTTCACTACAAACGGCGGAATCTATAAAGCTATTGGAAAAGCCTTCTTGAAAAACGCAGTTGCAGGTTTCTACATGATTGTTATTGGCTGGGTTGTTGCAATCGTAGGATATTTTTCAAAATAACAAACTCAACATATATCAACAATAACGGCACCAGTTTTTTCATCATTTTGATGAATTGCTGGTGTTTTTATTTTAACTTCAATCAAATCTCCGCTTGAAAGAGAATTATTTTTGTCCAAACATTCTTCTTTTTCTGTGTAATTTTGATAGCTTATTTTCCCATTTGATTGTGATTTTGCTTGTGTGCGGATTAAAGTCAGTCCAAGTTTACTGCATGCATAAAAAGCTTGTTTCTTATCAACAATAAAATAATCTGATGCTATACGACATTTCAAGGTCTGTCCCCATTTTAATCCTTTTGAGTTCTCCTCATCTTTATCTTCCAGTGATTTTGAATTCTTTTTTTCTATATTAATTTTTTCTGTAACTGACAAAAATGATAATGTTGCCCGTTCTTTTGGAAGTTTTGCTTTTTCACTTAGTTTCTGAAGTTTGATTGGAGCATCTTCTGTGGAAAAAGCAAAATTGCACCATTTGTGTGAACTTCCTGTGTATGCTTTAAAGCCGTTCATTGGGCATTCTTGTGCATGTGGACAAGGAGCAGCAATTGACCTTCCCTCTTCTAAAAATCTTGTTCTTAAAAGACTTAATGTACGCGATGCTTTAGGAACGCCCGGTTCAACAAGCAGAAATTTTGTCTGTGCAGTACCGTATGTTTCAAACTGCTGAAAATATTTTTTTGCCTGGTATTCTGGCGGCATATCCGAGTTTTGATCCAGTTCATTGAGCATATTTGCACAGGTGATAAACCCTGCTTTTTGTTTGATTTGTGTACCAAATGCTCCTTTCACTCTTATGATTTTCCACGGTTCAAATTCTGGATTTTTTGCAGCAATGGTCAGATACAAATCTTCCCCAAAAATCATGGAATTTGCAGAAACATCAAGACAATACCAGGTGAGTTTGTGTTTACGGAGTTCTGGTCTGGCAAGCCAAAGTGCAATTATCACTGTCAAAGGTCCTGTTCCACAATCTAGACAAATTTGATTTTCCTGTGGAAACGATTCTTCTGGTAGATTTGAAAAAAGTCGTGTCAGGCGCACAAGATTCCACCAGGTATAATATCGAACATAGGATGAAAGTTGAATATTATCGTTTAAATAACCAAGCCGGCGTTCACTTCGTTTGTCAGTAAGTTGATGAGAAAGAGTTTTGATGTTGTCTGGAAGCTGTTGGATTTGACGGCTGTTTAAAGGTCGTACAGACTGAACAATCTGGTCAAAATCTTCTAGGATTTTTTTTGTGTCATAAGGAATGTTTTTTGTGGAAAAAAGCGAATTCTGCAGCTTATAATCATTTAAATAATTATTTTTTGGAAAATTCTTATTTTTGTTATTTTGATTTTGTTGAAAAGCATCTTGCTTTGACTGAGTCGTCTTAGTTTTATTGCCAGACTGACATATCTGACTGGAGTGCTGTTTTATTGATTTTTCTTTCTTAGAAAAAGACTGTTTTTCTTTTTTAGAGGCTTTTTTTTGTGTAAATTTCTGGTAGAATTTTTGTTCTTCTGACATTTTTTTCCTGCTTTTTTAAACTTATCTATACTTTGTT
>JALFAW010000297.1 GCA_022773305.1 Spirochaetia bacterium
TCCATTCCTACATAAATTATAATTTCCATGTTGTGTCTCCTTTTTGCATTTTGGTAATGCTTTTGTTAGATTTGTCTTACCTAATTTTAAGCTAAATCCACGTTTTTGCAAAAAAATCAGGAGACACAACATATTGTCTAACGGGGGAAAAATTAATTTATAGAGTCAGCAACATGCAGTAAACCAGCATCTTCATTAATTTTATATTCAAAATCTTTTTTTACAACATTTTTTGTTGCTTTAATCTTACTGTCTGCATACAAAACAACATCTTTGATTACAAGTTTTTCAACGGCTTTTATGAATGTTTCCATTGTTGCGTAATCTGGTTTGTTGTTTTTTGTGGGAAGATATATTTTTTCTCTCTGAACTCTATCCCAAGTTGCTTTAAACTCATAACAAAATTTTTGCTTTATGGACTTTTGAATTGAAGAAGTAATGAAAAATAATGTCTCTTTTGAGTCTGTATGATCCAATGCCTTTATCAAATACGCATCCCACAGTATACCTGTTCTTTGAGGTTGTGGATAAACATCCCCTGTTGCAACCGCTCCATTTTGGACAATATCAATTGTCATTTCTGCAGAATCAAAAATATCCTCCTTACCATAAAACATAATTCCATTATCACCATGTTTTGCGTTAACAATAGGTAAAGAATATTCTTTTGTCGGCTCTGAAGCTGTGTCTTCTCGTTTATCAAAATCTTTATTATGTAAATCTAACTTTTTGTACAAATCTCCAATTCTATATTCTCCCCACTGCACCGTCTTAAACGCTTCCAATGCCTTTTCTTCTTCAGCACTTAACGCATAGTCTTTTAGTCCTGTGGCTAAAAGGTATGCGTTAAGTTCGCGTATACGCTCCTCTTCGAGTTCGCGTATAAACGACTCCATAAAATCAAAGTCGATGTTTTTTACGTTGTCACACGGATTTGAAAATGCTAACGCATTTTCTTTTAGAGGAAGTTGGATTTTACAATTTCTTGCAACTTTCCAATGTCTAGCATATCCAAGATTTGGAATTTGTTTTTTCCAACTTGATATAATGAAAAGCAAATATTTCTCATTTGAAGTAAAAGGTTTTAAAACTTTTACATTATCTAGAACAGAAAAACTCTTTTTAGCAATATTTACAGTTCTTGTATGATCTCCAAAAGTTATATAAACAGGTGTTATATCATCACAAATAAATTCAGGATTATTTGTAAAACCAATAATTCCGTTATTTGAAGAGTCAGATGAATATGCAGGAAATTCAAAATCATCTGATAATTCTTCTTTTGAAAGCATATTTGTTACTTTTTGAAGTTCAAATAATTCCTCAACCCTAAATTCTCCCCACTTAACATTTTTTAGTTTTTCGTTAAGTGGGGAATCTATTTTCCCAGGCTGTTGTCTCCGTTATTTTTTATGATGTTCGAAACTTCCCATGCTAAATAGTCGGCTACGGTTTTCTTGAAATCTTCTAGAGTTGGTTTGGTATCAATTTTTATATGAGCGCCAAAATTCCAGTCTGTTCCAGAATCTGTAATAAAATCTTCTGTGTAAGTTGCGTTTAAATCCCAATTTGCTTCAACTTTTGCTTTGCTACCAGACTTATAGATTTTTATAATGTCAGAATATCTTTTGATAGGATCATCTTGTTCAATTAAACTTCTGCTTGTACGCTTGTAACCATCATTTGAAAAATCAATAAATTTTACAGTTTTTTCGTAATCGTGAGGAGTTCCAGCTTGAAAAATATAAATACTCGTTTGAACTCCTGCCATTGGCTGAAACAAATCAACAGGCATTTTTATACTTGCAACAAGAGTATGCTTTTTTAAGATTTGCTGATTTGATTTTACAGCTTTTCCAGAACCAGCACTGTCTTGAATGATAATTGCACCAAGTCCGCCTTTTTGCATTCTGTCCAAACCGTAAGCAATAAACGGCATACCATTTTCTTCAAAAGTGAACGGAGGGTTAAGCAAAATTCTATCTGCATTAAAATCAGTATATAAAGAATCAGGTTTATCAAAAGAACTACCTTTTTGAATATTACTTGAACCATCTCCACGCAAAATCATATTTGTAGCAGCAAGAGTAAACATTTCTGCATTAAGTTCAACACCAAGCAAACGATTCTTCTTAATATCTTCAATAATATCTTTTGCCTTTGAAGAACCTTTTGAAAATTCGTCATTTGCAGAATTTATCATCAATTCCATAGAACTAATCAAAAATCCAGCAGAACCAGTTGCCAAATCCATTACTTTATTTTTGTAAGTAATATTCAAGATTTGAGCCATCATTTTTGTAACATACGGAGGAGTTAAAACAATTCCCAATTCTTTTCCATCGCCCAAGGCATACTTTAAGAATTCAGAATACAACTCGCCCATAATATCAAGATTTTTAGAAAAGGCATCAATTTGTTTATAAATATTTTCATAGATATAAACAAAAATCTGTTTATTTGCACTTGCTTTTTCATCTTTTATCAATTTTGAAACTTGTGGGAAAAGTTTTGTAGGTTCATCACGCTGTTTGTCTTTAGAAATCTCATTGAACGAAGCAATCATCAACTTTCGTTTTTCTTCAGGAATTCCTTTAGCTTTTAAAAATTCATTAATCTGAGATGTAATTAAAATACCGTCCCTCTTTGATTCTGTCAAAAGCCCTTTTAAATCTTCTGGAATTAAACCTTCTTGAATCAATTTTCTTTCGTCTGAGGAATCTTTGTTCTCAAAAATATCCTGCATAGAGAGAAGCATTCCAGAAACATACAAAACACGCTGAGGAGCTGTAATATTATGATTGTGCATAAGTTTATTAAGTTCTTTTGCATAAGTACTTAATTCAGCTTTGCTTCTTATCAATAATTCGTGTTTATCAGCATCAGTAAGAGTACAATCTCTATAAAAATTTTCAAAAGTTGTCTGATTCTCCAAAAAGTCAAAAGTCTGATATTTAGACATTTGCTTTATGGTTTTAAATGAAGAACCATAAACAAAATAAACATCAATTTTTACATCATCACTAGAATCGCCGGCAACACCAATTGCAATAACTTCATTATATTTTCCACTTGCAATCATTTGAGTTGCATAATAAATTGCATCGTTTACAGCAAAAAAAGAAATAGATTTGTCATCATCCTTTATACCATCAGAATTCTGTGCAATCAATTTATTAATATGAAGTTTATCTTCAAAAACTACAGGAATTATTTCATTTTTTATTTTGTATTTTTCAATATGAAAATCAGGCTTACCAAAGTTAGTTTTAGTTTTAGTTTTAGTTTTAGCTGAACCTTTTAATGCCTCTTTCATATAGTCAGACATTGAACTTTCTTCATTAAAATCTTTATGCTTTTCAAGTCCTATATTTTCCAATGATTTTTTTACAAAATCATTAACATCATTTTCTAAAGTCCATTTCATATATGCCATTATTTTCTCCAAATTACTATATCGACTTATAATTTATTATCGGTTCATCAACCATTCCGCAATATCCCAAACTGCAATCCCTTCATATTGATACATGGGATGTTTTGTTCTGGCAATTATCATTTTTGAGTAGGCATCTTTTATGCTAAAAAGTGGTGCAGTTTCTCTTTCCATTGATTCTGGGCGGGAAATGTCATCGCTTACTTGAATATAAATTTTTTCGTCCCGCTTTATGGCTACAAAATCAATTTCTATTTTGTAAAGAACACCTGTGTAAACTTCATAGCCTCTGCGTAACAGTTCTATGCAGACTATGTTTTCGTAAATTTTTCCATAGTACAAACGGTCAAGGGACGCTTCGCTTAAACCCTTGACTCGTTTGTTTACAGGGTTTGTATTAAACCCTGTATCCAGGTTCTTTGTTCCATGCTTAGCGTATTTAAAAGAATGGTCTGCAAGGTAATATTTGTCCTGACTTGCAAGATATTTTTTTCTTTTTATATCATAGCGGCGGATTTTGTAAAATGCAAAAGAAGCACAAAGATATTTGATGTAGGATGAAACTGTTTTGTCATCTGTTTTGCTTCCCTTTGATGTAAGTGTGTTTGCAACGCTCCTTGCTGAAACTTCCGATGAAATATTGTCCACAAGAAAATCATTCAAAGTGTCCAAAAGCGAAACATTTTTAATTCTATATTTCTGCTGAATGTCGCGGACAATCAAGGTTTCAAAAACTTCATTCAGGTAATTGTATTTGTCATCAATTGATTCATACAAATAGGAACCTGACATTCCGCCTTCCATTGCAAATCGGTCAAAAGCCTGCTGTAAATCCTGACATTCAAAGTACGAGACAAACTCTTTAAAACTGAAAGGAAAAACTTCTACAGAAAAAGTTCTTCCTGTAAACAAAGTTGCCAGATCGTTGGAAAGTAAAAAGGCATTTGATCCGGTTATGTAGATGTGATACTTTTCTGACGCATGAAACGAATTTATTGCCTGTTCAAAATCTTTGCAAAGCTGAACTTCATCAATCAGGAGGAAATTTTCTTTTTGCGGAGAATACAGATTTTCAACATATTCATTCAGTGCGGCGGCATTTTTTAGTGTTGAAAACTGAAAAAGGTTGTAATTGATGTGGATGATGTTTGTGTTTGGAATGTTGTTTTTAAGATATTCAATGAACATTTCCAGAAGTTTTGATTTTCCGCTTCGACGGATTCCTGTAATGACTTTGATGTCAGGTGTATTTATGGAGTTTATCAGTTTTTGTAAAAAATTCTTTCTTTCCAGTATTTTCACTGGCTCATTATACAGATTTCCAAAGCCTTTAACAAACGATAATCATTTATTAGGTTCAATTTCGAGTATTTGGGTTACAAACCGTGGCAAGGATTGTAAGGGCTGGCGTAGCCAGTTCCGAAGCGTAGCGAAGAAATGAAGCGATAGCGGAACCCTGAAAAGCCTGTTTTTTGCGAAGCAAAAAGCCACCCTAAAAATAGAAAAATGCAAAATTCGACATTTGTCCTATTATTTAATCAAGAAATACTTTATCAATACAATCCAAATTAAATTTTCCATTCTCTTCGTTTTTAATTAATCGTTCATAGTATATTTTGATATCTGGAAAATTCTGAACTTCGATTTTTAATAAAGAATCTGCATCTTCTTTATAAAAAAGAGTTTTTAATCTTATTAGAATAATTCTGCCTAACAAATAAGCGACAATTGATTCTGTGGTATTATAATACGGAATAGTGCAAACAAATGTTTCTTGCTGCTCAATTAATCTGTTCTTTACTTTCTCAATTTCCAAATCAAATATGTTTTGTATAACAGACTTCAAAATATACACCTC
>JALFAW010000298.1 GCA_022773305.1 Spirochaetia bacterium
AACAACTGAATATGATTTGCAATGGCTTGTGGCTGGCAGAATAGCTGCCGGCCGTGGTCTTGCAATTACCTACAAAATGCAGGTGCAACAACCTACAAAAACTTTTTGCAATTTTATGCAAAAAAGGCTTGCAAAAAACACTTAATACATTTTCTTGAATATCAATCAAATCCATTTTATCGTACTGATGAAATGGGGGTTTATGATGCATGTTTTTATGTGAAAATTGAGGAAAAAGAATATCCTGTAGTAGGAATAAAGAAATTATATTGCTCTACGGAAGAAGAGATTGCGAAACAGCATTTGTTTTATTGGAACAGGAATGATGTTCCAATTTCTATTTTGATTTTGCCAGGAGAAGTTAGACTTTACAATAATTTTTCTTGCAAAAAAGGAAAGGCATTGCTTTATAAAATACAAGATGCAAATAAAATGTGTAATTGTTCTTTATTGAATGATTTAAAGGCTTCCCAGATAGTAACTAAAGTTGTGTGGGAAAGATTGGCGGAATTATCAAATCCAGGAGAACGCGTAGATAAGCAGTTACTTTTCAATTTAAAGAGTACAGTTCTTCAGGCATGCAATGAATATGGAATGGAATTAGAAAAGGCCTATAATTTCATGTCACAATGCATTTTTATTAAATACCTAGAAGATCGTAATATGCTAACAAAAAAAGCTTTTGAAAAATGGAATGTCAATTCGTATACGCAATTGTTAGAACAGGGAAATTCGGAATATATATATGAATTTTTTTGCTTCTTAAAAAGAAGATTTAATGGAGACCTATTTTCTATAAAGAAAGATGATATACCATCGAATGAGCAAGTGACAGTATTTTATAATTTTTTTAGAGGGGATGATTATTTACAGGATGGATATGCGCAGTTAAGATTGTTTCCATATGATTTTTCTGTTATTCCTATTAGTTTAATAAGTAATATTTACGAAACTTTTTTTTCAATGGATGATGAGTGGAAAACAAAGAAAAAAGCAGTGGGAGCCTTTTATACTCCGCATTATTTGGCAGATTTTATGGTTCAACAATGCTTTGTGGAATACGTAAATAAAAAGAAAATTCCATGTGTGCTTGATCCTGCGTGTGGGTCTGGAGTTTTTTTGGTAAGTGCATTTAAACGACAGATAGAAATGCTAAAACGAGAAAAAGAGATTTTGAGTGCAGACGATCTAACTAAGTTAATGACTGAGAAGATATTAGGTGTGGATGTTAATCCGAGTGCATTACGGATTAGTTGTTTTAGTTTGTATATAGCATTGTTAGATGAATTGACGCCAAAAGATATTTTAGAAAATCAATTTCATTTTCCAAATTTAATTGGAGAGAATCTCATCCAAGGCAGTTTCTTTTCTCAAATAGTGGAAAAAAATATTAGCGGAAAATTTATCGACATTGTTGTTGGAAATCCACCTTGGAAAAGTATGCCAAAATCAGATCATGTTCTTTACTGTAAAAGAAAAAATATACCTATAGCAGATGCCCAAATCGCACAGGCTTTTATTAGTAGAGTAAGGGATTTTGTAGATGAAACAGCAATTGTATCATTATTAGTAACAAATGCTATTTTTACAAATAAGAATAGTAAGAAGTTTTTAAAGTATTTGTTGTCTGAGTTTTTGATAGAACAAGTAACAAATTTGGAAGCAATTAAAGCGCAGTTGTTCATACATGCTACTTATCCATGCTCAATTTTGACATATCGGTGTGAAAAAAAACAAAGTTATAGTTTTACTTATTATGTATTTAAATCGAATCTGCTATTTCGCCTTCTTAACCAATTTGTATATGATAAAGGCGAAGAAATGCAAATTAGTAAAAGTAAATTAGAAGATAAAGAATATCTATGGACAATACTTACCTATGGCGATGAATTTGATGTGGAATGTATAGAAAATTTGAAACGTTTTCCTGATTTGAAAAGGAGCATAGAAGGAAAAGTAGATTTTGTACAGGGGTATATTACTGCGAATAAAGGAGAAAAATGTTCAGAATTCAATGGGTATAAAGGTGGATCACTAAAGGGATGTTTTGAACCATATGGTTTGGATTATGAAAATATTCCAATGCTTTCTCAAGAATTGCTTTATGATAGACCAAGGAACTTATCAATATATACATGTGATAATAAGGTGTTAGTAAAACGAACATATAATGAGAAATGCTGGGGAGCAGCATATGTTAGAGAACCAGTAATATTTTGTAATGATTTTTCTACATTTAATGATTATTCAGGTGAAAATGTAGAACTATTAAGGTATATAGAAGGCATATTAAATTCAAAACTGTTTCGTTATTATAGCTTTTATATGACAAAGGTAAAGGCTGCAAAAAAACCGGAGGTGGTAAAAGAAGACATTTTGCATTTCCCAATGCCGATATATGAAAAGGAAAGGGATGATATTCAAAAATTTGTAAACTTAGTTATTAGGATGGAAAATCTGGTTAGTGCTCAATATAAAAATGTTTGTTGGGAGGGAAACTCAAAAGAAGAACTTCAAAATCAATTGGATGATATGGTTTATAAACTATATGGACTTGATGAATATTATATTTCAGTGATTGAAGAAGGAATAAGCAGGTTTAATAAAGAAAAAAACATTGTAGCAGAAGATAGAGATTATCAAGTTTATTCTCATTACTTGTGCAACTATTTTAATTATTATATGAAAGATAAAATTGAGAGTACATGGAGAAGTCAGCTACAAGTTGGAGATTTTTACGCAACGATGAGTTTCTTTTTTAAGGAGGAAACCGAGTTGGTAAAGAAAAAAGTGGATTTATTAGGCTTGATGGGAGTAGAGAAAATTAATAGTCGTCTATTGTATCAAAATAAAATTTTATTGTTTGAAGAAAGTGGATTTCAGATTATTCAAACAAAAGAAAAGTTTAATTGGTCCTTAGGAAAAGCAAAAAAAATGGCGGCAAAAATAACTCGTGAAATAATGCAGACAGGAGGAAATTATAATGAAAAATAGTATTCCTTCTTGGTTTGGATTGTTTAAAAGTAGTTACATAGAAAATTATATTTTACTAGTGATTGAATCCTATCAAAGTATTTCAGCTGAAAGTCGTAGTATTACAAAAAAAGAAGAAGATAGGAGAACAGAACTGGTTGAAATTATGAGATGCAAGAAGAATGAGTACAATATCTGTTTTCCTATTGCGTATGAATCAGGGGAAAAAACCAAACGAATGGATATTTGTTGTTACATTGACAATATGAATGAGGATTCGTATATCTGTTTTGAATGTAAGAGATTTATAAAATCTAATATTACGAAAAGTAATTTTGAAAAGGAATATTATGGAGAAGGTATTAAGCGATTTGAGAATAATGAATATAGTCGTCATATGAATGAAGCCGGTATGATAGCCTTTTTGGAAACTGGAGATATGGATAAGCTGAAAGGATTATTTGAAAAGGAATTACCTGAGAAAAGTATAAATAAAGTAATAGAAGATTGTTCGTTACAATTTTGTTTTCAATATGTTTTTAGAAGTGTGCATAATAGAGTTGAAAATGGACATGAATTATCTCTGCATCATATCTTGCTTGATTTAACAAAAAATAGGAGTTAATTTGTATTCTAGAATCTAAAAAAATAAGGAACCTTGTTGCATCTTTATTGCACACTCATGGCATGTGGAGGCTGTAGTCTTACTTTCCAAGGGAATGGTCGACAGTAGAAAAGTGAAGGTTGACTTCTCTTTAGAGAATATAGATTTATCAGAATTCAAGGGAAAAGCAACTTATGAGCAGATAAAGGCATATGTACTGGAGCAGACGGGACTTAAGGTTTCATCACTGTATATCGCACAGATTAAGAAGAAGTGTGGATTGGATGTCGGTGAGAACTTTAATTTGTCTAAATCAGACAATGCGAGACAGCCACAGTGTATACCGGAGAAGGAAGATGCAATTATGCAGGCATTTAGACATTTTGGAATCATATAGATTGTGGATAAGCAGCATCATGTGTTAAAAATATAGTGAAGTATGGAAAAAAGGACATTCCGGAACTGTAGATTTTACAGGTCAGGGGATGTCCTTTTTACTGATATGGAAGTGTTCAAGGAACAAGGTAATGATACTGAGAGATATTAAGTAAGCGCCAAATATTCCTGCGGATTTTCTAATACTCTGATTTCCTCTATAATTGTAGGCGAAAGATATTTAAACTATTTCACTACAATTACGGAGGATAGGTTATGGCAACTACTCGCAAAGCCCGTGTTCCGATGGCGG
>JALFAW010000042.1 GCA_022773305.1 Spirochaetia bacterium
AAGAAGAAAGGAAAAGTGCTTGCACTGATTGAAAGGCTTGCCCAGCTTAAAGACTCAATGCTTCTCTTTGCAAGGAATTTTGAGGTTCCGTTTACAAATAATGCCGCAGAAAGAACAATCAGGAATCTGAAGTCAAAATCCAAGGTCGCAGGAAATTTTCGTTCAGATGATGGTGCACGCTGGTATCTTAAAATCCGTTCTTATATCGACTCAGCAAGAAAACATGGAGTAAACGCCTTTGAAGCTGTAAAACTTGCCTTTGCTGGAACTCCTGCATTATGCCTGGGATTTTAGGTGCTGAATAGTTACGGAAAAATTCGTAAATCCCGAAATTTTCACAAAATCTTTAGGATACAAACCACCTTACAATTTCCCTATGATGATTCAGGGAAAGAGCTGCACACTGACTGTGGCAAAAGACGGTTACTATTATCCACTACCTTACAGCGAGGAAACTGTACGCACTGCGTCTAAAGGTTACGCTCTACCAGGCGTCATCGGCATTAGGAACAGAGAGAAGCTTGTTGAAACCGGTAAAGCCATTACAGGCTGTGTAGTTACAAGACTTGAATATAATAATATTCTGGCTCTGTTTCTTTTGCTTTTTTATTCTGATGATAAGTTTGATATTCTTGTTGATAGAGTTTGTGAAAAACTTATTTATAAAAATGTTTCTGTAAAAGAGTTTGAAATCCGAGCAGAAAACAAAGAAGCATTTTATTTTAGATTTGATGTAAAAGACAATGAAGATTCATATGTAACCGGCTGGGATATTACAACCCCCTCTTTGACCTGGAACCAGTTTCGCACTTTTTATTATGACGGTCACAGCGTAACAGCTGATTTGAAAACACTACCTCTTGTTTACCGCTTTGAACTTAAAGGCAAGTTTTCAGAAAAAGCAAAATATCAGATAACTCTTTACTTTCCATTAAACACAGAACATTACCCTACTCAAAACAAAATTGAAAAGCTTACAATTCAGATTGATGCCAGAAACGGAATCTGGCTGGATCTTTATGACTTAAAGCCTCTGGATGATATGGTGGACATCAACTGTGCTGATACAGTTTTGTGCTTTCAGAAGTTTGAAGTGTCCGGTGCAGTTGTTTTTAATATACGAAACAGTGAACAGAATACACAGGTGGTGCTATGAGATTTTACGAGTTACCGCCTGAAGTTGAAAATAAGATTCGCGATACAGACAGCCGCCCATTTGTGAGAGTTGTGCTTGAGCTTGCCAGTGGTGATGTTTACATTCCGGATTCTGACATTCTTGAATGTGTAGCAACTTCATACAAAACTGAAGCCGGAGGAAATGTAAACTGCGGAGAGCTTCTTTTGAAAGACCTTTATGATGTTGAACACAATGCTGAATATACAACAGGACTCGGAGTTCAAATCTGGTACTGCTTTGGAAACAGAGAAACTACATTTTATCGGTTTCATCTTTTTGTTGATGATAATGGATTTCAAAGCCAGGAGACAGGATATCTTTATAAAACTACCAGAGTACGACTGATTGATTTGAGCACTAAACTTGATGATACAAAACTGCAGCATAACTGGACTGATGCTGAAACCTTTGTTCATGCAAAAGTGAGTGACAGACTGCATCCTGAAAATTCCCTTGTTCATCTGATAGCAGCCCGAGGCGGAATCAATGCTTCAGAAATAAACAGCGGGTCACTTCCTTTTGATATTCCTTATGTTGTTGTGGCTGGCTCTGCCTGGAAAGAGCTTTGTGCATTAGCAAAAGCTTATGACGCTGTAGTGGAATGCGGAAAAGACATGACACTTTCTTTTATAGAATCACCTTATGACACAGAGAATGAGTACAGCGAAGAAAGCTGCATCGAACTTACAGAAACAGATATAACTCATTACAGATTTTTTAACAATAACGATAAGTACGCAAACAGCATAAGGCTGAAATACACACGCTATGTCCAAACAGAACGTCAGGAGCTCTGGTCTTACTCTGATGCACCTGTGTGGTACGACGAGGATATGAAGTCATACTATCCGTTCTCGGATGATTCTAGAAAGATAATTTGTGATAACGATTATCAGGCAATCTACATGGCTAAGAATGACGAGGGAAAAACCCGCAATGTTGTGTATGCAGATGAATTGACAACAGCGGAAGAATTCATAGATGAAATGGAAGTTACTGGCAAGGATAAGCCTGTAATAATTCAGTATGACACTACAACTTATAAAGACCGTGCAATTGTGCAGCTTGGCAGAGATGGAAAACTGATAGGACTTCGCAAAGCTTCCATAACAGGCCGTGCAATTATTTCTGAAACTAACTACAGCATATTTGTAAAAGATGACAGCGAGATTGCAGTCAGGGGACAGATTGTAAAAAACGTTACTTCCAGATTTCTCTCAGATGATTTATTTGAAGATGAACCTTTCTGCTGGCGACGTACAAAAGACCTGCTGCACGAATGCCTCAACTGCAAGGGAGCCTACTACCTTACAACTTATCTTCCTTTAATTCATGCCCGAGTTGGGGCTTTTATGGATATAAGACTTAATAAAGATTATGCATTTAAGAAAGTGAGGATTGATGAACTTACTTTTAGATATAAAAAAGAAGAGGCTTTTAGCAGCGAAATCTGGGTTACTCGCGTGTAAAAAGCAGGGAGGATTAATATCGAGGAAATTGGTGTTCTGGTGAAATCAATTAATGATTTAAATGTGGAGCTTTCTGGATTCCGCTCAGAGATGAAGGAATTTAAAAAAGCTATGGAAAAAAGAATGGACTGCCTTGATACAAGGTCTACTGCCTGCCAATTTAATCCAAATGTGTGTTCAACAGCACGCCGTCTGGAAGAACACATTAAGGCGGACAGCGGTAAGGCTGGAAAAACAATGGCGGTGATTGCCTGTATAATTTCCTGCTTTAATGTAGGACTTACTTTGGTAACTCTGATTGTTCGGGGGATGTGATGAACCAAAAGATTCGTGATTTAAAAATAAGACTGATGCTGGAAGCGGAAAAGGAACTTACAGAAGATTTGACCGAAGTGCAGCGTTACCAGTATTACCTGGGGCGAATGCAGTTTTTGCATTATGTCTCTGGAAAAGAAAATTTGCTTGAAGCTGACTGTTCTGGTTCTGTCTGCCTGGCTCTTCTTCTTGCAACCGGGTGCGGAATAAGAGTTACGGCTGATACTTTGTATAAAAAATTTTTTACAAAGAAAAATCCGGACAAGAGTGAAATTCAGGCAGTTTTTTTTATTACAAACTATGACAGAAAACTTGGTAACAGACTTTACCATGAGGGCGAATGTGCTCACGTTGCAGGCCTTGCAGGAACTGATGTTGTGCTTAACTGTGTAGAACCTTATGCGGTGCTGCGTTCCCTTTCTGATATGAGACCTGTGTATAACGCAATGGATTATATGGTTGTGATTCGTGGGCTTGACAGACGTGCTTTGCAGAAAGCTAGTGATGAGCGAAGTGATTTGTTTGGAGCTGATTATGAGTTCTTGGAGTTCCAAAAAGCAATTAGTGAGGTAAAGCTAAAAAATTGCTGAATCGCAATTTTTTTTAACGCTTTGCTATTGAACACCGGCCGCTCTGACCGGCGGCCTTACACAGGAAAAAGGAGCATGATTAAGTGGCGAGCTGAAAAACTTGTAGAAAAACTTTTGAGCGTGAAGTTTGTAATCTTTCTGGTTGCAACCGTTCTTCTTTGCTGTGGCGTTCTTGGCTGTGCTGAATGGCTGACTGTGGCTCTTGCGGTAATTGCTGGGCGTGAGGTTCAGAAGTTTAGAGGAGATCGAATTGAAAAAGAAGAAGGATAAGCTAAAAAATGCTGGCGCATTTTTTTTAACGCTTTTCAATAGAACACCGGCCGCCAGCGGCCTTACACAAATGAAGAAAGTTTTGGAAGTGATTAAGAAAATATTTGTTTGGCTGGGGGCTGTGTTTGTTGCACTATTCACGGTCCTCTTTGTAAAGGAGATGCCGAAACAAGTTCGACATGACGAGGAAGGATTAAAGAATGATGATTCAGATGAAATCAATGCAAAAGCTGAGGCTAAACGAGATGAAGCGATTGCTCGCCTGGAGCGTGCTGATGCTCGGACTATTGCAGAATCTTACGGCTCAGTCTGCGATGCAATTGCAGACGGAAAGGAAAGATTCCGCCGCAGATGTGCCGGAGCTGACGATTGAGGAAGTTATGCAGATTGCAGAAGAAGAGATTGAAAGAACGACTCAGGAGGCAGTAAAAGCTGCAATACTTGAAACTGGCGGAGAGCTTGCTTATGAAAAAGCGAGAGCTGACCAGATGGAAGCAGTAAAACTTGTACTTGAAGCGGAGAATAAAACGCTGAAGGCACAAATGCAGAAAAAACAGAATCAGTTTTTTTACGGTGCTTTGATAGGTGGTGCTGGGGGCGTGATAGTTACCAGCTTGGTATTTAATTTAATTATGGGGTTTTGCAAATGATAAACAGCAGGGGAAAAATAAAAGGATTGGTAACGGTAACTGTACGTGACCGTAACGGACACGTAAGATATTTTAAAAATGGATTCTGGCGAAGACTCTTGAAACTGCCGGAACGTCCTATGATTTTCAGACATCACAACACCATTACTACTCAAGGCGATGGAATGATTGCTGATTTGATGATAAGTAATCCAACTCTTACTAAGGTGGATGCTACAAACGGCTATATGAGAGTGGGTACAGGCTGGACAGGAACAACTCCAAAAAATAATACCGGCGTGAATACTCCGACAGGAAGCTTTAAAAAGCTTGATTCAACTTACCCAAAGACAAAGGCAGCTTTTGGTTCTTCGGGGCAGAACGTTGTCCTTTACAGAACAAGTTTTGTAGCAGGTGACCTCAATGCCAATGGAATTAATGAAGTAGCTTTGATGAACGGAAATTCTACCTCTGCAAAGTGCCTGGCTTATGCTCAGATAACTCCTGCAGTAAACGTGACAAGTGCGGACAGTTTACAGATTGACTGGCAGATAACTTTTAACGGAGTGTAAGATATGGGCACGACCATTGCGGGCAATCAGCATATCGGAAGTAATTATAAAAAAAAGCAGTACATCTGGAAGCAGGGGCTTGGCGGTATTAATGCCGAAGTTGAACTGTATGAGCAAGACAGAATCTTTGCCTATCAGTTTAACCCACCTTATGACCAGAGGGATGACGGAGTTCTTGCGGTAGAGTTTTATTACTACTACCGTAAGCCGACAACAAACGAGTTCTGGACTTACTGTTATGACCCGAACTCTTACTACATCTATCCGTTTCTTGCCTGGTATGATAATAAAGCTGCTGACGGCGGAAAATGGGGAGGAATATCAACAACTGATTCTGCAAAGATTTCGCTTGCAGGTCGTGATTCCGGCTGGATTCATGTAACGCTTCATGTAGATGAGTATATCTGGGGACGGTATACCAGTAACGGAAAAACTTATGATAATCCAATATATGCAGGAATCTATTCTCCGCTTCCTGTTTTCTGCTGGGATACTTCTAGCTCTTATGGTCAGAACGTAACGCCCTATGAAATAAACTGGAATTTTGAAGAATATGAGGATGAAAGTGTTTATGACCTTTTGACAGGCGGTTACCTGGAAGACTGTTATGACTCGAGAAGTCGCATAAATGATTACCCTACTTTTTATATTACTTACCGTGACGTTACTCCTGAAAGCATTGCCTACTGTGTAAACGAAACGGCTGTGATGAATGTGAGTTCCATCCTTTCAAAGAAGGCAAACTTCAAAAAAATGCTGGCAGAAATAAAAGCTGCCTGTGATGCTGACAGCAGAACGCTTGCTGCAAGACGTAATGGCGGAAGAGATTTATTTTCTGTAAGTGCGAATTCAAGCAAAAAAGAAAATTTTAAAAGAAGCTTTTTTGAAAATGATAATGCGGTTTGTGTACATACTAAAAAACAAAGCCTTTTTAAAAGCATAACTGAAAATCCTGATGTAATGTCATGGGAATGCAGAAAACTTGGAATAAAAAAGACCTGTGCTTCTAGCTTAAAAAGTACTTGTGTACAAACTAGAAAGCAAAGCCTTTTTAAAAACATAACTGAAAGTCCTATGATTATATCATGGGAAGGCAGAAAACTTAGAATAAAAAAAAACTGTGCTTCGAGCTTAAAAAGTACTTGTGTACAGACTAGAAAACAAAGCCTTTTTAAAAACATAACTGAAAAACCTGATGTTATATCAAGGGAAAACAGAAAACTTGGAATAAAACTTTCTGCCTTTTATGAGAACCTTATTCCATCTTCAAATGCTTATAGAATGCTTGCAATAAAAAAGACCTTTGCTTCGATTGCACAAAGTACTTCCAGCTTTGTAAGAAGGCTCTGGTTCATAAGAAATAAGCTGACAGAATTTCTGCAGCCTGTTTCTTTATTATCCAGAAAAAATCATTTGAAAACAGACGCTTTTTCAAGTCTTTTGTTTGATGATGAACATAACAGCAGGATGTTTTTTTATCGTCCTGGAGTTTCTGAAAACCAGGTAACGGATGGAACTGACAGAAAAGTAGACTGGAAAAGGCGGCTAGAATTTTCTACAGATGTAGAAACTGAAGCTGTGCGTAAACAGGTGCTTTTCCGCTTTGAAAAAAGTGAAATTGCTTTTGCTACCAGAGCGTTTGCATCCAGACTGTTTTTCAGAACCGTCCAAAGCATTGTAAGCTTTTGGGACTGGCTTCGAGGTAAAATCCGTGAGGCTAATAATGTGGTGACTTTTTTTTGTCCGATTAATCTGGAAATCAATTTTGAATGCAGGATATAAGGAACATATATGAAACGAATATACAAAGGCAAGACAAAACTGAGGATTCAGATTGATACTAAGTGTGACCTTTCTGGTTATGAGGAAGTGAAGGTCATTGCCAAAAAACCAGATGATACACTTAAGACCTTTCTGGCAGTTGTAAAGAATATTGAAAACGGACTTATATTTTTTGATATTCAGGACGAAACAGACTTTGATGTTTCCGGCTGGTGGACGCTGTGGCCGGAGGTGCGTTTTGATGATGACAGGACAGCCTGCGGTCGTGCAGTCCGTTTTTTTATCTATGAAGCTGGCAGCGTATGAGACAGACTGATGATTATATTCCGATAGACATTTGGCACGAGGCAAAAGATTTTGTGAAGGAAGTAACCGATGAGGTGGAGATTTACAAAATAATTTTGCAGACAGCCGCTTTGAAGCCCTGTGAAGAAGCTGATAAGTTTTGTGCCTACTGGAACTTAAAGAGTTATGAAAAATATCCTCATGCCCTGATTACTCTTTATGAGGCTAAAAACTTGATTGATAAAAAGCTGTTATCAGGCGATGTAATGAATGCTTTTGAAGTGCAGCAGATGAGAATGAAAAATTATTACTTGTTTCTGAAGGATAAAGGACTTATAAATGAATGAGAAAGCAAAAATCAGAATATCTGACGATAAAGAACGCCAGGCCATTGAAGAGCTTAGCCGAGATTTAAAATCTAACAAATTCGTAAAAGGCGAAATGCAGTTTACGGATGTTACTAACCGCGATTATTTTTTGAAAGCTCATGGAAACCACATCCGCTTCTGCACTACCTGGAATAAGTTTTTACTCTGGAATGGAACCTGCTGGCAGACTGATACCAGAGCCGGTGTTGAAAGTTTGTGTGTAGGATTTGTGCATAAAATGTATCGCGGAATGCGTGTGATAAATGACTTGCAGCTTAGAAAGGATTTTGAAAAGCATCTGATAAAAAGTGAAAGTTTCAGGCGTATTCAGGCTCTTGTCGGACTTTTGAAAATAAGCGAAGAGATTATAGTTGAAGACCACGAACTTGATACTGATGAATATCTTTTTAATGTTCAGGGAAATACCTTGAATCTGAAAAACGGCAAAGGACTTTCGCCTGAGCCAAAGAATTTGATAACAAAGAAAAGCAGATTTATTTATGACAAGGATGCAAAATGCCCGACCTGGGATATGTTTTTGATGCAGATATTCAACAATGATATGGAGCTGATTCGCTTTGTGCAGAAAGCTATGGGCTATGCAATGAGCGGAGATGTAAGTGAACAGTGTCTTTTTATACTATGGGAAACAGGTGCAAACGGTAAGTCAACATTTTTGAATGTGCTACAGGAACTTTTTGGTGACTATGCCTGTTCTACTGGAACTGAAACTTTTATGAGAAAGACTTCTGAAAACTCTAATGACCTAGCTCGGCTTAAGGGAGCAAGGCTTGTAACTACAAGTGAAGTTGAACAGGGAAAGCCGATAAGTGAAAGTCTGATTAAGCAGATTACAGGTGAAGATATGCTGATTGCCAGATTCTTATACGGCGAATATTTTTCTTTTAAGCCGACATTCAAAATTTTTATGGCGACTAATCATAAACCAAAGATTAAAGGCTCTGACAACGGGATTTGGCGGCGTATAAAGATGATTCCTTTTACTGTAACTATACCTGCAGAACAGCGTGACAAGAATCTGAGTAATAAACTGATTGCTGAAAATTCTGGGATTTTGAACTGGCTGATTAAAGGTTATGCAATATGGAATAAAGAAGGTTTGAAGGATGAGCCGGATGCAGTTCGTGAAGCTAATGAGGAATACCGCTTTGACATGGATTCTGTTGGTACGTTTGTGACTGAATGTTTTGAAATGGATGCAAGTATGAAATGGAAGCTTGGAAATAAGATTCTTTATGATACTTATTTGAAATGGTGCAGCAAGAATAACGAGCGGCCTCTTAGTCATAAAGGGCTTAGTATGAGGATGCAGGAGAAAGGTTTTAAAAGGTGTGTGAGTAATAGCCAGAGATTTTGGATGGGATTAGTGCTACGGAATGAATGGAGAGGATAAAAAGAAAATTATTTATTCAGCTTTTTCTTTTCAATCTGTTTATAGATATTCTTTTTGAAATCTCTTGCTGAACCAAAGAATTCAATTTCAGAATGTGATAGGGAATTTTTATCGGCTTTATCTTTTGTTAACTCCATTGTACAGATTAAATCTGCAACCTGGAAAAGTTTATAATCTGCCGGTTGTACTTTTCTTAATTCAACATTGTTGAATAAGGCTGTAAAGACAGATGTGATGATTTTTGTAAGATTGCTCTGCCCGTAATCATAATAGTTGATTATTAAATCGTAAGAATTGAAGAAATCAATGTGGTCTTTCAGTTCATCAGAAATAGCACGAGAAATCTTTGCAATATAAGAGAGTTCATTATCTTCACATTCAGCTTTATTAATTTTTGCACAAAGATAGAAAATACCAGCCCGACGTGTAAAATGAAATAAGGCATTAAATAATGACTTTCGATTTTCCATTAATTCATTTTCATATTGTTTTTCTCGACGGATTATTGGTCCAACATGGATGGCATGATGTGGAAAACCGAAGTTTGTAACACGCTGTTCAAGGCGGTCTATTTCTGAAGATATATCAACTGACTGGTCATGAAGAACCATGGAAACATAGTAGTAAGGAGATTTTGGATCGTACTTTCCGAAATCTCCAGATTCATCAATAAAGACGCTCAGAATTTTGTTAGCCATAATTCATCCAGACAAAAAAAAATTGGCGGGGTATATCCCCGCCTTTCGGTGGACCAGGAGCGCATGTTGCTCAGCCCAATGACCTTTCGGTCATTTATAATATATGTCGAATAAGTAAAAAAATCAAGTGATTTTTTTGTTTTTAGATAGACATAAAAACTAGAAAAAACACAAGACTCACTCCAATAGCAAGTATCACGAGTTTCTAAAAGCATGGATTACTCCGTTTTATTAAAAATCCATCTGATCTATCATATCTTCATTATCAACGATGAATATTTCGCCATCACCATAAGGAAGCCCCCCGTATAGACCACTATCAGAAGAACTAGATTCATAATGTTCTGTTTCATCAATATAGGAATGACTAAAATCATCAACATATTCATCGTAGCAATCTTCATCTATATCTCTTGCGTCAATCTCATCATAACAATACATGCGTCTTTGATGAGGCGGCTGATGATTAAACCATTCATCACCTTTTAAGCCTAATACCAATAAAATAATAACTGCTGGTATCCATATCGGTGCTGTAATAAATAAAACTATTAATCCCATAACTGCCTCCCGCTTAAGCTTTTTTCAGCCTTACGAGGTTCATTATAACTGTCAAGAGTGCCAAAAATTGTCACAAAAAACTTTTTTTTACGAAATTTGGTGATATAATTAACATATGGCAAATAAAACTAAAGAAAATCACACAAAACCACTTAGGCTTTTTAAGATTGAACAGGCTATTCAGAATCTTGGATATCCTAGTGTTGAAAGACTGCAGAAGGAACTGGAAGTTTCTCGCCGTACAATCCTACGTGACATTGACGAATTGAAAATCTATTACAATGCGCCGATTGAATATGACCGTATGCGCAAAGGATATTATTACAGCGACAACACATACTTTGTAAAAAACATGATGCTCACTGAAAGTGAAGTTTTTGCTGTTACCGGAATCTTGCCTTTAATGGAGCGTTACAATAACACTCCGCTTAAAAAGACCATTGAAAAGGTTTATGATACTCTTGCTCAGATGCTTCCGAATCAAGTCGAGGTCCAGTCAAGCTTTGCAAATGATGTAGAGTTTATTGCCGACCCAATTCCTGTAATTGCTGAGGAAGTTTTTAATGATGTATTTAAGGCTACTAAGCTACATAGAATAATGAAGTTCGATTACCGCAAGATTAGTGCCACAGATTATACTCCGCATGAGCTTTATCCATATAAGATTTACAACCAGAAGGGAGACTGGTATATTTTGGGTTTTTCACCAAAACATGAAAAGTTTGCTACGTTCACTCTGGCTCGTATGAAAAATATTGAGCTTGGTGATGAATTTGAATACGACAAAAATTATCAGGATAAAGTTCATATAGACCCGAACTTTGGTATATGGAACAACGAATCTAAACCTCTGAAAATAGAGCTACTTTTTGATAAGTCGATTAACACTTATATTCTTGAAAGAACCTGGCATAAAAATCAGGAATGCAAACAGAATGAAGATGGTTCTGTTTATTTAAGCTTTGAATCTAACCAGCTGCAGGAGACTTTGTACTGGCTGCTGCGGTTTGGAGCTACTGTTGATGTTCTAAATCCTCCGGAATTGAAGAAGATGTATGCGGAAGAAGTTCAGAAGATGGTGGACAGACTGAAAAATAAATTTTACAGTAACAATTTTTGACACCTTGAAGTGCTACAATTTAATCATAAACTGCTGGAGTTAGTTTTTATGAACACAGGAGGTTCATGGGATTTGGTATTTCATGCACATGTACAAAATGTAATGCTAAGCAGGAGTTCTTTTTAGGTGTTGGTTATTTGAATTTTGCTGATCCTATTAATCCTACTGAAAAAGTTGTTTATATTTGTCCTAAATGTAGTGACTGGAAAGAAGAAACTATTTGTCAGGATGATAAAAAAAGAAGACAATGTTCAAAATGTAAAGCTGCTATGAGAAAAATTTCAGACAAGAAAGGTGGTATAGATTTTAGTAAACTACCAAAAATTGTTTGCAAAGAATGTGGCGACAATTTTAAGATATATGAACATATATTTTTCTGGGATTAAAAATCATATCTTGATTTATTTATTACATTTCATTATATTGCAACGATTTGGTGATAACCAAATGGAGGCTTGGGAAATACATTATAACTATAAGGAGCTTAATTTATGAAAGCAATTAAAACTTATGTATTTGTCCCAAGAGAAACTTACAAACCATTCTTTAATCGTTGTGCCAATCTTCTTGTTCCATTAATCTCAGATTAAAAAAAATAGCCATAAAAGCAACTCCTTATCCTATTGGAAGCGGCAAAAGACATTTAGTTACTCAAAAAATAATCAATGGAAAACCATAAGCCTATGATTTGGATGTTAATCTTGAAATTGATTTAAATTCCTTACCACCAAAATATAAGAGTCTAAAAAAATTAAAAGATAAAATCAGAGAATTATTAAATCAAATTATTGCTGACAAAGATTTCTTTTCTGACGGTCAGGATTCAACTTCTGTAATATCTGTACCACTACACTTCGACAATTCAAAAGACATAGAATTTAGTTTTGATCTTGTTATTGTATCTCGTAATTCATACGGAAATTTACAGAGATTAATTCATGATAAATCACATAACAATTATACCTGATCTCCAGCTAAAAACTCTAAAGATTGTGATAAAAAGGCTGAAAGATTAAAAACTACAGAAAGATGGAATAAGGTAAGAAAACGCTATCTTGAGCTTAAAAATCAATTTATAAATGACATAAATCATCCTTCTTTTATTTGTTATGTTATGGCACTAACAAAGTTTATGATTTGTATTACTAACGGTGATGTTTTCCCCCATGCCCCCTAGTACGCGCGGCGCGAAAAAATGTACTTTTTTGAGCAAATTCCAGAAAGCTATAAAAGACTCAGAAAGCCTTTGTGCGACAGAAACTGTACTAAGCGACAGATGTAGTACAGAAATTTTAAGACTTTGTCATATATGTTTGAATTATTTTATATAATTTTTAATTACTTTAAATGGTTTTAATGTTTCTTATATCTTTAAAATTTTCTATAGTACACATTTTTAAAGAAAAATATATGAATATAAAAAGACATATATAAAGAATTATAAAATACGTTTATGTACTGGTATCTGTACTGTGAAATTTGTTTAATCTGAATTAAACTTTTTAGCCCACTGCGCGCACTCCCACCCCGCTGTTTTGAAAATCAACGTGCCGCCACGAAGTGGCGGCTGGGAAGAATCAGTACGGAGCGAAGACTGATTTTTCAAATACAAGCGGTTGCGAAGCAACTGCTAAATTTTTGAAAGCTGTCTGAGCGGAGCTTTTGAAGATGTTGTTTTATCCTGGAAGAATCTATTTGTCCGAAGGACTTTATCGATGTATTTTCATTTTTCACGAGACATACGGAAGGAGCAGTCTTGCTCAATATCAAGTGGCGCGAAGCGGCACACGCTTATGGCAAGTCTGCAACTGGAGCTGGAGAATGCTAAGCGACGGGAGCGCACGGACGCGCGACCAAAGCGACCTGCGTAAGATATATATTCATTTTGGAAGAAGAAATGAAACGGCGGAAATGGCGGCAACAAGGACGTTGCCGCCTTGCCGATTGAGCACAGGGGTGGCGTTTACGCCGGCCCCTGTGCGATTGAGGCAAATCTCCCATAAAAGGATAGTTCCCAAAAAGCCGACTTTGTAAGACCAGCTGAGCATCTTAAAATAGCGGGACAACTGCAATGTTGAGTAAAAGGGTGCCCCCTGTCCCCCCTAAGCTAGAATAGCATTCTTTATTTTTTGGGAGGGGGAAAGAGGGGTTCTTAGGGGGGAAAGGGGGAACACTTTTGCGTGCCCGCTATTTTAAGTTGCGACACCCACCTGCTGCATTTTCATTTGAAGGTCAACTTGTAGAACTAAGAAACGCTGTCGACTTATACAAAAAGAGTTCTTACTGAAACCGCCAAGAGTAACTGTATTTTTAAAATACGATGTTTGCGGATGGCAAAAAATGTACCCTTATGAAAATGCCCGCCTGCGGAAACAGGCAGTCCACAAAGCGTAGTGCTACTGCGAAGCAGATGCACGCAGCGACTGGGCTGACGGTGCTTGCATTGCTTCCTGTTCCGCTTGCACTATGCCCGCGTGCGAGCTTTCTAGTATATGCAAACAGTGTGTGAACGAAGGAACGGAATGGAGCTGGTATAAGAGGTTTTGTGCTGGAATGCAAGCAGCTGAGTAAGCGAAATGGAGTGACTGAGTGAACACTCTGTTTGCTACCTTTTGGGGAAGGTGAATTTTCTGGAACAAGAGAAATGTAGTGAGCGGAAGCTGTACGAAGTACGGCTGGAGCGAACGGTACTACGGAACCCCTTTTTACGAGACCTAAATTTTTCACTGATTACTAGTCCGTACAGCTTTTATTAAATTTCTCCGGATTTTTCTGGTAGAAAATCGAAATAACAATCGACACAAAAATCAACACAAAATACTATATTATATAAACTTACATAAAACAATTTAGTTGAAATATTTGTTGTATTGCCTTATAATAAAAGCAAGAAATGACCTAATTACATTTTCCACAGGTTACGTTTTTTCGTTCTGAAAATCCGTATGTCGTTGGTTCGATTCCAACCTGTGGCACGAAAGGTTTCTGACTCGTCAGAAACCTTTTTTTTTGCTTATTTGCTTGTATTATAAGCATTTAGCAAAGCCATTTTATAAAAAATACAGGCTTTTCTGATTACCTTTTTTGTAGAAATTAGGATGAGAAAACCCGGTTTTTTGTGAACTTAATACCAAACTTAACAAGAAACTTAACAAAGAATATGACAAAGCTGTTGTTAGGTTTTAAGTTTGTCTTAGGTTGCACTGAAACGAGGAGTTTTTATGCGTCCGTTCTACATTATAAAAAACAAACATGGTTTCTATTCTGTTAGTTTTGTGAACCAGGAAACTGGAGAACGAACTTCTTACAAAAGCACTCATACCTCTGATTATAGTCAGGCGATGATGACTGCAACTCTATGGCTAAGGGATGGTATACCAGAAACTCAAGCTCGAAGAGTATCTAAAACTTCTGCAAATGATTCTGGTCTCGATATTCAAAAATTAATTACACGTCTTTCTGATACAGAAGCAAAA
>JALFAW010000022.1 GCA_022773305.1 Spirochaetia bacterium
TAATAGGTTCAATTTAGAATATTTGATTTACAAACCGTGGCAAGGATTGTAAGGGCTGGCGAAGCCAGTTCCGAAGCGTAGCGAAGGAATGAAGCGATAGCGCAACCCTGAAAAGCCTGATTTTTGCGAAGCAAAAAGCCATCCAAAGAAAAAAAATTTAAAACTCGACATTTGTCCATTTAAATGTTTTTATAATGCGTTTGCCCTGAAGATAAATGTTGAATTTATTACTATATTTTGGTATTCTTATATTATGTTAGAAGAATTAAAATTACCGATTGAACAATTACGCGAAGATATTATGAATGTTTGGGGGCGTCTTTGACTCTGCTTCAATTGATAAAAGCATAAGTGATAAGGAAAAATTGACAGAAGCGCCTGGTTTTTGGGATAATCACGAGGAAGCTGAAAAGGTAATGGCTCAAATCAGAAAACTTAAAAACAGAGTTGAGCCATGGAGAAAAATCATTTCTCAAATGGATGATCTTGAAGCGATGTATGAGCTTGCAGGAGAATCTGGTGAACAAAGCGATGAAGATGAAGTTCGCTCAATGTATGATGACACGAAAAATCTGTTTGAGAAACTTAATATTTTAAATCTTTTAAGTGGTGAAGTTGATCAAAGTGATGCATTTTTAACTGTTCATGCTGGAGCTGGTGGAACTGAAGCTTGTGACTGGGCATTTATGCTTAGCAGAATGTATTTAAGATGGGCTGAACGTCATGGTTTTAAAACAGAAGTGATTGACGAACTAGAAGCAGAAGGCGGTTTGAAATCTATTACAATCCAGATTTCTGGTGATTATGTTTATGGATATTTAAAAGGTGAAGGCGGAATTCATAGACTTGTACGAATTTCTCCTTTTGATGCGAATGCTCGTCGTCATACATCATTTGCTTCTGTTTATGTTTATCCTGTTTTGGACGATACAATTGAAGTTGACATTCGTCCAGAAGATTTGCGTGTTGATACTTATCGTGCTGGAGGAAAAGGTGGTCAGCATGTAAACAAAACTGACTCTGCTGTACGATTTACTCATATTCCAACTGGCATTGTAGTTGCATGTCAGTCTGAGCGAAGTCAGCTTTATAACAGACAAGCTTGTATGAATATGCTTAGAGCAAGACTTTATGAGTATTACCGTGAACAAAAAGAAAAAGAGAATTCTAAATTCGCTGCTGAAAAAAAAGAGATTTCATTTGGAAGCCAAATTCGTTCTTATGTATTCTGTCCATATACTATGGTAAAAGATCACAGAACAAAGTTTTCAACGGGAAATATTCAGGCTGTAATGGATGGCGAACTTGATGATTTTATGAATGCTTATCTTGTTGCAAAATGGAAAGGTCTTCCTATGGATGACAGTACAGAGGATGATGACGAATAAAAATCTTCTGAAAGTTATTGTTTTTTTTCTGTTTTTCTCTATTTTTTTACAAAATATGTTTTGTGTTGAAAATGCAAAATGGACTATTGCATCACAAAAATTTGGTTTTGCAAAAGGTCAAAGTGATTCTTCTGTTAACAGAGCTTTGGGTGAAACAATTCCTGTTTTTATATTGGAAAAAATCAATAAAAATCTTGAACGCAATGTTTTGCCAGATGAAGTTTGCAGCAGAAAAAGTAAAGAACTATTAAAAACAAGACAATCTTTATTTTTGCAACTTTCAAGTGCTTATCAAAAAAGAGACGCATTATTTTTGGAAAATATTTCTCAAAATGCTTTGGAAAAAAAAATAAGGGAAGAAGAAAAAAATATAAAGGAGATTCAAAAAAAAATAGATGATAATTTACAGGAACAAAATGAGCTCATTCTAAAAACTGAAACTCAACTTGAACAAATACATAGTAATGATTTTTCCAATAATAATAATTCCGAATTTGAATTGTATAAAAAACTTTTTAAAAATATTTTTAAAAATGAAGAAAGTTTAATTCAAAAAGAACAAATTGTTTTTTATCAGAATGATTATTCTGTTTTTTATGAACCATCTGAAAAGACTAAACAGATGAGTCCTTTATCAAAAGAATTTGCTGATGAAATTTTTTCAAAGAATATTAATACTTTAATTACTGGCACAATCTCAAGATATGCAGATTATTTAAGTGTAAAAGTAGAAGTTATTTTATATCCTAATGCAAAAGTGATTGGTTCTTTTTTGGAAATTGGTTCAATTGATGATTTGGATTTTATTACTTCCAGCCTTGCTAGCCAAATAGTTCCAGTTTTAACAAATTCAATGCCAGTTAAAGTAAATGTCAAGATTAATCCTTTAGAATTAAAAAATATCACAAAAATTTATATTGATGACGTTTTATTTAATTCAAATGAATCATTTATTTTGGAATCGGGAGTTCATAACGTTCAGTTTGTTGCAGAGAATTATCAGACTATCAGTACTGATTATTATTTTGAAGGGAATAAACAATATTTTATAGAAGCAAGTCTTAAGGAGAAAAAAAACGGACAAATAACACTGGCTCTTGTAAATCCAGTTTTTGGTGATATTTTTGTAAACGGTCAATCTGTCGAACAAGAGACAAATAGAAAAAGTAAAATTACAATAAACGGAAATGAAATTTTGGGAGAGTTTTTGTGTGAAGATGGAAAAAGTGCATTTTTTTATATTCCACAAAAACAACTTTTTGAAAATAATTTTGTCTCGATTAATCCAAAACCTATTGATAGAGAAAAATATATTGATACAAGGCGAAAATGGATGTATGGTTCTTACAGTCTGTTGATTGTTTCTTTAATTCCTACTTTTATTTCAGCTGGTGAACTAAATAATGCTGTAAAACTTTATAATGATGGAGTTTGGGAATATAATAAAGCAAAACCATATGAGAACATTTTTAAAGTTTTTGGTGGTATTTCAATTGGATGTGGTGTTTTATTTGTTTTTGAATTGATACGATATTTTTATGCAGCTAATTCTGTTCTACCTCAAAAAGCAAAAAATGTTCCTGAGTCAAAACAGATTATTTATAATCAACCATTTGAAAATCCATCTGTAAAAGAACTTGAGAATCAATCAAAGAATGAAAACGATAAGCAAAATCAAGTTGATGATCAATCAGAAAATAAAGTTGTGAACGAAAATAACAATAATTCTGGAAATATCAATATTGAAATTGATGAAAATTTAAATGAAAAGGATGATGAAACTACTATAATACAATAAAACTTAAACTTAAAAAAAAGGTGATAAGATGGGAAATAAATTTGCTGAAAAAATAAAGAGTTTGTTTGGAAAAGGAAAAAAAATCAACGATGATTTTTATGATGAGTTAACTGATTTGCTTGTTGAAGGTGATATTGGTGCAAAAACTTCATATACAATTGTAGAAGAACTAGAAACAATCTGTTCAAAAGAGAAAATAACCGAACAAAATGAAATCCTGAAAAAATTAAGAGATTTGCTTTTACAGAATGTTAAGTCAATTGATTTGCAGCCTGAAAAAGACAAAATAAATGTCTGGATGGTTTTAGGTGTAAATGGAGTTGGAAAAACTACAAGTGTTGCAAAAATTGCAAATTATTATAAAAATCAAGGAAATGAAAATGTGATATTGGCTAGTGCAGATACTTTTCGTGCGGCTGCAATTGAACAGCTTGCAATGCATGGTGAAAAAATTGGAGTGCGTGTTGTAAGTCATCAGCATGGTTCAGACCCTTCTGCTGTTGTTTTTGATGCTGCTGATGCTTTAAAATCAAAAGGACCTGGAATTGTTTTGGCTGATACGGCAGGGCGTCTTCATAATAAAGAAAATCTTGTCCGCGAGTTGCAAAAAATCGATAAAATTTGTACACAAAAAGCAGATCAGGGCTGTTACAAAAAAATTATTGTTCTTGATGCAACAACAGGTCAGAATGCTTTGCGTCAGGCTGAAGTTTTTAATGAAGCAGTTGGTGTGGATGCCGTGATTTTGACAAAATATGATTCTACTGCAAAAGG